>JBIQKN010000003.1:48261-80738 GCA_044506565.1 Sphingomonadales bacterium | reverse complement strand
GCGTCTCCGTGGAGTAGTCGAGGTTCGGCCCTTCGACGATCGCATCGACCGGGCATGCCTCCTGGCAGAAGCCGCAGTAGATGCACTTCGTCATGTCGATGTCGTAGCGCGTGGTCCGGCGGCTGCCGTCCTCACGCGGCTCGGCCTCGATCGTGATCGCCTGCGCCGGGCAGATCGCCTCGCACAGCTTGCAGGCGATGCAGCGCTCTTCGCCGTTCGGATAGCGACGCAGCGCGTGCTCGCCGCGGAACCGCGGGCTGAGCGGGTTCTTCTCGTACGGGTAGTTGATCGTCGCCTTGGGCTTGAAGAAGTACTTCAACGTCAGCCAGTGCGCCTGGATGAACTCCCACAGCGTGAACGACTTGATGAGCTGGGCGACGGTCATGCCGGCACTCCGTAACGGGTAAACATCAGCCAGCCGGAGACGAGCACCACGAACACCAGACTGAGCGGCAGGAACACCTTCCAGCCGAGGCGCATGAGCTGGTCATAGCGGAACCGCGGCACGGTCGCCTTGACCCAGCTGAAGATGAAGAAGAACAGGAAGATCTTGGCGAAGAACCAGATCCAGCCCGGGATCCAGTACAGCGGCTCCCAGTCGAGCGGGGGCAGCCAGCCGCCGAAGAACAGGATCGCGTTGAGCGCGCACATCAGCAGCACGTTGGCGTACTCGCCAAGCCAGAAGAGCGCGAAGCTCATCGACGAGTATTCGGTCTGGTAGCCGGCGACGAGCTCCGATTCCGCCTCGGTCAGGTCGAACGGCGCGCGCGCGGTCTCGGCCAGCGAGGAGATCAGGAACACGACCCACATCGGGAACAGCAGCAGGTTGAAGAAGAACCCGTTGACCAGGCCGAGCCCGTGCCCGCGCTGCGCCTCGATGATCGCGTTGAGGTTGAAGCTGCCGGCCCACAGCACCACGCAGATCAGGATGAAGCCGATCGAGACCTCGTACGAGATCATTTGAGCTGCGGCGCGCATTGCACTGAAGAACGGGTACTTCGAGTTCGAAGCCCAGCCCGACATGACCACGCCGTAGACCCCGAGCGAGCTGATCGCGAGGATGTACAGCAGGCCGACGTTGATGTCGGCGAGCACCGCGCCCGAATTGAACGGGATCACCGCCCAGGCCATCAGCGCGACGGTGAAGGTGATGATCGGCGCGATCAGGAAGATGCCCTTGTTCGACGCCGAGGGGATGATGGTTTCCTGCAGGAACACCTTGAGGCCGTCGGCGAAGCTCTGCAGCAGGCCGAACGGGCCGACCACGTTCGGGCCGCGCCGCAGCGCCATCGCCGCCCAGATCTTGCGGTCGGCGTAGATGATCATCGCCACCGCCAGCATCAGCGGCAGCGCGATCAGCAGGATGCCGGAGATGGTCGCGACGAACCACGCCCATTCGTAGGTCATGCCGAGCGATTGAAACCAGGCAGTCATCGGCCGTCCCTCGCGCAATTAAATAGGGACTGTCCCTCTTTCAGGCGCGCGCGGCGCCCGGGCACTGCGGCGCCGGTCGAAAAATAGGGACAGTCCCTATTTAATTGCATCTCGCGCCGGTTCATTCCGCCGCCTCCGCCAGGTCTTCGCCGTGGAGCAGTTCCGCCGAGCAGCGCTGCATCGTCGGCGCCGCACGGGCGATCGGGTTGGTCAGGTAGAAGTCCTTGATCGGGTAGGCGATCCTGCCCTTGGCCTCGGCCTTCGCGTCGGCCTTGGGCAGCGCGCCGTAATCGGCCAGCCCTTCACGGCCGAGCGCCGGCGCTTCGGCGATCATCGCCGCGCGCAGCTCGTCGAAGCTGTCGAAGCCAACCGACACGCCGAAGGCATCGGCCAGAGCGCGCAGGATCGTCCAGTCCTCGCGGGCATCGCCCGGAGCGAACACCGCCTTGTCGGCGAACTGCACGCGGCCCTCGGCGTTGACATAGGTTCCCGCCTTCTCGGTGTAGGCGCTCGCCGGCAGGATCACGTCCGCCGCGTGCGCGCCCTTGTCGCCGTGGTGACCGATGTAGACCTTGAGCGCGCTCTCGAACGGCCCGTAGTCCATCTCGTCCGCGCCGAGCGACAGCAGCACCTTGGGCTTGGCCGCGACGAGGTTGGCCATACCGCCGCTCTGCGCGAAGCCGAGCATCAGCGAGCCCATCCGCGACGCCGCGAGGTGCAGCACGTTGAAGCCGTTCCACCCGTCGCGGACCAGCTTCCACTGCTCGGCGAGAGCCAACGCCGGGCCGAGCGCTCCCGCGACCAGGCCGCCCGCGCCGACGATCACCGCCGGCCGATCGGCCTTCGCCATCGCTTCGCTCACGTGCGCCGGCAGATTGCCGAGCACCGCCGCGTCGTCGCCGAGGAACTCGGCCGGATAAGTCGGGTCCCAGTGCGGCCCGACGACGAACACCTTCGCCCCGCGCTTGGCGGCCTTGCGCAGCCGCACGTTGAGCAGCGGCGCTTCCCAGCGCACGTGGCTGCCGACGATGAGGACCGCGTCGGCCTCCTCGATCCCGGCGAAGGTCGAGTTGAAATTGACCGCCGCGAGGTTTTCGACCGGATAGGCCATTCCGCCCTGGCGGCTCTCGATCAGGCTCGAGCCCATCGCGCGCAGCAGCGCCTTGGCCGCGAACATCGTCTCGCAGTCGACGAGATCGCCTGCGACCGCGGCAATGCTCGCACCGGGCTTCGCCTTGGCGATTGCCGCGAACGCCTCGCTCCAGCTCGCCTGCTCGAGCTTGCCCTTCTTGCGGATCCATACCTTGTCGAGCCGGCGCCGCGTCAGCCCCTCGACCTGGTAGCGCGCCTTGTCGCTGAGCCACTCCTCGTTGACGTCGTCGTTGTTGCGCGGGAGCACGCGCATGACCTCGCGCCCGCGGCTGTCGACGCGGATGTTCGAGCCCATCGCGTCGCTGACGTCGATGCCGAGCGTCTTCTTGAGCTCCCACGGCCGCGCCTCGAAGGCGTAGGGCGCGCTGGTCAGCGCCCCGACCGGGCACAGGTCGATCACGTTGGCGCTGAGCTCGTGCTTGGCCGCCTGCTCGAGGTAGGTGGTGATCTGCATGTCCTCGCCGCGGTAGAGCGCGCCGATCTCGTCGACTCCGGCGATCTCCTCGGAGAAGCGCACGCAGCGGGTGCAGTGGATGCAGCGG
Organism: Sphingomonadales bacterium; assembly: GCA_044506565.1. Classification (GTDB taxonomy): domain Bacteria; phylum Pseudomonadota; class Alphaproteobacteria; order Sphingomonadales; family Sphingomonadaceae; genus Croceibacterium_A. The sequence continues at coordinate 77,610 of JBIQKN010000003.1, read as the reverse complement.
GTCATGATCGTCTTGATCAGCGGACCCATGTACTTCTCGGTCACCGCGCGCTTGTTTTCCTCGTAGCGCGAGGCGCCGCGGCCGTAGGCGATCGCCTGATCTTGCAGGTCGCATTCGCCGCCCTGGTCGCAGATCGGGCAGTCGAGCGGGTGGTTGATCAGCAGGAACTCCATCACCCCCTCGCGCGCGGCCTTGACCATCGGGCTGTCGGTGCGGATTTCCTGGCCGTCGGCAGCCGGCAGCGCGCAGCTCGCCTGCGGCTTCGGCGGCCCGGGCTTCACCTCGACCAGGCACATCCGGCAGTTGCCGGCGATGCTCAGCCGCTCGTGATAGCAGAAGCGCGGAATCTCCTTGCCGGCCAGCTCGCAGGCCTGCAGCACGGTGGCCCCGTTGGGGACCTCGATTTCCTGACCGTCTACGGTGACTTTAGGCATCGGGCGCTTCCAAGAACGAAAACCTAGGGGGCGAGAACGGCGCGCGCGGTCCCGCCATGGAGAACGGGCCCCGGTCGGAGGAGGTCGGGAAGCGCGACAGCGCTACTGCGCGGCCTCCTGCCCGGGCGCCGATTCGCGGGGAGCCGCGTTCGAATGGTTCGCAGCGTGCCACAGCGCCTCGCCCACCCACACGCGCAATTGGACGGGTGACAGCTCCAGCTGGACACCTTCCGGCAGGCAGGACCCGAGCGAAGGCGTGAGTTCGCCGATGGCCTGTCTCTCCTCCGAGGACCCGGCAGAGGTGCGGAAGAAGAAGTCCGCCGTATAGGGATCGGTCGCCACCACGCAGTCGGCGAAATCCAGCGCGTTCTTCACCTGCGGATTCTGCCCCGACAGCGGCAGCGAGCGCTCGGCTACGAAGTCGCCCGCGCGCACCCAGGTCGGCTCGCTCTTGTAGCGATCCAGGTAAGCTTCCTGAAGCAGCCACTGCCGCAGCGCCCCCGCCCAGAAGCGCAGCTGCACCCCCGTCCCGTGCGTGTTCGCCACACGCGACAGGCAGTCGCGGAATCCGAAGTTCCGCAGTGCCCGGTCGTTGTCCAGCCCGATCTGCTCGAACTCCACGAACCCGAAGTCGGTTCGCTCGAGCAACGACAGCGCACCTTCGTGCGAGCGGTTGTACATGCAGCGGCTGAACTGGCTCATCATTTCCCGGCTGCGCTTGCGGCTGACCTCGCTCGTCTCGTTGCGCCAGCGATTGACGATGTCCGTCGGAAACTGCCGATCGCGCCGAATGCGCGAGTTGAGCGGCGTGTACTCGTCGTCGTTGGTCTGCGCGGTGACGTCGACGGCCAGGGTGCAGGCCGCCGCAATCGCCAGCGCGATCGCAATACCCCTCATCTTCCCCCCCCCAGACAACCGGCGCCGGTCCGCGACGCCGCAAATCCATCGTCAGGCCGACCGCAACGGGCAGCATGTCGGGCGCGTGGGCCATGGCAAGGCGAACCGCCTGGCTCACTCTGCCGCCTCCTGCATCCCAGCCTGCCGCTCGGCGATGCGGCGCTCGAGCTCCGGCCGGAAATGCCGAATCAGCCCCTGGATCGGCCAAGCCGCCGCGTCGCCCAGCGCGCAGATCGTGTGGCCCTCGACCTGCTTGGTGACCTGGAACAGCGTGTCGATCTCGTCGGCGTCGGCATCGCCGGTGCGCAGCCGCTCCATCACCCGCCACATCCACCCCGTGCCCTCGCGGCACGGCGTGCACTGGCCGCACGATTCGTGCTTGTAGAAGTAGCTGATGCGGCTGATCGCGCGGACCACGTCGGTAGACTTGTCCATCACGATGACGCCCGCCGTGCCGAGGCCCGAACCGAGCTCGCGCAGCCCGTCGAAGTCCATCGGCGCGTCCATGATCTGCTCGGCCGGGACCAGCGGCACCGACGAGCCGCCGGGGATCACCGCCAGCAGGTTGTCCCACCCGCCGCGCACGCCGCCGCAGTGCTTCTCAATCAGCTCGCGGAACGGGATGCTCATCGCTTCCTCGACCACGCACGGCTTCTCGACGTGGCCGGAGATCTGGAACAGCTTGGTGCCCTTGTTGTTCTCGCGACCGAAGCTCGCGAACCAGCTCGCCCCGCGCCGCAGGATCGTCGGCACCACCGCGATCGATTCGACGTTGTTCACCGTCGTCGGGCAACCGTAGAGCCCCGCCCCCGCCGGGAACGGCGGCTTGAGCCGTGGCTGGCCCTTCTTGCCCTCGAGGCTCTCGATCATCGCGGTCTCTTCGCCGCAGATGTAGGCCCCCGCGCCGCGGTGGACGAAGACGTCGAAGTCGTAGCCCGAACCGGCCGCGTTCTTGCCCAGCAGCCCGGCCTCGTAGGCCTCGGCCACCGCCGCGAATAGCGTTTCGGCCTCGCGGATGAACTCACCGCGGATGTAGATGTAGGCGGCTCGCGCGCGCATCGCGAAGCCGGCGATCAGCGCGCCCTCGATCAGCTTGTGCGGATCGTGGCGGATGATCTCGCGGTCCTTGCACGAACCGGGCTCGGACTCGTCGGCGTTGATGACGAGGAAGCTCGGGCGGCCGTCCTTGCTTTCCTTGGGCATGAACGACCACTTGAGCCCGGTCGGGAACCCGGCCCCGCCGCGGCCGCGCAGGCCCGAGGACTTGACCTCCTCGATGATCGCGTCCTGGCCGATCTCCATCAGCTTCCTGGTCTGATCCCAGTCGCCGCGCGTTTGCGCGGCTTTCAGGCGCCAGTCCTGGAAGCCGTAGAGGTTGGTGAAGATGCGGTCCTTGTCCTGGAGGCTCACAATTCACCTCCTGCCCAAACATCCCCGTCACCCTGAACTTGTTTCAGGGCCCATCGCGCCGCCGAAGCGGACGGTCCGGGACGAGGAATGGGTCCTGAAACGAGTTCAGGATGACGATTGAGGGTAACGGGGGACATCAGCCGAACCCTCCGGACTGGTGCACATAGAAGGCCGCGAGCACGAGGATCGCAACCAGGGCGAGCGTTTTCACGAGGCCCTTGAGCAGCTTCCAGGCGACCACCACAAGCAGCAGCGCGACGACGACGGGGACGAGGAGCTCCATGCTACCATTCTCCCCGGTAGTCGTGGTTCTCGTGGACCATTTCCTTCAGCGTCGTCGGCCCGCCGAGCGGCTCGACGGTGTGGCGACCGGGCTCCTGCGTGCCGGTCTTCGGCTGGCGGCCGGCGGCGAGCTCGTCGAGGATGTGGTTGAGCCGTTCGGCCGTCAGGTCCTCGTAGTTGTCGTCGTTGATCTGCACCATCGGCGCCGAGGCGCAGTTGCCCATGCACTCGACCTCGGTCAGCGTCCACAGGCCGTCGTCGGTCGTGTGCCCTTTGTGCATCCCGCGCTTCTTGCACGCCGCTATGAGGTCGTCCGACCCGCGCAGCATGCACGGCGTGGTGCCGCAGACCTGCACGTGGAAGCGGCCGACCGGCACGAGGTTGTACATCGTGTAGAACGTCGCGACCTCGAGCACGCGGATCACCGGCATGTCGAGATAGCGGGCGACGTATTCGATCACCGGGATCGGCAGCCAGCCCTGGGTATTGGTCTCTTCGCCGACTTGCCGCTGGGCGTAGTCTAGCAGCGCCATGACCGCCGAACGCTGGCGGCCCTCGGGATAGCGCGCGATTGCTTCCTTCGCCCTGGCGTCCCACATCGCGTTGAACGCAAACGTGCCCCAGCGCGCGCGCAGCTCGGGCGTGTCGGGGGCGAGGTGACGGTCAGCCATGATCCGCTCCGCGCTGCACCACCAAATAGCGACAGACGCTCAAGACAAGCCACGCAGCGCCCGTTCCGAAGATGAACATCGGCAAATGCGCAACGATAGCGCCGTGCTCCGCCTCCACCTTCAAGGCCGCTCCCATCGACAGCGTAAGAATCAGCCCCGCAGCCAAAGCCAGCATCAGGACAACAACATGCGACTTCAGGTAGCTCACCGATCGCACTCCCCGAACACCACGTCGATCGCGCCGAGGATGGCGGTCGCGTCGGGCAGCATGTGGCCCTTGCTCATGAAATCCATCGCCTGCAGGTGGCTGAACGCGGTCGGGCGAATCTTGCAGCGGTACGGCTTGTTGCTGCCGTCGCTGACCAGATAGACGCCGAACTCGCCCTTGGGGCTCTCGGTGGCGACGTAGACCTCGCCCGCGGGCACGTGGAAGCCCTCGGTGTAGAGCTTGAAGTGGTGGATCAGCGCTTCCATCGACTGCTTCATCTCGGCGCGCCTGGGCGGGACGACCTTGCGGTCCTCGCTCGCCACCGGCCCTTCGGGCATCTCGGCGAGGCACTGCTTCATGATGCGGGCCGACTGGCGCACTTCCTCGACGCGGACCATGAAGCGGTCGTAGCAGTCCGAATTGGTGCCGACGGGAATCTCGAAGTCCATCCGGTCGTAGACGTCGTAGGGCTGGCTCTTGCGCAGGTCCCACGGGATGCCGGCGGCGCGGATCATCGGGCCCGAGAAGCCCCACGCCACCGCGTCGTCCTTGCTGACCTTGGCGATGTCGACATTGCGCTGCTTGAAGATGCGATTGTCGATCACGAGGCTCATCGCGTCCTCGAACAGCCGCGGCAGGCGCGTGTCGAGCCAGTCGCCGATGTCGGTCAGAAGCTTGAGCGGCACGTCCTGGTGCACGCCGCCCGGGCGGAACCACGCTGCGTGCATCCGCGCGCCCGAGGCGCGTTCGAAGAAGTTGAGGCAGTCTTCGCGGATCTCGAACAACCACAGGTTCGGGGTCATCGCCCCGACGTCCATGACGTGCGAGCCGAGGTTGAGCATGTGATTGCAGATGCGGGTCAGCTCGGCGAACAGCACCCGCAGGTACTGCGCGCGCAGCGGCACCTCGAGATTGAGCAGCTTCTCGATCGCCAGCACGTAGCTGTGCTCCATGCACAGCGGGCTGCAATAGTCGAGCCGGTCGAAGTAAGGCAGCGCCTGCAGGTAGGTCTTGTACTCGATCAGCTTCTCGGTGCCGCGGTGGAGCAGGCCGACATGCGGATCGATCCGCTCGATGATCTCGCCGTCGAGCTCCATGACCATGCGCAGCACGCCGTGCGCGGCCGGGTGCTGCGGGCCGAAGTTGATCGTGTAGTTGGTGATGACCTCGTCGCCGGTGGTCGGCGAGGTTTCCTGCACGAGCGCGCTCATGCCAGTGTCTCCAGGGTCTCGCGCGTCATGTGCGACGGATTGTCGCCGGTGTTGGGCTCGCCCTCACGGTCGATCATCAGCACGTGCGCTTCCTCGTCGGCGAATGGACGATGCTCGGTGCCGCGCGGCACGACCAGCATTTCGCCCGCCTGCAGCCGGCACACGCCGTCACGGAACTCGATGCCCAATTCGCCTGACAGGACGAGGAACAGTTCGTCGCTCTCGCTATGCGCGTGCCAGGTGAAGTCGCCCTTCAGCTTGGCCAGGCGCACTTCGTTGCCGTTGTAGCGGTTGACGATGCGGGGGTTCCAGTGATCGGAGAAGCCGCCGAGCTTCTCCGCCAGGTTGATCACGGCCGGCATGCTCATGCGCCGTCTCCGTCGGTCTTCTTGGCCCGCGGCTTGCGCGGCGCGCGTGGCTTTGTCTCGGTCGCCGCGGCCGTGTCGGGGCTCTTGCCCTTGCGCGGCTTCTTGGCCGGGCGCGCCTCTGTCGGTTTCGGCGCCTTCGGCTCGGCCTTGGCGGTGGTCACCGGCGCCGGATCGCCCTGCCCCGGATTGGTCGTCCCGGTAGAAGCGCCCGGCGCAACCTTCTCGGCTGCCTTCTTGTCGGTCTTCTCGCCCGACCCCGTTTGCTGCGGCTTCTCGGTGGTCTTGACCTCGACCACCGGCGGCATCGTCGCCTTCTCGTCGCCGGGCAGCGGGTAATCGGCGCCTTCCCACGGGCTCTGAAATTCGAAGGTGCGGAAGTCCTGCGGCAGCTCGACCGGCTCGTAGACCACGCGCTTCTCCTCTTCGGAGTAGCGCAGCTCCTGGTAGCCTGTCAGCGGGAAGTCCTTGCGGAAGGGATGCCCCTCGAAGCCGTAGTCGGTCAGGATCCGCCGCAGGTCGGTGTTGCCCTCGAAGATCACGCCGTAGAGGTCGAACACCTCGCGCTCGAGCCACCCGGCGACCGGCCACAGCGTGGTGACCGTCGGCACCGGAGTATCTTCGGCGGCGCGGACTTTGACGAGGATGCGGTGGTTCTTCGTCAGCGAGAGCAGCATGTAGACCACCTCGAAGCGCTCCTCGCGCTGCGGGTAGTCGACCCCGGCGATCTCCATCAGCTGCTGATAGTCGTGCTCGTCGCGCAGCAGGCGCAAGGCATCCTCGATGCGCTCGCGCTGGACGCCGAGCACGATCTCGCCGTGCTCCTCCTTCGAGGCGAGCAGCATGCCGCCGAGCGCCGTGCTCAGCGTCTCCCTCACGCCTTCGTTGGAAGCGAAGCGCGGTGCCGGATGCAGGACAGTCGCCATGCTACCTCTCGATGGTCCCTTCGCGGCGGATCTTCCGCTGCAGCTGCATCACGCCGTAAAGCAGCGCCTCCGCGGTCGGCGGGCAGCCGGGAACGTAGATGTCGACCGGGACGATCCGGTCGCACCCGCGCACCACCGAGTAGCTGTAGTGGTAGTAGCCGCCGCCGTTGGCGCACGAGCCCATGCTGATCACGTACTTGGGGTCCGACATCTGGTCGTAGACCTTGCGCAGTGCCGGGGCCATCTTGTTGCACAGCGTGCCGGCGACGATCATCACGTCCGACTGGCGCGGCGAAGCGCGAGGCGCGACGCCGAAGCGCTCCATGTCGTAGCGCGGCATGTTGACGTGGATCATCTCGACCGCGCAGCAGGCGAGACCGAAGGTCATCCACCACAGCGAGCCCGTACGGGCCCACTGGAACAGTTCCTCGGTCGAGGTGACGAGGAAGCCCTTGTTGTCGAGCTCGCCCTGGATCGCGTTGACGAAGGCGCCTTCGGGCAGCCGTTCCTGGCCCGCGGTCAGCGTACCGTCGCGATGGAGAACCGGGTTCACGACCGGGTTGTCGGGGGTGTTGCTCATTCCCATTCCAGCGCCCCCTTCTTCCATGCATAGGCTAGGCCGACGCCGAGCTCGAACAGGAACACCATCATCGTGATCCAGCCGGGCCAGCCGGTCAGGTCGAGGCTGACCGCCCACGGGAACAGGAATGCGGCCTCGAGGTCGAACACGATGAACAGGATCGCGATCAGGTAGAAGCGCACGTCGAACTGGCTGCGCGGGTCCTCGAACGCGGGGAAGCCGCACTCGTACTCGCTCAGTTTCTCGGCGTTCGGGTTGTGAGTGCCGGTGAGACGCGCGACGCCCATCGGCAGGAACACGAACAACGCCGACAACCCAAGCGCGATGGCCAGGAAGATCAGGATCGGCAGGTACTGCGAGAGGTCGACCACTAAAGCCTCTGGGTGACTCGAAGGCTGGAAATTTGCAGCGCCTCTAGGCTCTGGGTCGGCAGACTGCAAGGCCGGGCGGGCGCGAATTACCGCGGCGGCGCGGCACTTTCCCCGAGCGGCAGGCGTCGAAGATCGGTCTCCTGCGGGACGAGACCCTCGCGCACGCTGCCGCCCTCGCCGAACCTGTCCCACTGCCCGGTGGCGACGTAGACGAAACTGTCGCCGACGATCGTTCCGCCCAGCGGCTCGGTCCATGCGGGGTGCGCCCGCTCAAGCTCGCGCACGGCGGCCACGCGGAGGCCGTCGGCCGACAGCTTCAGCTCGACGATCCGCGGCGGGCGGGCTCCATTCTGGATCGCGACGATCCGGTCGCCGTGCCGCCACATTCCATCGATGCCGTCGAGCAGTGCCGGAACCTCGGTGTCGATCCGCCATACGCGGCGGTCCGGGGCGACGAAGGCGAGCCCGTAGCCATAGTCGCTGACGATCAGCCCGCCGTTCCAGGGCACAAGTCCCTGCGGCGAGCGGAAAGTCCCCGGCCCGACCCACACGGTGAGGTTTCCTTCGTGCGCGGCGTAGATCGCCCCGCCGAGCGGGTCGCTCGCGTAGATAGTGCCGTCGTCCGCCAGGGCGATGTCTCCCGGGGTCGAATCCTCGGGCCCGGCGATCGTGATCGTCGTTCCGTCGTCCGGCGAGTATCCGATCAGCCCGCGAAAAGCGGACTCGGGATCGGGAGTCTGCTCGTAGACGCCCGACGATATCCACAGCGTTCCTTCAGCGTCGTCGTACACCAGGCCGCCGAGGCTGCCGGCGACGGGAAGCTCGACTGGCTGCCACGGCCCCTGCCCTGCCCGCCGATACAACGCGCGCGAAACGATGGTCGATGCGAACAGCGTCTCGCCGTCACCCCGCCAGGCCAGCGCCTCCACCAGCTCGGCCTCCACGGGCACCGTCGCGAGTCCGACGCTCGCCTCGATCGGCCCGCTCCCGGCCGCGAACAGCGCCTCCAGCCTTTCCCGCGTCCCGTCGTCGAAAGCGGCAAGCAGGGCGGCCCTCCCGGCTTCGCTGAAGCGATAGCCGCGCTCCGCGAGAAACTCGATCTCCAGCAGGGCCGCGTCCATCATCTCCGCCTCGAGGTAGACGTTGAGCAGGGCCAGGCGGACATTGCTGCTGTGGGGGTGGTCGCGCGCTAACTGCTCTATCGCGGCGATGTCGGTGAGTTGGCGCAGTGGTCCCTCGACATTTCGCCACGGCGCTGTCTGCGCCAGCGCCGGTACGGCCAGCGCCGCCACTGCGAAGATCGCGCCGATCGCGGCAATTCGAAGGCCCGTCACCCGATTGTCTTGGCCTCGCGGCATCACTAGGTAATCCGCATCCTTCCTCCCCGTTGCAAGAGGCCTTCGTTCCCCATGCCCATATTCAACGAATCCGACCCGATCGTCATCCTGTCCTACGCGCGCACCCCGATGGGAGGGATGCAGGGCGCACTGGCGGACGTCCCGGCGACAGAGCTCGGCGCGACCGCGGTCAGGGCGGCGGTCGAGCGCGCGGGGGTTGAGGGCGAGGCCATCGAACGGATCTACATGGGCTGCGTGCTGCCCGCCGGGCTCGGCCAGGCACCCGCGCGCCAGGCCGCGCTCAAGGCCGGGCTGCCCAAGTCGGTCCAGGCGACCACCGTCAACAAGGTCTGCGGCAGCGGCATGCAGACCGTGATCATGGGCTCCGAGGCGCTCGCCGTGGGCGCCGTCGACCTGATCGTCGCCGGCGGCATGGAGAGCATGACCAACGCTCCCTACCTGCTCAAGAAGCATCGCTCGGGCGCGCGCATCGGCCACGACACGGCTTACGACCACATGTTCCTCGACGGGCTCGAGGACGCCTACGAGGAAGGTCGTGCGATGGGCACCTTCGCCCAGGCCACGGCGGACGAGTACCAGCTCACCCGCGCCGAGATGGACGAGTACGCGATCGCCTCGCTGACCCGCGCCAACGACGCGATCCAATCGGGGGCCTTCGTCGACGAGGTCGTTCCGGTCGTCGTCAAGACCCGCAAGGGCGAGGTTACGGTCGACACCGACGAGCAGCCCGGCAAGGGCAATCCGGCCAAGATCCCAGAGCTGCGTGCGGCCTTCGCTAAGGACGGCACGATCACCGCCGCGACCTCGAGCTCGATCTCAGACGGCGCTGCCGCGCTCGTGCTGGCGCGCGAGAGCGTCGCGAAAGCTCAGGGCAAGGCGCCGGTCGCGCGGATTGTGGCGATGGCCGCTCACGCGCAGGAGCCGAAGGACTTCACCACCGCGCCGGTCGGCGCGATCCGCAAGGCGCTGGCCAAGGCCGGCTGGAGCGTCGAGGACGTCGACCTGTGGGAAGTCAACGAGGCGTTCGCCTGCGTGGCGATGTTCGCGATGCGCGACATCGGCATTCCGCACGAGAAGATCAACGTCCACGGCGGCGCGACCGCGCTCGGCCACCCGATCGGGGCCAGCGGCTCACGGATCATCGTGACGCTGCTCAACGCGCTCCGTCAGAAGGGCCTCAAGCGCGGCGTGGCGAGCCTGTGCATCGGCGGTGGCGAAGGCACGGCGGTCGCCGTCGAGCTTTGTTGAGGACGACCCGGCGGCTGCGATCCGGACTGCGGGAGACGCCCGCCTAGGGGTCCCCGTCGCCCCACAGGCGATCGGCCCGCACCCAGCCCTTTCGTCCGCCGATGTCGAGTTCGCACCAGGCGTCGTCGCAGCGGCCGAGCCTGCCCGATACTCCCGGCTCGACACGCCAGCGCAGCGCAGAGCCGGCTGACGGCTCGGCGCGCATCTCGGCGAGCCCTTCGCCGATCACGAAAGCCCCCCGGTCGGGAGTGAGCAGGCTCGCGACAATCCACCCCCGGCTGCCGTCAGGGTCCTCGACGAAGCGCCAGCCCTGCATCACGCGGATGACCTTCACCGGCAGGCCCTGCCGGCGATAGACCCACTCGACCGGGAAGTTCTCACCCGGCCCGGCGCGCATGTTCACTTCGGCCGCTCGCAGCGCGGCCCAGTAGGGGACCTCGCGGTCCTGGGCATGGGCGGGTGCGGCGAGCAGCAGGAAACCGAGCAGGGCGAGTCCGAGGCGCATTCCCTGCCTCCTAACGCGGGCCCGGCCTCCGCTTCAACCGGCATCGCGCCGTTCGGCGGCAGGTGGGTTGCCCCGCCCCGAGATCGTGGCATATCTCGCCGCGGGAAAACCGCCGTCAGTGCGGGTCAGGGGGATGTCAATGTTTCGCAAGTTCGCCATCGGCGCGGCCCTGGCCGCGATGCCTTGTCCTGCGTTCGCGCAGGCCCCGGTCGCATCCCTTCCGGACAGCGGCGACACCGGCTGGATCCTTGCTTCGGCAGCGCTGGTGCTGCTGATGACCCTCCCCGGCCTCGGCCTGTTCTATGGCGGACTGGTCCGGGCCAAGAACGTGCTTTCGGTGCTGCTGCAGATCGGCGCGGTGGCGGCGGTCGCCTCGCTGCTGTGGATCGTGGCCGGTTACTCGCTCGCGTTCGGCAGCGTGACCAACGGCTGGCTGGGCAGCGGCGCGCTGATGCTCGGCGGTCTCCGCGACGTCCGTGACGGACTGACGATTCCCGAAAACGCCTTTGCGATGTTCCAGATGACTTTCGCCGCCATCACTCCGGCGCTGATGGTCGGTGGGTGGGTCGACCGGGCCCGGTTCTCCTGGGTGATCGGATTCTGCGCCGTGTGGGGCCTGGTCGTCTACGCGCCGGTCGCCCACTGGGTCTGGGGCAGCGGATGGCTCGCCGAGGCCGGTACGCTCGACTTCGCCGGCGGCATCGTCGTCCACACCACTGCCGGCGTCTCGGCGCTGGTGATCGCCCTGCTGTTGGGCAAGCGCCAGGGCTTTCCCGGGCCGGCGCTGCTGCCGCACGCACCCGGGCTGACCATGGTCGGCGCAATGCTGCTGTGGGTCGGCTGGTTCGGCTTCAACGGCGGTTCGGCGCTCTCGGCCGGGGCCGGCGGAGCGTCGGCGATCATCAACACCCACGCCGCCGCCTCGACCGCCGCGCTGGTCTGGCTCGCGATCGAGCGGATCACCTTCGGCAAGCCGACCACTGTAGGGTTCGCCACCGGCGCCATCGCCGGCCTGGCAACGGTGACGCCGGCGGCGGGCTTTGTCTCGCCCGGCTCGGCGATCGTGCTCGGCGCGCTGGCGGCCGTGGTCTGCTACTTCGCGATCCAATTGATCAAGAACCGCCTGAAGATCGACGATTCGCTCGACATCTTCGCGGTGCATGGTGTCGGGGGGATGCTCGGTTCGCTGTTGCTGGCGGTGCTGATCTCCCCCGCGTTCGGCGGGGCCGGCTATGCGGAAGGCATGGCGATGGGATCGATGCTCGGCGCGCAGGCGCTGGCAGTCACAGCGGTGCTCGCCTGGTCGGCCGTCGCCACGGCTGGGATCGCGCTCGCGGTGTCGCTGGTGCTGCCGATGCGTATCGGCGAAGAGGAGGAGCGCCAGGGCCTCGACATCGCCAGCCACGGCGAGCGCGGCTGGGACTTCGACTGAGGCCCGGCGATCGAGTGCCGGGCGGGCGTGCCCCGCTCCGTCCTAGCGGCGCGCGCCGCCGCTTCCGGCGATCACCATCGTGACGCCCGCTTCGTTCGGATCGGCAGCGGTGAGCCTGAAGGCCCCCGCCACCTCCGGCGCGAGATCGTTTGCGGTATTGCCGCCGGCGAGGAAGAAGCGCGCTGTCCCGCCTCCGGGCAGGGTGAACGTCAGGACGCCCCCCGAGATCGTGCCGGCGGTTGAATTGTAGGTCAGGGTGACGTTCGGGCTGCAGGTGGTACAGCCCGTCGCCTCGCCGGTCAGGTTCAGCTCGAGCGTCGCAGTGCCGGCCGCGTAGTTCGCCTCCAGCTCCATGGTACCGCTCAGCTTGTAGATGTTTGACGTTCCGGTGGCGCCCGGCTTGTTGCCGGTTGCCTGCCCGATCACGAGGCCGTTGAACGTGACGGTGCCGGTCGTCGGGATCTGCGTTCCGGTCGAAGCGATGCCGTAGGCGAACGGGCGCACGTCGGCATGCAGCCGCGGGCCTGCGGCGCTGTCGAGGAACGCTTCCTCGAACATCCCGAACGCGGTGAAATTGAGCACGATATGCGGATTACCGGTCCCCGCGATCAACCGGCTCAGGAAATAGTTGCCCGCCCCCGCAGGCACCTGCTGGAACGCGAAACCGCTGCCGAAGCACAGCGTCGTGCGGTCGCAGGTCTTGCCGCTGGCAGGGGTGAAGATCGCCGTCTCGGACGGTGACGGGTTCACCGTACCGTCGAGGAGCGTGTAGACGTAGCCGTTGTCGTCAGGGCTGAAGCTGAAGATCGTGCCGATCGTCGGACCGATACCCTGCGCATTGGCGACCCGCTGCACGCCGCCTTCGGTGGTGTACTGAAGGCCGGCCTCGCTCGTCGTGTAGGTAATCGGGGTCGGCGTCGGTGTGGGCGACGGCGTGCCGGTGGGTGTCGGCGTTGGCGTGGGCGTCGGATTGGGATTGGGATTCGAATTCGACGATCCGCAGGCCGCGAGAGCCAGACCCAGGACACCGGCTACACCGCCCAACACCAATCTCATGCTCTCACTCCCGGCGAATCATCTGGTCTGCTGGCAACCAATTGGCGGTCAGCTTTCGCGGGCGCAAGTGAACCCACGCTTGCCGGCCCCGCTCAGTCCCCCGTCAGGATCCGATCGACCAGCTGCTTCACGGTAGGCGTGAAGTTGTTCGAATAGAACGGATCCTGCTTGAAGCGGAACGCGCTGTGACCGGCGAACATCAGGTTCTGCTCGGTGTCTCCGCCGTGGGCGATGTCCTGCAGGGTCTTCTGGATGCAGAAGCTGCGCGGGTCCGCAAGGCGCCCGGTGGTGTAGTCGTCGTGGTCCTTCCACGACGAGAAACCGCAGTGCGACAGGCAGCCCATGCAGGCGGCCTGATCCTCGCGGATGATCGCCCGCTCCTCGGGAGTCACGAAGACGACCGTGTCATCGGGGGTCTTCAGCGCCTCGGTGAAACCGGCCGCGACCCAGGCCCGGGCGCGCTCGCGGTCGCGTGGAGTGACCCAGAAGTTCTTGCCCTTGACGCCGGCATCGAGCTGCACGGTGTGTTCGCCGGCCTCGACACGCGAATACGGCACCTGCCGGTCGCTGCGCGCCTCGAGATTGCGCAGGAACGGGTTGCGCACCGCCGAGCTGTAGAAGCCCGTCGGCGAGAACCGGTGCAGCAGCACATCGCCCTCGTCGAGCGTGCGCAGGCGGTCCTTCCACCCCTGCGGGATCGGGCTCTCCTCGGTAAGCAGTGGCCGCGTGCCGTACTGGAAGGCAATCTGGCCCAGCTCGGGATTGTCGATCCAGTCGTTCCACTCGCGCAGGTACCAGACGCCGCCCGCCATGACGATCGGCACGTCGTCGGAAATGCCTTCGGCCCGCATCGTGTCGCGCACCGCCTTGACCCGCGGATAGGGATCCTCGGGCCTGGTCGGGTCCTCGGCGTTGCTGAGGCCGTTATGCCCGCCGGCCAGCCACGGATCCTCATAGACCACCGCCGCCATGAGCTCGGAGACCTTGTGGTAGGCGCGCTTCCACAGCGCGCGGAATGCACGCGCCGAGCTGATGATCGGCAGGTAGTTCACGTTGTAGCGCGCGGCGATCTCGCTGAGCTTGTAGGGCATGCCGGCCCCGCAGGTGACGCCGGTCACCAAGCCGCGGGTCTTCTCGAGCACGCCCTCGAGCACCTGCTGCGCGCCGCCCATTTCCCACAGCACGTTGATGTTGATGGCGCCGCGACCGCTGGCGATGTCGTAGGCGCGCCGCACCTGTTCGACCGCGCCGTCGATGGCATAGCGGATCAGCTGCTCGTGCCGTTCGAGGCGCGTGAGCTGGTCGTAGATCTGGGGGATGATGCGCCCTTCGGCGTCGTAGCTGTCGGCATTGACCGCGCTGACGGTGCCGATTCCCCCGGCGGCTGCCCAGGCGCCGGAGCTCATGTGATTCGTCGCGGACACGCCCTTGCCGCCCTCGACCAGCGGCCACACTTCGCGACCACCATAAACGATGGGCTTCAAACCCTTGAATTCCATTTGTCTTTCCTACTCGCGCCTCAGGATGGCGCGGTCCCCTGCTTCTGGCCCTGCTCGCCACAGGGGATAATTGCACCCGGCTCCGGCCTTGGGCCGATAGCCTCGAATTGCGCATAATAGCCCGCAAATTCGGGCTTAGGAACATATTCCACCAGCTTGAAGCCGATGGCCTCGAACTCGCAGAACAACAGCTTCGGCGGGATGCCGTGTTCGTCCGTCGGGCGATCCATGTCGACCACGATGACCTGTCCGCCGGCGCGCAAAGCCGGACGCAGCCGCCACAGGAACGCGTAGGGTTCTTCCACCTCGTGGTACATGTGGACCATGAAGATGCGGTCGAAGCTGTCCTCGGGGAGTTTCGGATCGTCGGGCGTGCCGAGCCTGACCGAGACGTTGTCGAGCCGCTCGCGCAGTACGCGCTGCGCTAGCCGGTCACGCGCCTCGGGGTCGATGTCCTGCGCGAGCACGCGGCCCTGCGCGCCCACCCGCTCCGCGAGCCGGACCGTGTAGTAACCTTCGCCGGCGCCGATATCCGCCACGGTCATTCCCGGCCGGATGCCCGCGAGTTGCATCACGGTAGTGGCCTCGTTGCGGTCGTCGCGCAGTTCCTCGGTAGAAAACGCGTTGCCGGACACTTCGGATACGGGGCGGTAGGCGCGCGGAAACTCGCGCGCCGTTTCCGGACGGTCCGCATCCGGGGACGGCTGCCAGCAGCCCGCCACGGCCGCGAGGCCGGCGCAGGCAAGGAGCATGAGAGTGGGCCGGCGAAGCATCCGGCGCGCATTAGCTAGGCAAGCGCGGCAAGGCAAAGCTTGCGTAACGGCCGGACGGGGATAGGTTCTTCCGCGAGCCAGGGGGGAACGCGATGCTGCGCACGCTGATGGCCGCGGGACTGGCCCTTCTCCTCGCCGCTTGCTGGCAGTCGGAGGCGCGCATCTTCGGCAGCGGTGACTGGGCGAACCTCGGCCTGGAGGGAAAGTACACGAGCTTCGACGCGAACGGCGACGAGCGAGCACGGGTCGTGCTTCACAGCCGCCCGGACGGACTGGTGGAGAGTTCCAGCACCGACCTCGACGACGGGGAGGTCGAGCAGTCGGTCCTCGGCTTCGTCCGGATCGAGGGCGGTTCGGGTCGCTATTTCCTGGTCGTCGATCGCTCGGACGAGGACGGCGAAGGCGACCTCTACCTGATCGCTCAGCTCACGGAGAACGGCGCGATCGCGATCTACTGGCCCGAATGCGCAGGCACGCCGCCGATGGACGGCCTGGCCATCGAGCACGACGGCCTGACGGAGATCGACGCGTGCACGTTTTCGAGCCGCTCGGCGCTGATGAAGGCGGGGCTCGAAGCCGAGCGATTCCTCGCGGCGAAGCACATCGTCGCCGTTTCACCGCTCGGCAGGCTTCAGCCCGACACCGATGAGGGCGCGGACTAGCGGGTCCTACCGGCCGGTCACCGGCCCGGTGAGGTCGACGCGCCGCCGCTCGGTGACCCTGCCCTGGACAAGTTCAGCTTCGACCAGCTCGGTGGCGATCAGGCCGAAGACCTTGTCACCGAGGAAGAACGGGCGGGCGTTGCCGTACCAGTCGATGCACGACACCTCGCATTCGTACCCCTCGGCGGTCTCCACTTCCTCTTCCGCCTTGCCCGGAAGGTAGCCCGCATCGGCGAGGCGACCCCGCGAATCGAACGTCAGGTAGTTGAGGTCCGAGGGGCGCGACCACCACCAGTAACGGCCGGCATCCTGCACGCGCGAGATGGTCGGCACGCCAAGCACGCCGCTGCCATCGGCCGCCACCGTGGCATTGAATGCGTGGCTGCGGCCCTCGCTTTCGAAACGGTCGTCGAGCCGCTGCGTGCTGGCAATCCGCGCCGTCTCGCCGAGGTCGAGGTACGATACGCTGAGACCGCCGAGGTCGCGGTAGCCGTTGACGATCATATCGTCGCCCACGCGCTCGATGCGGATGACGTTGTGAGGCTGCCCGATCATGACACTGGCCGAGGGATTGCGCAGCGGAACGGCAACGGCCGATGACAGCGGGATGGTCTCGCCTTCGCCTCGATACCACGGCCTCCCGCTGAACGAGTCGCGGCCGCCGTAGACGAGCCAGTCCCCGGCGAAGCGGTTGTCGACCACGCGCGTCCCCGGCGAAGGCAGCGGCGTGAACAGGCTGTCGCGAGGCTCACGATAGACGCTGCCGAAGGCACTCGGCGGCACGTCGACCAGCGCAACTTGCGCAGTCTCGTCGTAGGACCCCACGCAATAGGGTCGGCCCCAGTTGACCAGCGCGCGAAACCGGCCCTGGTATTCGTCCATCGAGAACTGGTCGAACGGCATCCCGCGCACCCCCATGACCTGGGGATCGCTGCGCCCCACGGGAATCCGCATGACGGCCGCCGGAGGAACCAGCCGCGAAGCGGCTCGGCCCTCGACCGTCGAGCACTCGAACGCCCCCCAGTCGTTTCCGCTGAAGGCCGGTAGCCACAGATAAATCGCCTCGGGAGCGACGAACATCTCGGCCAGCTCGGTTCCGACGATCGCGGTAGACCGGCATTCGAGCCCGCGCTGCGCGACTTCGCCGAGCGGGCATACCGAAATCGTGTGGATGGTCGGCTCCTCGACCGCGAACACCGGGCGATAGATGTCGCGCGCGTCGAATAGCTGCCGTCCCGCGCGCACGGCCTGGTCATGCGTTTCCGCGGGGTCCCAGCGGCGAACCACGGGGCGGCTGCGGCGATCGGCCACCTGCTCGGCCTCATAGGGTGTGTGGATCACCAGCCGGTCGCCGATGATGCGGGTCGCGTAGTTGTCGATGTCGTAGTAGTCGTCCGAGGTGATCAGGAACACGCCGCGCCGTTCGAGGCGACCCGAGCTCTCGTCCAGCCGGAAGACCGAAATCTCGCTGGCCTGGTCCTCGTAGCTGTAGGCGGTTATGATGACCTGGTTGCCCTGCACCAGCATCTCGTCGTACCAGTCGGCACCCGCCGGCTGGCCGTTCCCGTCGCGCCGGTACACGTCCATGCGATCGGTCAGCCGCATAGACGGGTAGTGCAGCGCGAAGATGCGCCCGTCCTGCAGCACCAGCAGGTACTCGCCGATCTGCTTGACGATGTCGCCTTCGTCGACACCGGCGACCTGGACGTTGGTGATCGTGGGCGTGGCGACCCGGCTCCCCGTAACCACGACGCTCTCCAGAAGCTCCTCGCTCGGGCAGAGCTCAGGATCGATGCACTCGGGCTCGGCCACGTCCGCTTGCGCTACGACGATCTCCGGAAGGCCGGGCTCGGCCTGAGAGCCGCGCCACCCGCGGCGCGAAGTGCGCCGCTTGCGCTGAATCCGGTCTACCTCGCGCAAGTAGCGTGCGAACTCCTGTTCGCTGGCGAACGTCGTGAGCTCGGGCGAGGCGAGCCGTTCGAGGTCGCGGTCCTCAAAAGCCGGTACCGATTCTTGTGCCGAGGCGGGCGTGGCGAATCCCAGGGCAGTTGCAGCGAGACCTGCACCGCAAAATGCGCGAAGAGTCATGGTGCCCCCTTCCCGCCTGAAGCGTAACGGGAAGGCCGCGCGATGACCAGCCGGCGAAACGCGGCGGCCGGTTCGCGGAAGCGCTACTCGACGTCCTCGACTTCGACCTTTTCCCCGGTCACCCGCTGCGCCAGCGCGGCGGCGATGAAGTCGTCGAGCTCGCCGTCGAGCACGTCGCCGGGGCTGGTCGAGGTGACGCCCGTGCGCAGATCCTTGACCAGCTGGTACGGTTGCAGGACGTAGCTGCGGATCTGGTGGCCCCAGCCGATCTCGCTCTTGGCCTCGTACTCACTGCCCGCCACCGCCTCACGCTTGGCCAGCTCGGCTTCGTAGAGCCGCGCCTTGAGCATGTTCATCGCGGTGGCGCGGTTCTTGTGCTGGCTGCGGTCGTTCTGGCTGGCGACGACGATCCCGGTCGGCAGGTGGGTGATGCGGACCGCGGAGTCGGTAGTGTTGATGTGCTGCCCGCCCGCGCCCGAGGAGCGGTAGGTGTCGATCCTGAGGTCGCCCTCGTTGATCTCGATCTCGATGTTGTCGTCGATCACCGGATAGACCCACACCGAGCTGAAGCTCGTGTGCCGCCGCGCCGAGCTGTCGTAGGGGCTGATGCGCACCAGCCGGTGCACGCCGCTCTCGGTCTTGGCGTAGCCGTAGGCGTTCTCGCCCTTGATCAGCAGCGTGGCCGACTTGATCCCGGCCTGCTCGCCCGCGCCGTACTCGACGACCTCGACCTTGTAGCCCTTGCGCTCGGCCCAGCGGCTGTACATCCGCAGCAGCATCTCGGCCCAGTCCTGGCTCTCGGTGCCGCCGGCGCCGGCGTGGATTTCGAGGTAGGTGTCGTTGCCGTCGGCCTCGCCGCCGAGCAGCGCCTGGACCTTGTCGGCGTCGGCCCGCTCGGCAAGCTTTTCGAGCGTCTGCAACCCCTCTGCGACGACAGCATCGTCGCCCTCGGCCTCGCCCAGCTCGATGAACTCGACCGCGTCGCCCATCTCGCGCGTGATCTCGTTGACCGTGCCGATCGCCGCCTCGAGCCGGCGGCGCTCGCGCATGACTTCCTCGGCCTGCTTGGGATTGTCCCACAACGTCGGGTCCTCGACCCGCGCGTTGAGTTCGTCGAGGCGGCGCACCGCGCGGTCCCAGTCGAGCGAGCGGCGCACGAGCGCCAGCGCCGCCTCGATCCGGTCGATATGGGCCTGCCCTTCGGCACGCATGGTTAGGTCTCCGTGGAAAGCGGTGCGCCCTAGCGCAGGGCGGTTGTCAGGGGAAGTGGCGAGAACGCCATCATCCCTGCGAAAACAGGGATCGTATGGCACCGGCGCAGCGCATGCGGAATGCGGCCCCGGCTTTCGCCGGGATGACGGGGTGCTACGAGGCCCTGAGGGCCTGGACCGCGGTTAGAGTGCGCGTGACGTGTTCGCTCCAGTCGTTGTCCGAGTGGACCAGCACGATCTCGCCGTTGGGCGCGATGACGTAGGACGTGCGGCTGGCCAGGTTCTCGTTGCGCTGGCCGTTGAACTCGAGCGGGACGTCGAAAGCCTGGATCGTCGCCGGGGTTGCGCGCGCGACGGGGAACTTGCCGGCGCATTCCTTCTTGGAGAATTCCGACAGGTCTTCGAGAGTGTCGCCCGACATGCCGACTACCTGCGCGCCGGCGCGCCGGAAATCGTCAATCTTCTCGGCAAAGGCCTTGGCCTCGAGGTTGCACCCCGGAGTGTTGGCCTTGGGGAAGAAATAAAGCACGACGGGCCCGTCTCGCAGCGCCTGCTGCAGGTTGAAGGGAAAAGCCCTGCCGTCGAGTGCCCCCTGCGTTACGAGCGAGGGGACGTGCTGCCCCTCCTCGAGCGCGGCGTTCGCGGGCATTGCGAAGAGCGCGGCCACCGCCGCGGCGAGCATCAGCGGGCGTTTCGTCATGCGCAGGATTATGCATGGCGACCGGACAAAGTCCATATGGACAATTGTCGCGCAGCGCCGCCGCCGGACCTAGTAGATGCCGCCGCTTTCCTCGACGAAGTCGGTCTGCTGCGCACCCTCGGCGTCCGCCGGGTTCTGCGCGGAAGCCCCCGCCCCGGCCCCGCCGCGCAAGTGCGCGAGGACCAGCTCGCGGAGCTGGTCCGTTTCGTCCTGCCGCCGCGTGCGCCTGGGCTCGGTGTCGGGCTTGAACGCCTCCCAGATGACGGCCGCCTGCGGCTCGTCGGTCGGCCAGCCGTCGAACACGCGGTTGCCGCTGCGCCGGTCGATGCGGACCATGCGCACACCCTCCGGCGCGAGGAACTGGCGTCCCGTCCACTTGGACCGGGTCTCCTGCACGAACTGCTTGAAGATCGGCGCCGCGACCCGTCCGCCCTGGGCCCAGCCGCCGAGGCTGCGAGGCTGGTCATAGCCGATGTAGACCCCGCCGACGATGTCGGGCGAACCGCCGACGAACCACACGTCCGTGGGGCCGGTCGTGGTGCCGGTCTTGCCGAACAGCGGCATCCCGAGATCGCGCAGCGTGGTCGCCGTGCCCCGCTGGACCACGCCCTCGAGCATGTGGGTGACCTGGTAGGCCGTGCGCGCGTCCATCACCTGGCGGCCCTGCTCGCGCAGCCGGGGCATCGGCTTGCCGTCCCACTGGTCCATGTTGCAACCGGTGCACTCGCGCTGGTCGGCACGCCAGATGACCTTGCCGCGACGATCCTGGACGTAGTCGATCAGCGTCGGCGTGTGCTGCAGGCCGTTGTTGACCAGCGCGGCGTAGGCGTTGACCATCCGGAGCACCGTCGTTTCGCCCGCGCCGAGCGCGAACGACAGGTAGTTTTCGTACCGACCGATGCCGACGCGCTCGAACGTGTTGTTGACGTTCTCCATCCCGGCGTCCGCCGCGATGTGCACGGTCATCAGGTTGCGCGACTGCTCGAGCCCCCAACGCATCGTGTGCTCGCCGCCGCCGCCGCCGCCGAAGTTGCGGAAGCACTTCTCGCCCAGGTTGGCGCCCTGGTAGACGCAGTAGGTCTGGTCGGGGATCATCGTCGCCGGGGTCATCCCCTGGTCCAGGCCCGTGGCATAGACGAACGGCTTGATCGTCGAGCCGGGCTGACGCAGCGCCTGCGTGGACCGGTTGAAGTCGCTCAGGCGGAAGTCGAAGCCGCCCTGCATGGCGAGGACGCGGCCGGTATTAGGGTCCATCGCCAGGAAGCCGCCTTGCACTTCGGGCACCGTGCGCACCGCCCAGGCGTTGCCGCTCGGCGCCACCGCGGTGACGTCACCGACCTTGATCGCGTCGGGCAGGCCGACGAGCGGGGCCTCTTCACCGTTGGCAAACCCGATCGTCGCCGAGGCGCCGCTGCGCGCCACGACGACGCCGACGCGCCAGTCGAGATAGCTGATGCCGATGTTGGTCGAGGCCAGCTGCTCGGTCAGATCGCCGTTGTCGGGATCGATCGTCGCGATCGGCCCGTGCCAGGCCCGCCCGCCGGAGAAACGTATGAGCCCGGCGCGCAGCGCGTTGCGCGCGGCGCTCTGCATTTCAGTGTCGAGCGAGGTGCGGACCCACAGCCCGCCGGCGTAAACGCTGTGCGGCCCATCTTCGGCCTGCTCTCCATAGCGTTCGATGAGACGGCGCCGGACTTCTTCGAGGAAGTAGCCCGCGTCGGCCGAGCGCACTTCGGGCTGCTGGGTGATCAACCCCAGCGGCATGGCCTTCGCCGCCGCCGCCTGCGCCTCGGTGACGTGGCCGTTTTCGGCCATCACGTCGAGCACGAAGTTCCGCCGGGCGAGAGCTTCGTCGGCATAGCGGGCGCGACCGTAGCGCTCGGGCGCTTTGGGCAGGATCGCGAGGTACGCCATCTGGTGCAGCTCAAGCTCGCCGACGTCGCGGTTGAAATAGGCCCGGCTCGCCGCCTGCACGCCGAAGCTGCGACGGCCGAGGGGGATCTCGTTGAGATAGAGCTCCATGATCTCGCGCTTGCTCAGCACGCTCTCGATGCGGCGGGCGAGGATCATTTCCTTGAGCTTGCGGGTGATCGAGTACTCGTTGCCGAGCAGGATGTTCTTCGCGACCTGCTGCGTGATGGTCGAGCCGCCGACGGCCCGCTGGCCGGAGCCGAGCTTGGTCGCGTAGTCGAACACCGCGTTCAACGTGCCGGTGATGTCGATCCCGCCGTGGGTCCAGAAGGTCTCGTCCTCGGCCGAGGTGTAGGCATTCACCAGCTGCGCAGGGAAATCCTTGTACTGGAGCTGGACGCGCCGTTCGCGCGCGTAGGAATGAACGATTTCCCCGTCTGCCCCGCGCACCATCGTCGGCAGCGGCGGCTCGTAGTCGAGCAGCGTTTTCGCGTCGGGCAAGCCCCGCGCGAGCAGGAACCAGACGAGCGCCCAAAGCAAGGCTAACGCCAGTGCCGCCCAGGACGCCCAGCGAACCCAGCGCTTCTCGCGCCAGGCTTCGCGATACCAGTCGAGCGCTCCTCGCGCCTCGCGGCGGATGCGATAGGTGAACGATTCGCCGGCGGTCTGATCTGTTTCAGCCATGTCGGCGCGCCTTTAGCACGGCGATTCCTCCGCGCGCCAGAACGATGCGATCAAATTCACCCCGGGGTCCCCGGGGCCCTAGAGGTTCGCCTGCCGCGCGAAATAGATCCGGACGGCGCGCGCCATGGCCTCGGCGAAGCGGCCCTGCCCTTCCGGCGATGCCAGGCGTTCGGCGTCCTCCGGGTTGGAGATGAAGCCGGCTTCGAACAGCGCCGAGGGCACGTCGGGCGCGCGCAGCACGACGAGCGCCGCCGATCGCCTGGCCTGCGGGTGGAAAGCGAGCACGCTTTCGCCTTCGCGAAGGATCAGCGAGGCGAACTGGTCGGATTGCTCCTGTGTCCGGCGTTGCGACAGCTCGACGAGGATCGCGTTTACGTTCTCATCCCGTCCCGCGAGGCTGACCCCGTTGACCGTGTCGGCACTGTTCTCGCGCGCAGCAAACCGCGCCGCGGCCTCGCTCGAAGCCCGGGCCGACAGGGTATAGACGCTGGCCCCGCTGATGCCCGACTTCTCGCCCGCCGAATCGGCGTGGATCGAGAGGAACAGGTCCGCGCCAAGGGCCCGGGCGATCTCGGCCCGCTCCTCGAGCGCGAGGAAACGGTCGTCGTCGCGGGTCATCGCCACGCGCACGCCGCCTCCGCGCAGGAGCTCCTCTCGGAGCGCGCGGGCCAGGCCGAGCGCCAGGGTCTTTTCCTTGGTGCCTGCGAGCGGCCCCGTGCCGCTCGCGCCCGGATCGTGCCCCCCGTGCCCGGCGTCGATCACGATCAGCGGGCGGCCCGGATCCTGCGGCCCCTCGACCGGAGGCAATCCGACACCGGCGCGGGGGTCGGGGAGATCGACCCGGATTACATAGCCGCGCCCCAGCAGCGGCGCCTCGACGCCCAGCGCGAGGCCCAGCCCGTAAAGTGCCACCATGAGCATCACGGGCGCGACGAACACGAGCGCAAGCTGCAGTCGGTAAGGCATTCCCATCGTGGTTACCGGCGGGGTGCCCCCCGAACCAAGGGGTTTTTTGCTCGACGGCGCAATAAGGTTGCCGAGGCTGTCCCCCGATGCTAG
Organism: Sphingomonadales bacterium; assembly: GCA_044506565.1. Classification (GTDB taxonomy): domain Bacteria; phylum Pseudomonadota; class Alphaproteobacteria; order Sphingomonadales; family Sphingomonadaceae; genus Croceibacterium_A. The sequence goes on along the minus strand of JBIQKN010000003.1, from coordinate 54,069 downwards.
CAAACCCGCGTCCGGTCACCGGGTACTAGATCCGGCCGTACCGGCTCCGCCGGAGTTCCTCTCGGAAGCTCCGGACATGCTTGCAGGTTGATGCCCGAATGAGAAGCCAAGGCCATTTCGCCAACTCGCAACCGGACGGTTGCGTCGCGGCGACAGCCCCCGCGCGGTCAGTGTCCCCGCGCCTTCGCATTCCGGCAGACACATTCCGCGGCGTTTCCGGCCTTGTTGCCGGCCGCGCCTATCCATTCTCCGCTCGCTCCTGCGGCGGAAACCACACAGATCGGCGCGTCCCGGCTGCCTGCCTGTTCCTTAGGGTTCAGAGCAAGGATGCCGCACGCGCCCGGAGACTATTCAATGGCAACGCGCATGCTGATCGATGCGCGCCACCCGGAAGAAACGCGGGTGGCGGTGCTCAAGGGCAACCGAATTGAGGAATTCGATTTCGAGTCTGCCGAACACAAGCAGATCAAGGGCAATATCTACCTCGCCAAGGTAACCCGAGTCGAACCGTCGCTGCAGGCAGCGTTCGTCGATTTCGGCGGCAACCGTCACGGTTTTCTCGCCTTCAGCGAAATTCATCCCGACTATTACCAGATCCCGGCGGCCGACCGTGCGGCGCTGCTTGCCGAAGAGCAGGCACACGCCGAGGAAGAGGCAGCGCTTCGCGCCGATGAGGACGAGGACGACTTCGAGAGCGACGAGGGCGATGACGAAGAGGCCCCGCACGTCGAGGAGATCGACACCAGCGACAAGGACCACGTCGCCACGATCGAGGACGGCCTGGTCGAGAACGGAGACGAGGACGACGAGGGAGAAGACTCCGCGATCGTCGTCGACGAGGAAGGCGAGCCCGGCCCGCGCGAGCGTCGCGGCCGCTCGCGCCGGCAAGGCCGCGGCCAGGCCCGCGCGAAGGAGATGGACGAGCTGCGCGCCAAGCGCCAGGCGCTGCGCCGGCGCTACAAGATCCAGGACGTGATCCAGCGCCGCCAGGTGCTGCTGGTCCAGGTGGTCAAGGAAGAGCGCGGCAACAAGGGCGCCGCGCTGACCACCTACCTGAGCCTCGCCGGCCGCTATTGCGTGCTGATGCCGAATTCGAGCCACGGCGGCGGCATCAGCCGCAAGATCTCGAGCGGCACCGACCGCAAGCGGCTCAAGCAGATCGTCAGCGAGCTGACGCTGCCCAAGTCGATGGGACTGATCGTCCGCACCGCGGGCCTGCAGCGCAACAAGACCGAGATCAAGCGCGACTTCGATTACCTCGCGCGATTGTGGGACGAGATCCGCGAGCGGACCCTCGCCTCGAGCGCGCCGGCGCTGATCCACTCGGATTCGGACCTCGTGAAGCGCGCGATCCGCGACATCTACAATCGTGAGATCGAGGAGGTCGTCGTCGAGGGCGAAGGCGGCTACCGCGCGGCCAAGGAGTTCATGAAGCTGCTGATGCCGAGCCACGCCCGGCGCGTGAAGCAATATGCCGACCCGGTGCCGCTGTTCCAGCGCTATGGCGCCGAGGACCAGCTCTCGGCGATGTACGACCCGGTCGTGCAGCTCAAGAGCGGCGGTTACCTCGTCATCAACCCGACCGAGGCGCTGGTCTCGATCGACATCAACTCGGGCCGATCGACCAAGGAGCACGGGATCGAGGCGACCGCGCTCAACACCAACCTCGAGGCGGCGCGCGAAATCGCCCGCCAGCTGCGCCTGCGCGACATGGCGGGGCTCATCGTCATCGACTTCATCGACATGGAGTACGGATCGAACATCCGGAAGGTCGAGAAGGCGATGAAGGACGCGCTCAAGAACGACCGCGCGCGCATCCAGGTCGGACGGATCTCCGGCTTCGGGCTGATGGAGATGAGCCGCCAGCGGCTGCGCACCGGCGTGCTCGAGGCGACCACGCGCGCCTGCCCGCACTGCGATGGCACGGGCCTGGTCCGCACCGCGTCGAGCGCCGGATTGTCGGCGCTGCGCCTGATCGAGGACGAAGCCGCCAAGGGCAAGGGCTCGGTGATCACGCTCTACGCTTCGACCGAAGCCGCCGTGTACCTGCTCAACGCCAAGCGCGACGACCTCGCCGAGATCGAGCAACGCTACGGCGTCAAGGTCGAGGTCCTGCCCGAGGGCGAGCAGGAAGGCGCCAAGATGCGCGTCGCCAGCACAGGACCGCGGCCGACCTCGATCCCACGCTTCGCACCGCTCGTCGAAGAGGAGGACGAGATCGTTGTCGAGGAAGATGACGAGCTCGAGGACGAGGAAGAGGCGCGCGAGGAGCGCTCCGAAGGCGACGGCCGGGGCAAGCGTCGCCGGCGCCGTCGCGGCGGCCGCGGGCGCAATCGTGAAGAACGCGACGATCGCGAGCCCGATGCCGACGAGACTTCGGAAGAGGACGAAGGCGAGCGCGAAGAGGCCCCGCGCGGCGAGGATGGCGAGCCCGGCGAACGGCCGAAGAAGCGCCGTCGTCGTGGCGGCCGCCGCCGCCGCCGCCACGGCGATGCCGACGGCGAGGCGGTGACCGAAACGGCGGACTTCGAAGGGGCCCACGAGGCCGAGGCGACAGCCGAGGAAGCTACGGCTGAGCTCGCGCCGGAGCCTGAGCCGGAGGCGGAGGCGAGCGAGGATACGCCGAAACCGCGCAGCCGCAGGCGCAAGTCCAAGGCGGCCGACGCCGAGCCCGAGGCCGAGGCGCCCCCAACGGAAGCTGAGCCCGAGCCCGAGCCCGCGCCGAAGCCCCGTTCGCGCCGCAAGAAGGCGGTCGAGGTCGAAGCCCCACCTGCCGAAGCGGCCGAGACCGTCGATACGGTGGCTGAGAGCGAACCCGAAGCGGAGCCCGCCAAACCCAAGCGCTCGCGGCGCAAGAAGCCAGACGTCGCCCCTTCGGAGGAGGCCGAAACCGTCTCCGCTGCCGATTCGGCTGCCGACGCCGTGACGGAGCCCGAAGCCGAGACCGCGGGGCCACGCCGCAGCGGCTGGTGGCAACGGACCTTTGGCGACTGACGGCAACCGCCGGTCGACCGCTGCATGCGACGCTTCTTCCGCGTGGACGGCGAGCATGTCTGAGGCGACGACGATCGCCGTCGTGCTGGCCGGGCAGCGGCAGGGGGTGATCAACCCGCTCGCGGCCCGTGCCGGCGTGTCGCACAAGTGCCTGGTGCCGCTCGCCGGGAAACCGCTGATCGCGCATGTGCTCGAGACGCTGACGACCGTCCCGGACCTCGCCGAGATTCGCATCTCGGTCGAGCCCTCCGCGGAGCCCGACTTGCGGCCGATCCTGGCCGAATTCGCCGCGAGCGGTGTGCCGATCCGGCTGGTGCCGAGCGAGGCGCGCCTCGCAGACAGTCTCATTGCCGCGGCGGGAAGCGGCGCCGGTCCGTTCTTCGTGACTACCGCGGACAATGTCCTGCTGACGCCGGACGCCGTGGCACAGGTCCGCGCCGCTCTCGAGGGGGCGGACGCGGTCGCGGCGATGGCGCGCAAGAGCAGCGTTCTGGCGGCGCATCCCGAAGGCCAGCGCAATTTCTACCGCTTCCGCGACGACGAATATGCGAACTGCAACGTCTACGGCCTGGCCAACCGCAAGGCGATCGACGCCGGGGCGCAGGTGTTTCGCGGTGGCGGCCAGTTCATGAAGAGCGTCTGGCGGATGATCACCGCGTTTGGCCTGCACAACATCCTGCTTTTGCGGCTCGGGGCGTTCAGTCGCGAGGCCGCGATGAGGCGGCTGAGCAGCCGTCTCGGGCTGGTGGTACGGGCGATCGAATTCACCGACGGCGCGCTTGCGGTCGATGTCGACAACGAACGGACCTACCGGGTTTGCGAGGAAATCCTCGCGAGGCGCGCGGCTGGGGCCTAGACCGCTGCGCGCAGCGCCCCGGCGATGCGCTCCATGTCTCCGAACAGGCGTCTGCCGAGATCGGCCTCATCGAGTTCCGCGAAGGCCACGATCTGCGGCATGGACAGGCCGACGCGCAGCGTGCCGCCCCAGTCGGGGCCGCCGTTGCGTACGCATCGTGCCGGCTGGCCGAGGCGTATCCCGGCGAGCGCCAGCGCGCGATGCAGGCGCTGCGCGTCCTCGAAGCTGCGCGCTCCCGGAAGGCGGCTCACGTCGAGCGTGGCCAGCGTGCGCATCTCGATCGGGTGCTCGATTTCCTCGTCGCCCTCGCCCGGGGCCGAGGGACGCACGAAGGTGAAGCCGAGCGGTGCCGCAAGACTGTCGCGCAACGCCGCCTGGAACGCGGTGATGACCCGCTCGATCGCCGGCATCGGCAGCGCCTGGAACCGTTCGAGCTCGAACACCGAGGCTTCGAAGCGAAGCCACAGGCCGGCGTTGCCTTCTTCGGGCAAGGTCTCGCGGCCAGGCCACCCTTTCGGCCACTCGATCCGGCCGAACACATCCGCGAGGCCCGGTGGCAGCGCGCCCGCTCGCCCGGCCACAGCCGCCGGTACCACCGCGAAGCCGTTGAACGGCGGGCCGCCCATGAATTTCGACCCGGTCAGGAAGACGATCGCGTTACGGTCGAGATAGGCATGCAGGGCTTCGCTGGTGATGCGCGCCTGGCAGGCATCGATGACGAACGTCGCCGCCTCGCCCCATTCATGCCGGAGACGATCGATCTCCTCGAGCTCGGGCAGGACCAGTCCCGTCTTCGACCCGTGGACCGCATGGACCAGCGCATGCCGCGACATGCCGCGGGCGAGCGCCAGCTCGGTCTCGATGTCGGCCGCGACGTCCTTGCTCGTCCGCGCGATGCCGTTGGCGCAGCGGACCGGGACGTCGGCCAGGCTGACCAGCTCGAGCCCGGCAAGGCACTGGCCGGGTTCCACCGGAATGCCCCGCGCGGTGACCTCGGCGAAAAACCGGCCGTGGGCCGACTGGATGCATCCGCTGCCCACCTCGTCCGCTCCGAGCAGGACGTTGTGAATTCCTCCCGGCGATCGCCCGGCGACCGCCGCCAGCGCGACGTATTCGAGATCGGTCCCCGACGGCGCGAACACCACGGCGCAGTCATGCGGCAACCGATAGGCTGCCCTGAGGCGCGACCGCAGCCGCTCGAGCTTGGCCTCCTCGTTCCCGCCGCCTTCCTCCGCCAGCTCGAGCACACGCGCGAACGCCTCGTGCGACATGTCGTTCGCCGTCGACGAGGCATAGGCGAGCGTAGTCCGCGGATAGGGCCCCGAAAGGTACTTGTTCAGGCCCGTCTCCGGATCGAGGGTGATCCGCGAGTCGCCGCCGCTGGCGAGCAGCGCGATGGCCCGCAGCGCGGCTTCGTCGGGCTCGACGTCGCGAGCGAGGGTCGGAAGCCGAAATTCGCGCGTCAGGGGCATAAACGGATTTTGGGGGTTTGCTGCGAGCGCACGCCCCCATATGGCCGCGAAAAATTCCCGACGAAAGGGTTCACTCGCTTTGTCACCGCCGAATTTGCACTCCTTGACGCCTCTCGAGATCCCGGCCGAGGCAAGGGAGCGGCTGCGCTTCCTGTTCATCGCCAAGCACGCGCTGTGGAGCGGCGGGCTCCATCCCGAGGACGGCAATCATGCGGTATACCACGTGGAAATCCGCACGATCCTCGAGGAACTCGGCCTTAACCTGATGCTGGCCGACACGTTCGAGATTCTGTTCGAGCGGCCCGAGGTCGATTTCGTTTTCCCGCTGCTCAACCGCGCAGGGTTTCTCAACTCGGAGATGCTGTGCCCGCTGCTGTGCACGCGCGTCGGACTGCCGTTCGTCGGGGCGAGCCCCATCCTGCGCGGGCTCAGCGACGACAAGGCGCTGGCCAAGCGCGCAGCCGTGGCGGCCGGCGTGCCGACCGC
>JBIQKN010000003.1:0-48161 GCA_044506565.1 Sphingomonadales bacterium | reverse complement strand
TCATCCTGCCAAAGATGATCTTCCGCCAGGCCGATCCGAGCCATCTGCGAACCTACTACGAGAAGCGCGACCTGGTCGACCGCAGTGCCAAGTACTCGCTCGACCCGTTCGAGGACGAGAAGGTCTCGGCGCTGATCTCGGACTACACGGCCAAGCTGTTCGCAGAGTACCGCCCGTTCGACTACGGCCGCTTCGAATTCCGGGTGAACGAGGAGACCGGCGAGGTGACGTTCCTCGAGGTCAACCTCAACTGCAACCTGTGGTCGGAAAAGGTCTTCGGTCGTGCCGCGAAGCTCGCCGGGTTGACGCACCCGCAGCTGATCGAAACGATCCTCGCGGATTCGCTGCGCCGCTGGAAGCTGATCTAGCCGGGTTTCGCCACGCAGGATTGCGCTCGCGCCAGCAGGAAGGCGCGCTCGCGCGCGTTGCGCGTCAGGCGTGCCGCTTCCTCGAACTGCGCCCTCGCCTGCTCCCGCCGTCCGGCGCGGAACAGGAAGTCTCCCCTGGCCGCGCGCAGCGGCGCGTAATCGCGCAAGCGAGCCTCGCCCTCGATGACCTCGAGCAGCCGCAGGCCGACCTCTGGCCCGAACGCCATGCTGTGGGCAATGGCCCGGTTCAGTTCGACCACGGGGGACGACAACACCTCGCCCAGCCTGTCGTAAAGACCGGCGATCTGCAGCCAGTCGGTCTCCTCGGCCCGGCGCGCCCGTGCATGGCAGGCGGCGAGCGCGGCCTGGAGCGCATAAGGGCCTTCGGCACCTCCGAGCGCCGTGGCGCGAGTAAGCGCTGCGAACCCGCGGCGGATCAGCAACTGGTCCCAGCGCGAGCGGTTCTGCTCGGGCAACGGAACGAGCGCCCCGTCCGGTCCGACCCGCGCGGGGAGTCGCGAGGCCTGGAACTCCATCAGCGCGACGAGGCCATGGACCTCGGGCTCGTCAGGCATCAGCCCGGCAAGGATACGTCCGAGCCGCCGGGCTTCGTCGCACAGGGCGGGCCGTACGAGGTCGTCGCCGGCCGTGGCGGCGTAGCCTTCATTGAAGATCAGGTAGATCACCTCCAGCACCGAGGCGAGGCGCTCCACCCGGTCCGCGCCCCGGGGAACCTCGAATGCGAGGCCTGCGCGCCCGATGGCCTTCTTGGCCCGGACGATGCGCTGCGCGATCGTCGGCTCGCTCGACAGAAACGCCCGCGCGATCTCGGCGGTCGTCAGTCCGCCGATCAGCCGCAGGGTCAGAGCCGCGCGGGCCTCGCGCGAAATCATCGGGTGGCAGGCAGTGAAGATCAGGCCGAGCAGCTCGTCGCCCAGATCGTCGTCGATCGCCGCCTCGATCGCCTCGGCGCTCGTGTCCTCCTCGTCCAGCTCTCGGGCGATCTCAGCATGCTTGCGCTCGACCATGCGCTCGCGGCGCATTCCGTCGATCGCTCGGCGCTTGGCGGCGGCCATGAGCCAGGCTCCCGGCTTGTCGGGAACGCCGCTCCTGGGCCACTCGGCGAGCGCGATGAGAAGGGCTTCCTGTGCGAGTTCCTCCGCCCGGTCGACGTCGCGCACCATGCGGGCGAGACCCGCGACGAGCCGTGCCCGTTCGATCCGAAACGAGGCTTCGACAACTTTCCGGACTTCGTCCGCCGCCATGCGCGCCTTGTCCCCGATGCCCGGGGCCGAGGCAAGCGCGGCGCCGGAACGACGCGGTTACCGCTCTTCGAGCTTCTGCCGCACGCGATCGTGAACCGCCTCGGCCTCCGGGGTCATGATCTCGTCGAAGTCGGACATCTCGTAGACCGGGCGGATCTCGATCTCGCTCGGTCCGAACATCGGGTTCGGGCAGCGCTTAACCCAGGCGACGGCCTCGTCCATGTCCTTGACTTCCCAGATCCAGTAGCCGGCGACCAGCTCCCGGGTCTCGGCGAAAGGGCCGTCGATCACGGTCCGGTTGGGCCCGTCGAAGGCGACCCGCTTGCCCTCAGAGCTCGGCCTGAGCCCGTCTCCGCCGAGCATGATCCCGGCGTTGACCAGCTCCTCGTTGAACCGGCCCATCGCCTCGAGCAGCTCGGGGGGCGCCATGCGGCCCTGCTCGCTGTCCTCGGTCGCCTTCACGAACACCAGCACTCGCATCGTCAATTCTCCTTCGATGGTCGGGCCGCAGTCCGACCCCTACCCCAGCGACGAACGGCAGGTGGCATATTCGACAACCCACGGGAGAAATTTTCTCGCGCTGCCGTTCAGGCCGCCAAAGCGTCAAGGCCGGGCTTGAGGACGATCTTGGTGCAGGTGTCCTGTTCGTCGTGGAATTTCCGGTACCCCTCGGGCCCTTGGTCGAGCGGCAGGCGATGGCTGATGAGGAAGGTCGAATCGATCTTGCCCTCGGCGATCGCCGAATAGAGGGGCCGCAGGTAGCGTTGCACGTGGGTCTGGCCGGTCCTGAGCGTCAGGCCCTTCTGCATCAGCGCGCCGAGCGGAAACTTGTCGAGGACGCCGCCGTAGACCCCGGGCATCGAAATCCGCCCGCCCTTTCGCGTGGCGAGGATCACCTGCCGGATCACGTGGCCGCGGTCGGTGCCCAGGAACGTCGAGACCTTAATCTGGTCCCAGATGTTGTCGGCGAAGGCACCGTGGGCCTCCAGCCCGACACAATCGATCGACGCGTCGGGACCGATCCCGCCTGTCATGTCCTGCAGCGCCTCGTAGACCTTGCTCTGCTCGAAATCGATCGTCTCGGCACCGAACCGACGGGCCAGCTCGAGCCGATGGTGAAAGTGATCGATCGCGATGACCCGCTCCGCGCCCATCAGAAACGCCGATTGAACGGCGAACAGGCCAACCGGACCACAGCCCCACACCGCCACCGTGTCTCCCGGCTCGATCCCGGCGTTCTCCGCCGCCATCCATCCGGTCGGCAGGATGTCTGTCAGGAACAGCACCTTGTCGTCGTCGATGCTGTCGTCGGGGATGACCAGCGGGCCGAAGTCCGAGAACGGCACCCGCACGTATTCGGCCTGCCCGCCCGAATAGCCGCCGGTCAGGTGGCTGTATCCGAACAGCCCGGCCATCGGCTGACCGTAGAGCTCGCGGCCCATGTCCTGCTTGTCGGCAGGGTTGCCGTTCTCGCAACCCGAGTACTGCTGCTTGCTGCAGTGATAGCACCGTCCGCACGAGATCGTGAACGGGACCACCACCCGCTGCCCGGGTCGCAGCGTGCTCGCGGAACCCGCCTCGACCACCTCTCCCATGAACTCGTGGCCGAGCACGTCGCCGGGCTTCATCGAGGGGATGTAGCCGTCGTACAGGTGCAGGTCGGAGCCGCAGATGGCCGTCGAAGTGATGCGGACAATTGCATCCCTCGGGTTGAGAATCTCGGGCTCGTCGACCGTTTCGCAGCGGACGTCGTGCTTGCCGTGCCAGGTGATCGCTTTCATGCCCGCTTCTCCGCCTGGGTCTGGTCCTCGTTGCGCTCGTCGCGCTGGCGGCGGTTGCGCGCGCTTGTGGCGATCTCGCCGGCTTCCATCAGTTGCTTGAAGCGGTGCAGATCGCGCCGCGTCTGCAGGCGAGGTTCGCGCTGGAGCAGCTTGGCGATGGTCCGGCCGATGGTCCCGCCCGGCGGACTGTAGGCGATGACGGCGCGCACGACGGTCCCGCGATCTCCTGCATCGGTGAATGTGATCCGCCCGCTGTTCGCGACGTCCGCACCCTCGGCCGACTGCCAGTAGATCTCGCGCCCGGTCTCTTCCTTGGTGACGACCGATTCCCAGCTTACTTCGTTTCCGCCCGGCGCCTTCACGGTCCACAGCGAACGATGCGTGTCGAGCACCTCGATCGAAACCAGGTTTTCGAGCACCTGGAGCAGGTTCGCCGGATTGCGCCAGAAGTCGTAGAGTTCCTGCGCCGGACGATTGATCGTGACGCTCTCCGCCACGAGAGTGCGGTCGGGATGAATGTCCTTGGCGGCGGTGATCGGCGCGTCGTCGCGCTCGACCGTTTCGCTCAACTGTTCCTGTTGCATCGGGGGTCCTCGGGTACGGGTGTCGTTAGGCGAACCCCCCGGCCACAGGCCCGTTCCCCGCGAGGACCCGACCGGCCTGCCGCCGGAACCGGTTCGCCGCGGCAACGCCCGCTTGCTCCGCGGCCCTGAATCGCTAGAGAGTCCGCGCAAGCGAGGACAGCAGATGGCCACCTTCACCCTGCCAAAGAACAGCCGGATCAACCCCCAGGGCCGTGAACACAAGGCCGCCGGGGCCACGCGCGTACAGAAATTCAGGATCTACCGCTGGGACCCCGAAAGCGGCGAGAACCCTCGCTACGACCATTTCGAGATCGATCTCGACGATTGCGGGCCGATGGTCCTCGACGCGCTGATCAAGATCAAGAACGAGATCGACCCGACGCTGACCTTCCGCCGCTCGTGCCGCGAAGGCATCTGCGGCTCCTGCTCGATGAACATGAACGGCCGCAACGGCCTCGCCTGCACCACCGCGATCGAGGATCTGTCGGGCGAAATTCGCATCACGCCGCTGCCCCACATGGAAGTGATCAAGGACCTGGTCCCGGACTTCTCCCACTTCTACGCGCAGTACGCCTCGATCCGGCCGTGGCTGCAGACCGTGACTACGACGCCCAGCAAAGAGCGTCTGCAAAGCCCCGAGCAGCGCGAAAAGCTCGACGGTCTCTACGAGTGCATCCTCTGTGCGTGCTGCTCGACCGCGTGCCCGAGCTATTGGTGGAATTCGGACAAGTTCCTCGGCCCGGCGATCCTGCTCCAGGCCTACCGCTGGCTGGCCGACAGCCGCGACGAGATGACCGGCGAACGGCTCGACCAGCTGGAGGACCCGTTCCGGCTGTACCGCTGCCACACCATCATGAACTGCGCCAACGTCTGCCCCAAGGGACTGAACCCCGCGAAGGCGATTGCCGAGATCAAGAAGCTCCAGGTGGAGCGCCAGGTCTGATGCCCGGCATCGGCGAGGGGCAGTCCCTCGAAGGCGGCTGCCTGTGCGGCGCCATTCGCTACCGTCTGTCGGGCCCCACGCTGTTCGTGTCGCAGTGCGCCTGCAGGGATTGCCAGAAGGCGACCGGCACCGGGCACACGACGATCGTCGGCATCCACCGGAGCCAGCTCGAACTCAGCGCGGCGCCGGCGACCTACACCAACGTCGGCGATACCGGCGGCAGTGTGACGCGCCATTTCTGCGGGACTTGCGGCGGGCGCCTGTACACCTCGGGCGACCTGCCTGGAGAGTTCATCATGGTCCAGGCCGGGTCGCTCGATGATCCCGATGCCGTCTCACCGGAAAGCGTGATCTACATGAAGGACGCCGTGGCCTGGGATCATTTCGACCCCGAGCTGCCCAAGTACGAGGCCATGCAACCGCGCGACTGATGGGCGGGATGCTTGCCCGGTACGACGCGCTGGTTGCGGCCGGCGAGCTGCGTCCCGACCCCGAGCAGCAGCAGGCGGCAGCCCGGCTCGACGCGCTCCAGCGCGCGCTCGAAACCGAGCCGCCGCGCGGTCTGCTGCGCCTTTTCAGGAAGCCCGCGCCGGTGCGCGGGGTCTATCTCTGGGGCGGCGTCGGGCGCGGCAAGTCGATGCTGATGGACCTGTTCCACGAGACGCTGGACATCGCGGACAAGCGCCGGGTTCATTTCCATGCCTTCATGCTCGAGGTTCACCAGCGGCTGCGCGAGGCGCGCAAGTCCGAGGAAGGCGACCCGGTCCCGCCGGTCGCCGCCGCACTGGCCGGGAACCTGCGATGCCTCGCGTTCGACGAGATGGTGGTCAACAACTCGGCCGACGCGATGATCATGAGCCGGCTGTTCCGCGCACTGATCGTCGACGAGGGCGTGACCGTGGTGACTACCTCGAACCGCTCGCCGCGCGATCTCTACAAGGACGGGCTCAACCGCGAGCATTTCCTGCCGTTCATCGACCTGATCGAAGCCAGGCTCGACGTGCTCGAGCTCAACGGCCCGGTCGACTACCGGCTCGACCGTCTCGGCGACATGGCGACCTGGCATACTCCACTCGGCGATGCCGCGACCGCACAGCTGCGCGAGGCGTTCTTCCGCCTGACCGACTATCCGCCCGAGGACGCGGCGCACGTGCCCTCGGCCCAGCTCGACGTCGGCGGTGGACGGACGCTGCACGTTCCGAAGAGCTTCAAGGGCGTCGCGGTGTTCAGCTTCAAGCGCCTCTGCGGCGAGCCGCGCGGGGCCGCCGACTACCTCGCGATCGCGCACGCCTACCACACGGTCATCGTGGTCGGAATCCCGGTCATGGGTCCCGATATGCGCAACGAAGCCGCGAGGTTCGTCACGCTGATCGACGCGCTCTACGACAACAAGGTCAAGCTGCTCGCCTCAGCCGCGGCCGAGCCCGAGCAGCTCTATCCGGCCGGAGACGGGCAGTTCGAATTCGCGCGAACCGTAAGCCGGCTCAGAGAGATGCAGAGCGCCGAGTACATGGCGCTGGGGCACGGCGAGCCGGGCTGACGCCGGCTTGGAGGAGCTGGCTAGGCCGCCCGATCGGCGACGGCGCGCTCACCCACGCGCTCCTGCGCTCGGGTCAGGCGGTTCATGACCTTGAGGTCCCCGTCGGAGAGCTGCAGTGCGGCTTCGGCCCAGAGGTCGACGATGCGCTTCAATTCGCTGAGTCCGATCGGATTGGTCAGCTTCATCGCCCTGCGCGAATTGACGAGCCCCGGATGGCGCCGTTCGCATTTGCGGATGAACTCCTCGCAGGCGGAAACGCCCTCACCGCGCTCCGCCAGGTGATGCACGAGGCCGAGCTCGTACATCTCCTCGGCGGTATAGGTCTGGTTGGACACGATCAGCCGGTCCGCCATGGCCGTACCCAGCTTTCGAGAGAGGATCGCGTGCGCGCCCATGCCGGGGAACAGGCCGAACAGGATTTCGGGCAGGCCGAACGTCGCGTCGCGCTCGGCGACGATGTAGTCGAACGACAGCAGCGCCTCGAACCCCCCGCCGAGCGCCGCACCCTGGACCAGGCCGACCGTCAGCATAGGGAGGTCGAGCGAGTTCATGTTGCGGTGGAGGATTTCGACGCAGCGATAGCCGTAACGGGCCAGCCCGTCGCGATCGCCGGAGCGGATCAGACGCTCGAACAGCGAGAGATCGCCGCCGAAGCAGAACACCCCGGGAGACCGGCTCCCGAGAATGAGATAGCGCAACGGGACCTGGCCCGGGCCGAAGTTCTCGACGATGAGTCGCTGCCACGCCTCGAAATCGTGCAGCATCGACGGCGTGAAGCTCGGCCTCTCCTCGGGCCGCATGAAGGTCCACAAGGTGGCGTCGCTGGCACGGTAGAGAACATCGAGCTCGGTCAGTTCGAACAGATGTCGGTCGATGGCCGAATGAAGGCGGTTCTGCTCGACGAGGTGCTCTTCGCCGCCGCCGAACTCGAAAACGGCCTCATCGCCATGCGACAGGCTTTCGTCAGTACGGTCCAAATGACCGGAAAGCCGGTCCATAGTCACCTCGTTCGCAACCCGATGCGTCCAAGGGGTTTTTCTTTGAACGCAACATGATGCTATCATGACGAAGGGCGATGGCAACAAAGTATTTACCACACTGCACGCCTGCCGCCGCGACGTTCCCAAAATGACACAGCGCAATTCTGTAGGTGTTTGTGCCTATTGAGCCGCAAGACCGAGCTTGACCAGCGAACGGTCGAGCATCAGCAGTTGCCACAGGAGTCGCGAGTGGTCGGCCCGCCCGGAACGGTGCGCGTCGGCGAGTCCTGCGAGCCGGGCGGTGTCGAACCAGCCCGTCCGCGCGAGCGCGGCGCTGGTGGCGATGCCCTGCGCTTCGCGGGCAAGCGGGCCGCGAAACCACTCGGCGATCGGCGTCACAAAACCCTGCTTCGGGCGATAGAGCACGTCGGACGGCAGATAGCGGCGCATCGCTTTCTTGAGCAGGTACTTGCCCGTGCCCCCGCGCACCCGCATCCGCTCGGGCAGTGAGGCGGCGAACTCGATCAGCCGGTGGTCGAGCAACGGCTCGCGCGCCTCGAGGCTCACGGCCATGCTCGTGCGATCTACCTTGGTCAGGATGTCGCCGGGCAGCCAGAACCGGAGGTCCGCATATTGCGCCTGGTCGAGGCCCGAACGGGCCGGGGCCCGCTCCATCGTCGCGATCAGCGCCGTCTCGGCCCGGTACCCGTCCAGTCCGCGGGAGAACTCGCGCGAATAGAGCGCGCCGCGCAATTCGGGTGGCGCGACCGACAGTGCCCGCGCGTAGCCCTCCGTCCCGCTTCCCGCGAGCGACAGCAGCGTGGTCTTCGCCCGCAGCGGCCGCGGCGCCCAGTCAGCCTTGGGCCAGGCCCGCCCGAGCGGCTCGAGCACACGGCCGCGGAAACTGGCCGGCAGCAACCGGCGGACGCGTTCCTCGTGCGCATGGAACACTTGCCGGCGATATCCGGCGAACGCCTCGTCTGCGCCGTCGCCCGAAAGTGCGACGGTGACTGTTTCCCGCGCCAACTGGCACACGATCCAGGTCGGCAGCGCCGAGGCGTCGGCGAACGGCTCGTCGAACATCGCGGCGAGCGCGTCGATCATTCCGAACTGGTCCGATCCGACCCGCCGGGCGTGGTGATCGGTGCCGAACAGCTCGGCCACCTTCGCCGCGTAGCTCGTCTCGTCGGCCGCGGCGACGTCGAAGCCGATCGAGCAGGTCTTGACCGGCGCGCGGCTCGCCTCGGCCATCAGCGCCACCACGCTCGACGAATCCACTCCCCCCGAAAGGAACGCGCCGAGCGGCACGTCGGCCACCATCCGGCTCCTCACTGCCTCGCGCAAGTGGTGCAACAACTCAGCCTCGAGGTCGCGCTCCGATCCCCTGCGGCGCTGGGCGAACGACACGTCCCACCACTCCACGGGCGCGGCCGGCGGAGCATCGTGGCGCAGGAGCCGGTAATGGCCTGCCGGCAGCTTCTCGACGCCCGCGAGGATCGAGCGGTGATCGGGCACGTAGCCCCAGGCGAGGTAGTCCTCGATCGCCAGCGGATCGACCTCGCGCCGCAGCAGCGGGTGCGCGAGCAGGCCCTTGAGCTCGGACGCGAAGGCAAGGCTGCCGTCAGACAGCGGCGCCATGAACAGCGGTTTCACCCCCAACCGGTCGCGCGCGAGGAACAGCGTGCGTTCGGCCGTGTCGTAGATCGCGAAGGCGAACATGCCGTGCAGGCGCGACAGGCACTCGGGGCCCCACTGCTGCCAGGCGGCGAGGATCGCCTCGGTGTCACCCTGCGTGTGGAACCCCGCGCCGAGCCCCTCGAGCTCGCGGCGCAGCTCGCGGAAGTTGTAGATCTCGCCGTTGAACACGATCACCGCGCGCCCATCGGCCGAAACCATTGGCTGGGGCGAGCCCTCGAGGTCGATGATCGACAGCCGCCGGTGCCCGAGTCCCACGCCCGGCGCGGTCCAGACACCCGAGCCGTCGGGTCCGCGGTGCGCGAGCGCATCGCACATCCGCTCGACCCTCGCGGGGTCGACCGGCTTGGCCGTGCCGCAATGGAAAATGCCCGCGATCCCGCACATTGGCGCTGGACGTTAGGGAAGCAGCAGCGAATGGTCCATCCACGCTCCGACTACGGCCAGCGCAAGAATGGCGACCAGCGCCGGGCGATCACCGACCCCGTAGTTCGCCAGACGAGTGATCGCGGGCGAAGCCTCGATCGCCCCAAGGTCGATCAGCGGATCGTCGGGCGAACGGTCGAAAAAGCGCCAAGAGGCGCCGAGCAGCGCCGTCATCACCACCGCGAAGAAGATCCAGCCGTAGACGATGTGGTCGAACCCCGCGGCGAACTCGATCCCCTGCGACTGGGCGACGTAGATCGTTCCCCATGCCCGCACCCCGTTGGCGAGCACCGGGACGACGACCGCGGCGAGCAGGAACAGCGTGCGCCGCTTCCAGCTCGCGAAGCACAGATGCGCGACGAGCGTGCCGAGCGCGACCATCGCCACGAGGAATTTCACGCCCGAGCACGCTTCGGCCACCTCGAACAGCCCCGCCGGTGTGTCGATGAACACGCCGTCGATCACCGCCGGAACGCCGCTGGCGAGAGTCAGGCCGACCGCCATCTTCGCGGTGATCGCCTGCAGCGCGGGTACAATCTCGTCGCCGAACGGTACGAGGAACAGCATGTAGCCGAGCGGGAACGACAGGCCGGCCGTCACCTTGGGCCCGAGCAACGCGACCGCCGCGCCCTGCAGCATCACCACCGCGCCGAACTGCGCGACCAGGTTCACCGCCAGCACCGTGCCGGCGAGCCACACCGCCACTCCGGCCGCGACCCCCAGGAGGCCGGGCCACCATGCGGCGGGCGCCAGCCGGCGAAGCTCGGGCCAGCGCAGCCGGACCAGCCAGGCGAGGATCGGGGGCACCAGCAGGATGTGATTGTAGGTCGACACGTCCCACCACTGGTGCGCCATTTCGGTCCACGCCCCCGAGGCGAGCGCGGCGAGCGCGATCCACGCGAGGGCGAGCCGCAGCAGCGACGCGCGCCATGCTTCGGGAAGCCTCGGCGCTTCGGAGCCGGCGGTCAGGGCGATCGCGTCAGGCGGCATCGCGCCGTTCCGGCCCAAGCCCGACGATATCGGGCAGCGAAGCCAGCATCGCCGGCCAGCCCATCCGTTCGATCACCCGGCGCCGAGCCGCTTCGCCCATTGCCCGCGCCTGTTCCGGGGCGGCGACCATTTCCAGCGCAGCTGCGGCCAGCGCCTCGTCGCTTCCGGCGACGGCGAAGTGGACGCCGTGCTCGCCCGGGATTCCGGTCGCCGCCTCGGGCGTGAGCACGACCGGGCGCGCCATCGCCATCGCCTCGAGCACCTTGTTCTGCACGCCGCGCGCGATCGCCAGCGGGGCGAGCACCACGTCGGCGCCGGCGAGGAACGGGCGCACGTCGGGCACCTCGCCCCATACGCGCGCGCCGTTGACGCCGTCGAGCGCCCTCACCTCGGCCACGGGCGCCCGGCCGACCAGGTGCAACTGGGCTTCAGGGTGGACCGCGCGGATCCGCGGCATCAGCCGCTCGGCCGCGCGCCGCGCCGCCTCGACGTTGGGAGGGTAGTCCATCTGTCCGGTGAAGACGACATGCGGGCCCGTCGTCGCGAGCGCCGGATGACGCTCGACCCATGCAGGATCGAAACGGTCGTGATCGATGCCGTTGCCGAGCACGGCAATCCGCCGATGGCACGAAGCCGGCGCACGGCTCCCGAACAGCGCCGCCTCGGCGTCGCTGATCAGCAAAGTCCGCTCGGCCCGCAAGGCGAGCCGCGACTCCTCGGCGCGCAGCAGCCTGGCCTCGCGGGCATGAACCGCGCTCATCGGCCACCGCGCGTCTCGCGCGTAAGCCTCGAACTTCGCCGAATCGACGTCGACGAGGTCGACGATCACCCGGCCAGCCCAGTCGTCGGGCACATATTGCCCCATCTGGCCGGAGAACACGTAGATCGTGTCGATCTCCTGCGCCGCCAGCGTGCGCGCGACCCAGTCAGCGAGTCTTGGGTGGCGAAAGGCGGCCACGCTGACCGGCTCGCCGCGCAACAGCGCCTCGATCCCGGCAATCGGCAGCGACTTCGTCCGCAGCGGCATGCAGTGGCTGTCCGCAAGCGCGTCCAGTTCCACTCCCGCGGCGAGGTCGGAACGCGTTTCGGCGAAGCACCCGACATGCACCGGCGCCAGCTTCGCCAGCGCCTTGAGCAGGTTGTGCGAGCGGATCTTGTCTCCGCGGTTGGGCGGAAACGGCAGCCGGTGCGCGAGGAACAGGATCCCGCTCACCCGAGCCCCCGAGCGATCGGCGGACCGAGACGATTGGCGACAGCCAGCGGCAGGCACTTCCACAGCGCGATCCGCGCCGCGTGCCGCGCGCTCGTCGGGTCGGCGTCGCGCCGCTCTGCACCGGGAGCGGTCCAGCTGGCGTAGCTCAGCGGCTCGGGCTCGAAGCCCCAGTTCTTCTTGAACGCCCACGCGCCGCTGCCGGTCTTGCTGCGCCCGAAATCGAACCGCGTGCAGCCGCGCCCCCGGGCGTGGCGCATGAGTTCGAAGTACATGCGGTCGTTGGCGCGCAGGTAGCGCGCGTCGAACGTGCCCCCGCCCCAGTAAGGCAGCACCGTCCCGGCGTGATAGAGCGACAGCACGCTCGCCACCGGGCAGCCCCGGTGGCGCACGGTCAGGATATCGGCGTCGAGCGAATCGAGCGTGGCGTCGAACAACGAGCGCGGGAAAACCGGCGTGCCGAGGTTGCGCACGCTCGCGGCATAGACCGCGTAGTGCGCCGCGCGGTCGGCCTCCGCCGTCCCGACGGCGACCTCGAGGTCCTTCTCGAGCCCCTTGCGGACCTCGGCGCGCTGCTTGCGCGGGATTGCCAACAACTCGGCCTCGTCGTTGCCGGCCAGTGGGCGCACGAAGCCGCAGTGGCTGTCCGTGCGGACCGCCCAATCGCCGGGCGCATCACCGCCGCGCAGCTCGACCGTGGTGCACGAGAGGCGAAGGGCGTATTCCTCGGCCGCACGACACAGCAATACCGCCGTGCTTGCTCGCGCCGCCAGCACCCCGCCTTCGACGGCGAAGCCGCTCGAAGCGAGCATCCGTCCGAATATCGGTGAGTGGACCTCCGTCAGCGGCAGCCAGCCGGTGATCGTCCCGCCTTTCTCCGCCACCAGCCCGAGCGCGCGCTGGCCCGTTCCCCGCTCGATCGCGCGCAGCCAGGCGGGCCGATGGAACACGCTGCCGCCGGACTCGGCGACGAATGCCTCGATCCGCGCTGCTTCGTCGGGCTGGCGAAGGTCGACGGCGCAGACCCGCTCGGCGGCAAAGGCGAATGGCGCGTTCAAGGCAGGGTTTCCCCGACAGTGGCCCGTGCCGCTTCGACGTCGAGCCGCGCCGCCTCGCGATGGGCGAGCAGGTCCATTCGCCCCCAGGGGAACTCGTGCACCAGTTGGCGAAGCTTGGGCGCCATCTGCTCCAGGTTGGTGTAGTGCCGCAATTTCGACTTGAGCGGCGCACCCTCCACGCGCGGCTGGCCAGGGTCGATCTCCCACGGGTGGAAGTAGAAGATCGCCGGCCGTTCGTCGCGCCGGTTGACCTGGCGGATCGCCCAACGGCTGAAGGCGTAGGGCAGCACGCGGAAGAACCCGCCCCCGCCGGCCGCCAGGCGCTTGCCGGCAAACATCGCGGTGGTCACCGGGATTTCCACCAGCGGCGTCCAGGGGATCGGCCGGAAGGCGAAGCGCGGAGCCTCGGGCCAGCCATAGTGGTCGTGCCCGACCGGGGCCACGCTCGAGGAGTAGGCATAACCCTGTTCGGCCAGCTCGAGGAACGCCCACGGCGTGCGCCGGTCGATCGAGAAGCTCGGCGCCCGGTAGCCGGTCACGCGAACGCCCGCGGCGTCCTCGATGACCTTGCGCGCGCGCTCGATGTCCTGTCCGAAGCTCTTGCGGTCCATCGTGAACACGCGCTGGTGGTCCCAGCCGTGGCTGGCGAGCTCGTGCCCGCGCCGCGCGATCTCGCGCAGCAAGGCACCGTGCCGCCTGGCGACCCAGCCGAGCGTGAAGAACGTGGCCTTGACGTCGGCCGCGTCGAACATGTCGAGGATGGCCCTGACGTTGGCGTCGACACGGTCGGCGAGACCCGACCAGTCGTCGCGCTCGATCACTCCTTCGAAGGCGCCGACCTGGAACCAGTCCTCGACGTCGACCGACAGCCCATTGACGATCGTCGTCGCGAGGTTGGACCTGTCGCGAAAGGTGATCGCATTCACGTCTCTCGTCCCTCTCCGGCGAGCCGCAGCCGCCCGGCGGCGCCTAGGCCGCCTTGCTTTGCTCCATTTCGCCTTCGATCCATTCGATCAGCATCGTCAGCGTCTGGCGGATGGTGCGCTCCTGGTCGAAGATGCGCGCTTCGAGGCGGGCGACCTGGGCTGTCAGCGCCTCGATCTCGGGGCGGACTGCGGCCGCCGACGCGCC
The DNA here is from genome assembly GCA_044506565.1 of Sphingomonadales bacterium. Taxonomy (GTDB): domain Bacteria; phylum Pseudomonadota; class Alphaproteobacteria; order Sphingomonadales; family Sphingomonadaceae; genus Croceibacterium_A. The sequence goes on along the minus strand of JBIQKN010000003.1, from coordinate 34,190 downwards.
ATCCGCCTGCGCGGCAAGTTCGACTACTGCCTGCTGCAGTTCCGCGATCTGCGCATCGCGCTCGGCGAGCAGTTCGGTGATCGCCTGCGTGTCGGCCGGGACCTGGACCGGCGACGACGACGGTTCCGCTGGCGGCACCGCCACCGACGGTTGGATCCGGCCTTCGTCGTAAGCCCGCTCGGTCTCCATTTCCTCGAGCACCGAGCGTAGCATCATCTCGTCGATCCGCGTCCGCTGCTCGACAGCCCCGAGGAGCAGCAGGCGGTTGGCGATCTGGTTCACCCGCCGCGGAATGCCGCCGCTGGCCTCGTGCAGCTGCGCGAAGACGCCGGATTCGAAATGCGGATTGCCGCGCCATCCGACCTGCTTGAGGCGATGGATCACGTACGGCTCGACCTCGCTGCGTTCCATCGGCTCGAGGTGGTGCGCGGCGATCACCCGCTGACGCAGCTGCTCGAGCGCGGCGTCGCCCTGCAGCGTCGCGCGGAATTCGGGCTGGCCCAGCAGCAGGGTCTGCAGCAGCGGATGGTTGCCGAGCTGGAAGTTCGACAGCATGCGCAGCTCTTCGAGCGCGGCGACCGAGAGGTTCTGCGCCTCGTCGACGATCAGCAGGCAACGCCTGCCCTGCCGCGCTTCCTCGTGGAGGAAACCCTCGATCGCCCCGAGCGCGCTCGCCTTGTCGTGTCCCTCGATCTCGAGCCCGAAGCACTGCGCGACGACGTGGACGATCTCGCTCTCGTCGAGCTTGCTGGTGACGACCTGCCCCACGGTAAGCCGCTGCGGGTCGACGGTGCCCATCAGGTGGGCCACCAGCGTCGATTTGCCTGCGCCGACCTCGCCGGTGATCACGACGAAGCCCTCGCCCTGGGCCAGCCCGTAACCGAGGTACGACAGCGCCTTCCGGTGCGTCACGCTGCGGAAGTAGAACGCCGGGTCGGGCGTTAGCTGGAAGGGCTTTCCGGTCAGGCCGTAGAAGTCTTCGAACATCGCTGGGGTCTCCGGATGGCCGTCAGTTGAATGCGTAGCGCAGGCCGAGCAGCGCCGAGGCGGAAAGGAAGTCGGGCAGGTTCTCCTGGCTGATCCCGTCGAGACCGACCGCAGCCGTGCCGCTGAGCCCGCGGATCAGCTGGCGCTGGTAGGCGAGCGAGCTGCTGAACCCGAGTGCGTCGCCGTTGACGTCGAACTCGTTCTCGAACCAGTTGGCGCTGGCGTTGAAATTGAGCGTCGAGCGCTCGTCGAGCCGGGTGCCGGCGTAGGCGGCGAACCACACGGTTTCCTCGACCAGCCCGTCGATCGCCCCGAGCACCGTGCCCGCGGCGCCGACGTACTTGCGGCGGTCGTAACCGACACCGACGCCGAACTGCGTGCGGCCGAGGTTGACCGAGTAGCTGGAGGCGAGGCCGCGGCTGCGGAACACCGCCGAACGCACCGAACCGAGCGCGCCGGCAAAGCACGATTGCCCCTCGAGCGCGGCGACACAGCCGCCGATCTCGCCGGTGACCGCGTTACGGAATGCCGCGAACTCCTCGGGCAGCGCGGCGAGTTGGTTGACCATGACCCCGCCAATCCCGGTCAGGCCATCGTAGATCGAGACGTTGAAGCTGCTGCGCGAATCCGGCGCGTAGGCGAAGTTGCCGCGGTAGGTCATCGTCCCGTAGCGTTCGCCGACGTAGAATTCCGCCGAGGTGCGCCGGCTCGGGCGCCACATGACCCCGACGTCCCAGATCAGGCCGTCGGTCGCATAGGCAATCCGGCGCGGCGCGGACTCGTCGGTTACCAAGCGACCGTCGCTGCCGATGACTGGCAGGCCGTTCGCGTCGCGCACGGCGTCGCGGCTCGATACCTCGACATCCTCGTAGCCGACGCCCCCGACCAGCGCGACGTTGGGGCTGACCGGGACGGTGACGTCGGCGCGGACGAAGCCGTCGATCACTCTTTGGTCGAGATTGGAAATGTCCTGCCGGGTGTAACCGGCGCCGAGCCCCACGCCGACGGGCAGCACGGTGTTCGGACGCGTGCCCGCCCGGGCATAGGCCATGTGGACCGTGCTCTCGTCGAGAACGTCGACCGGCTGTGACCCCGGTGCGAGCGTCAGCACGTCGGGTTCCTCGACGCGCGTGTAGCCGAGGCGGTAGTGCCCCTCGATCTCGACGTCCCCCGCGGCGCTGTGGACCGAGGGGCCGGCATAGAACGCGTAGACCTGGCTGGTGCTGTCGTCGTCGCCGGCCGTCCCGCCGACCGACGAGAAGCCGTTCCCTTCGACGCGGGTCTGTGTGGCCAGCGCGCCGGCCTCGAGTTTCACGCCCTCGGCGACGGCGATGCCGGCACGGGCCACGCCGCTGATCGTGTCCCCGTCGAGATCGCCGTCTTCCCAACCGAACCGGCGCTCGTAGCGCAGCGAAACCGCAGCCCCGCTCCTGCGGCCCGACACGCTCGCGTCGACCCCCGCGGCTATGCGCGTGTACGTCACCGTGTCGTCGAACGGCTCGAGCTGGGTCGTCAGCACCTGAGACGCCTCGATGTACGGGACGATCTCGGCGCGGCGTTGGGCCCGCTCGAGGCCCTCGGCTTCCTCACCCGCGAGCTCGCTCGTGCCCGCGTCCTGCGCATGCGCCAAGGCAGGCAGGGCCGACAGCGCGAATATAAAGGCAAGGCGAAGGACCGGGCGCTTCACGTGTCAGCCCCCGTATCCGTAATACGCGCCGAAGCGGCGGCCGCTCGGGCTGAAATGCGCCGAGTTGAGAAGGAGCTTGATGTCGGGGCAGGCCGACAGCAGCGACAGCGCGTCCTCGACCGAGCTCTGCCCGGTCTGGTCGGCGCGGCAGATCAGCAGCGCCTGGCCGACGTGATGGGCCAACTCGGCGGCCGGCGAAGCCGCAAGCGCGGGTGGCGAATCGAAGATCACCAGCCGCCGGGGCGCGCCGCGGGTGAGCCGGTCGAGAATCTCGCTGGTCCGCTCGGCCGCGAGGTATTCGCTGTCCGACGACGTGCGGTTGCCCGCCGGCAGCACGAACAGGCCCGGGACGTCCGTCGGGATTACGCAGTCCTCGATGCGGACCTCAGGATCGGCGAAGGCATCCATCAGGCCCGTGCCGGCCGAGAGGCCGAGCAGCGAGAGAACCGACGGGTTGGCGAAATCGGCGTCGGCCAGCACGACCTCGACGTCCTTCTCGAACGCGATCGCGAGTGCCAGATTGACCGCGCAGAAGGTCTTCCCCTCGCCCGGAAGGGGCGAGCACACGAGCACGCGCTGCGCTGCCGCGCCGCGTCCCGCCTCGACCGCCTCGCGCGCGGCGAGCAGGATCTGCCGCTTGACGATGCGGAACTCCTCCAGGAGTGTCGTGACGTCGCCGTCGGGGTCGATCAGGCCATTGGCCCTGAGCCGCGCGCGGTCGATCGGCTGCGGCTCGCCGTTGAATGCGACCTTCTCCCGGGAAACGGCGCCCTGGCGCGCGGGACCGGGAGGCGCCTCGGCGACCTCATGGGCCACCGGCGTTACGGAGGGCGTGCGCTCCTCGGCCGTCCGTTTCGGCGCATGCGGAGCGCGGCGCGCTACGGGTTCCGCCAGGCGGTCGGGAACCGGCGCGGCCATCAGGTCCTCGAAGCCGAACGCACCGTCGGCCCGCTCGAACAGCGACTTGCCCTTTGCGGGGCGGCCGGGAACCGGGATCTTGCTCTGCTCGGTCATGTCGTCAGCCCCCTCACGCGACAAGACCGCGCTGGACGAACTCGACGCCCAGCAGCACGACGAACAGCACGCCGAGCCCGCCCGCGGCGGCGGCGAACTGTTTGAGGCGGCGCATTTCGAGCGCGCGAACCGACGCCGTCACGGTCCGCGAGACCGTGCCGATCACCGGCAGGCCGAAAGTCCGCTCGAGCTTGCTCGCCGTGGCGAACGTGCCTTTGACCTGGCCGAGCGCGAACGCGGCTGCACAACCGGCGCCGACGCCGACGACGAGCACCCCGAGCAGCAACAGCGGCCGATTCGGCGCCGCGGGCGAGCGCGGCGTGCTCGGCGGGTCGACGACCTCGAATTTGACGGTGCTGCGCTCGGTCTCGACCTGGCCGCGCAAGCGCAGTTCCTCGCGATCCTTGAGCAGCTTGTCGTACTGCTCACGCAGGACTTCGTAATCGCGGCTGATGCGCTGCGCCTCGGCCGTGGCGCCCGGCTCGGACAGCTGGCTCGCGGTGATCGAGGCGATCTCGGCACGCAGGGCCGCAGCGCGCGACGTCAACGCCTGCACGTTGGCCTGCCGCTCGACCTTCATCGCCTGTAGCGACGACCAGGCGGGATTGGGTGTGCCGCCAAGGTCGGAACCCGGCCCCTCCGCCTGCGTCCGCAGGCTCGCGATCTGCTTGTTCAGCGCGACGACGTCGGGATGGTTGGCAGTCAGGCCGCGCGCTTCGAGCGCCGCAAGGTTGGCTTCCGCCTGGGCCAGCGCCGCACGCGGTCCTCCCGCCCCGGCACCAGACAGCGTTCGCGGCGTTCCGGCCAATTGGCCGTTGAGTGCCGCCAGCGCGCTCTCGGCGGCGGCGAGGTCCGCCTCCACGCCGCGCAGTTCCGCGCGAACCGCGTTCAGTTGCGCGGTGATCGTCGCCGGCCCGCCGATCAGTTCCGGATGCTGGGCCTCGAAAGCAAGGCGGCGCGCCTCGGCCTCATCGAGTTCCTTCTGCCGCTGCGCCAGTTGCTGATCGAGGAAGGCGATCGTCTCGCGCATTTCGCCGCGGCTCTCGCCGAGGTTTTCCTCGCGGAAGATGTCGATCATCCGCTGGGCGATGTCCTGCGCAAGTTGCGCGTTCTCGCCGTCGGAAAGATCGCTGCGTCCGCTGGTGGCGGTGATCTGGAACACGTTCTTCTCGTCGCCGACGACCTTCACGTCGTCAGCCAGCGAGGCGACCGCGCGCTCCATCTGCGCCGGGGTGGTGACGGTGTCGCCAATCCGCGTCGAGCGGACGACCTTCTCGAAGTTGACCGCGCTGGTCAGCGTCTGGCGGATCCGCTCGATGTCGTTCCGCCGGCTGGACGCGCCGATGCCGATCTGCTCGGCGAGCACGTCGTCGAGCTGGACGTAGAGCCGCGCTTCGGACTGGTAGCTGTTGGGGATCATCGCCACGACCAGCCAGCCGAGCAGGCACACGCCCCACGCCACGGCCAGCGCCAACCAGCGGCGGTTCCACACGGTCCACAGGGCCGCGCGAAGCTCTTCGAGGACGAGGTTCACGCCGGGGGTCCTCTCAGAACATGCTCTCTGGGATGATGATCACGTCGCCCGGGGCCAGCATGACGTTGGCGCGGCTGTCGCCCTTCTTGAGCAGGTCGCCGAGGCGCAGTGCGTATTCGCGCTGCGAACCGCTGGTCTTGTCGAAGCGGATCAGCTTGGCGCGGTTGCCCGAGGCGAACTCGCTGAGGCCGCCGACGGCGATCATCGCATCGAGCAGCGTCATGTTGGCCCGATAGGGCACCGAAGCCGGTTTCTCGGTCGCACCCACGATGCGGACCTGCTGGCTGAATGTGCCGGCGAACTCGTTGACGATGACGCTGACGAGCGGCTCGGCGATATACTGCGAGAGCTGCAGGCGGATGTCCTCGGCCAGCATCGTCGGTGTCTTGCCCACCGCGGGCATGTCGGCGACCAGCGGGGTGGTGATCCGACCGTCGGGACGGACCTGGACCCGCGCGCCGAGTTCCTCGTTGCGCCACACGTGGATCGTCAGCTCGTCGAGCGGACCGATTACGTATTCCTCGCCCGGGCCTTCCTGCATCGCAACGAAGCTGGCAGGCGCCAGCTGCGGGCCGTTGCCCGACGTGCAGCCGGAGAGCGCGAGCCCGGCGATCGCGCCGGCGGCGATCATCCGGGTCAGGGGGCTGGTTCGCATCTCGTGCGTCCTTCCGAATGGGTTGCGGCGTCCGTGCGCACGGACACCGTCTGGATCCGTCGCCGGCTGTGGCCGAAAAGCGTGAACATCCCGTTAGTCTTGACCCCAAAACCCGCGGGAAATCGCGGCTTTCGGAGCCGCCGTCCCGCAGCGGGACAGCGCCGGGCAAATGTCTAAACGAGGACCTCGCGGGCCGGGCCCTGGCCGAGAAATGCCGAGGGGCTGGCGCTGGCGCCGTAGGCCCCCGCGCAGAAGATCGCGACGAGGTCGCCGACCTCGGCACGGGGCAACAGCGCCTGGTCGGCGAGCCGGTCGAGCGGCGTGCACAGGCAGCCGACGACATTCGCCTCTTCGACCGGCTCCGCACCGTACCGGCTGGCGATCGCCGCCGGGTAATTGCGCCTCACGACAGTGCCGAAGTTGCCAGAAGCGGCGAGCTGGTGGTGCAGGCCGCCGTCGGTGACCAGGAAGACCTGCCCGTGGCTTTCCTTGCGGTCGACGATCCGCGCCAGGTACACGCCCGCTTCACCGACGAGATAGCGGCCGAGCTCGATCGCGAACTCCGTCCCCGCGAGTTCATCGGGAAGGCGTTCGAACCGTTCGGCCAGCGCCGCACCGACGGCCGCGGCGTCGAGCGGCTGGTCGCCGTGGAAATAGGGAATGCCGAAACCGCCCCCCATGTTGAGGTGCGGCAGGGGGCAGCCGATCTCTCCGCTGAGCCGTGCGGCGAGGTCGAGCACGTTGCCCTGCGTCTCAATGATCGCCGCGGCGTCGAGCGCCTGGCTGCCGGTGAAGATGTGCAGGCCGCGCCAGTCGGCACCCGCACCTATCACTTCACGCGCAAGCGTCGCGACGCGCGCCTGGTCGAGCCCGAACGGCTTGGCGCCGCCGCCCATCTTCATGCCCGATCCGCGCAGCTCGAAGTCCGGGTTGACGCGGATCGCCAACCGCGGCGCCACGCCGAGGCGCTCGGCGATCGCCAGCGCGCGGCGCGCCTCGGCTTCGGATTCGAGGTTGAGCGTGACGCCGTGACCGATCGCGGCCTCGAGTTCGAAATCGCGCTTGCCGGGGCCCGCGAAACTGATCCGCCCGGGCGCCTGCCCCGCCGCCAGCGCCATTTCGAGCTCGCCCGCCGAGGCGATATCGAACCCGTCGACGAGGTCGGCCATGAGGGTGAGCAGCGGCCTGAAAGGATTGGCCTTCATCGCGTAGTGGATCCGCAGCTGCGCAGGCATCGCCTCGCGAAGCATTGTCACGCGCTGCCCGATGAGTTCCGCCGAGTAGACGAACAGCGGAGTTCCGCCCGCCTCGCCTGCCAGCTCACTCGCCTTGCGCCCGGCAACGGCGAGTTCGCCGTCGATTGCGTCGTAACCCGCGGGGATGGGCCCGAGCGGCTTCACGCGATCGCCTCCGCCTGCAGTGCCGTCCGGTCGATCTTGCCGTTGGGATTGAGCGGCATGCGCTCGACCCAGCGGATGACCTGCGGCTGCATGAAGTTGGGCAGCTCGCGCTTGAGCGAGGCGCGCAGCGCATCCTCGTCGCCCGCGCCGCGCACGATCAGGTGCACGGCCTGGCCGAGCTCGGGATCCGGCACGCCGATCGCCGCGGCCTCGGTGACGAGCCCGGTCGCAAGCGCCGCTTCCTCGATCTCCTGCGGGCTGATGCGGTTTCCGGCGCTCTTGATCATAGCGTCGCGACGGCCGACGAAATAGAGCAGGCCGTCGGCATCGCGCGTCACGCGGTCACCCGACCAGACCGCCGTGCCGCCAAACTGCGAGGCGTCCGGCGCCGGCCTGAAGCGCTCGGCGGTCCTTGCCGGATCGTTCCAGTACCCCTGCGCAACGAGCGGACCGCAGTGAACCAGCTCGCCTTCCTCGCCCGGCGCCGTGACGTCACCGCCGTCGCCGATGACGAGGATCTCGGCGAACGGGATCGCACGGCCCATCGAGGTCGGGTGCGTGTCGACCAGTGCCGGGTCGAGATAGGTCGATCGGAAAGCCTCGGTCAGGCCGTACATCGGGAACAGGCGAGCCTCTGGAAAGAGCGCGCACAGCTTGCGCACGAGCTCGACGGTCAGCGCACCGCCGCTGTTGGTCAGGCGCCGCATTGGCGCCACCGCGTCGGAGGGCCATTCCTGCTCGACCAGTTGGACCCACAGCGGCGGGACTGCGGCGAGCGTGGTGACGCCGTGGCGGGCCGAAGCCTTGATAACGTCGCGCGGAGCCAGGTAGTCGAGCGGGACCGCGCTGCCGCCGGCATACCAGGTCGAAAGCAGCTGATTCTGGCCGTAGTCGAAGCTCAGCGGAAGCACCGCGAGGGTGACGTCATCGTCCGCAAGGCCCAGATAGTGCGCCACGCTGACCGCGCCGAGCCATAGGTTGGCGTGGCTCAGCATCACCCCCTTCGGGCGACCGGTAGAGCCGCTCGTGTAGAGCAAGGCCGCGAGATCCTTGGTATTCGCCACGGAGGGAGGCACCGGCTCGCGGGCCTTGCTCGACCCAATGACGTCACTTTCCTCGAATGCTTTGCAGAATACAGGGATATCACCTTGTTCCAGCGTCGAAAGCCTGCCGGAATTGGCAATCAGGATTTGCGCTCCGCTGTCGGCCAGGATGTGGGCCGCCTGGGAGCGCTTGAGCAAAGGATTGATCGGCACGTGGACGAGCCCCGCCCGCGCCGCGGCGAGCGGCATCAGGCATGTGAGTTCGCCCTTGGCGGCCCATGTCGCAACGCGGGCACCCTTCTCCGGGACCTGCCCTGCGAGCCATGCCGCAAGCTGTCCGACACGGGTTCTTAAGCCCTTCCAGCTAAGCGTCTCGCCGCGCAGGACCAGCGCCGGAGCCTCATCGCGCCCGCGTTCGGCGAGGTGATCGAGCGGACGGGGAACGGGATCGGGCGCAGGCGGCATCGAAGTCCATGGAAGCGGCGTAGTGGCGGCAGTCAGCTATCACGACACAGTTAACGTTCTGCAAGGTCTGCCTTTCGCGGGGCGCGGCCCGTTCGCGCGGCCCGAATGGTTTGCCCTGCTCGAGCGGTCGGGCAAGCGCCCGCTCGTCGCGCTGGCCCGCGAGGGCTCGGAAGCGCTTGCCCTCCCGCTGGTCCGCGGCGCCCGCGGTCTCGAGGGGCTGAGCAACTGGTATGCATTCACCTGGACCGAACTCGCCACCGGCGATGCTCCGCGCGAAGCCCTGCTGGCGCGCCTCGCGCGCGACCTCCCGGCGCAGGCTTCCCGCGTCACGCTGAGCAAGCTGCCCGACGAGAACAGCTGCGCCACCCGTCTCGAGCGCGCGTTCCGCGAGGCCGGGTGGGTTGTCCTGCGCGAGCCCTGCGATACCAATCACGTCCTGCCGGTCGCCGGGCGCTGCTACGCCGAGTATCTCGCGGGCCGCCCGGGACCGCTCAGGACGACCCTCAAGCGCAAGGCGAGGAAGGTCGAGGTCGAAGTCCTGACGTCATTCGAGGCCGAGGCGTGGGAGGCCTACGAGGCCGTCTACCGCGAAAGCTGGAAGCCCGCCGAAGGCGACCCGGCCCTCCTGCGCCGGTTCGCCGAGGTCGAAGGCGCGGCGGGGCGGCTGCGCCTGGGCCTTGCCCGCCACGGCGGCGAGGTGGTCGCCGCACAAGTCTGGACCGTGGAGGACGGCACCGCCTACATCCACAAGCTCGCGCACCTCGAGCGCGCGCGCGCGCTGTCGGCCGGCACTACGCTCAGCGCCGCGCTGTTCGAGCGCGCGATCGATCGCGATGGCGTCGAATGGGTCGATTTCGGCACCGGCGACGATCCCTACAAGCGCGACTGGATGGAACAGGTGCGGCCGCGCTGGCGTCTCGACTGCTTCCGCCTCGGCGATCCGCGCAACTGGCCGGCGCTGGCCAAGCGGCTCGCGCGCGAGCTTGTTTCGCGCGGCGCTGCTGGCTAGGGGGCGGCGCGAATGAAGGGCCGACCGATGACGATTTCCGTGGGCGAACAATCCGAAACCGACGCGATCCTGCGGCAGGTGCTGCAGGACGTACTCGGGCTCGCGCCCGAGAGGGCCGCGGACTTCACTCCCGAAAGCGGACTGTTCGGCCACCTGCCCGAGCTCGATTCGATGGCCGTCGCCGGCCTGCTGACCGAGATCGAGGACCGGCTCGGCATCATCATCGAGGACGACGAGGTCGATGGCGAGATGCTCGAGACCTACGGCGCGCTGCTTGGCTTCGTCACGGCCAAGCTCAGCGGCTGAGCCGCGCCCGTGATCGCCGCCTGGCCGGGGCCCGATGGCCAGGAATACGCGGTGGCGATCGACAGGGCGCGCGACAAACGCATCCTGGTGCTGCCGGCGTTGTTCGACGAGGGCAACAAGCTGCGCCACTTCACGGTCGAGCTGATGCGCCGGCTCGATGCAGCCGGAATCGATTCCTTCCTGCCCGACCTGCCCGGCTGCAACGAGAGCCGGGCCGCGCTGGAGCCCCAGACCTTGACCGGCTGGCGCGAGGCGGCGGAGGCAGCCGCCCGCCACTTCGAGGCGACGCACGGCCTGTCGATCCGTTCGGGGGCGCTGTGCGAGCCGGACACCCTGCCAATGATGCGCTACGCGCCGACAACCGGTGCGGCGCTGCTGCGCGGCATGCTTCGGGCGAGGGTGATCGCGAGCCGGGAGGCCGGGATCGACGAGGATCGCGACACGCTGCTCGAGCATGGCCGGAAGGCGGGACTTGACCTCGCCGGCTATCGCCTCGGCGCCGAGCTGATCCGCGAGCTCGAGGCTGCCGAGCCTTCGGGCGGCGCAGCCTTGGCCAACATCGCCCAGGCCGACGTCGGCGGACCGGGACTGTGGCTGCGCGCCGAACCGGATCACGATCCGGCGCAGGCAGACGCGCTGGCTGGGCTTGTCTCGGAGGCGGTTCGGGGTCCTTCGACAGGCTCAGGGCGCTTTGTTGAAGACCGTTCGCTGACCCAGAGTGTGTCCGAGGGGCGTCCTGAGCTTGTCGAAGGACGCTGGCTGACGTTCGCGTGCGGGGGCGAGACGCTCGTCGGCTCGCTCGACGATGCCCCTGGCGACAGCGGGCTGCTGATCGTTTCCGGCGGTAACGAGATCCGCGCCGGGGCCTTTGCCGGCCAGGCGCAACTCGCTCGCAGGATCGCCGAGGCAGGCTTTCCGGTGTTCCGCTTCGACCGACGCGGCGTGGGCGACGGCACCGGAGATAACCGCGGCTTCCGCGACAGCGGTGCCGACCTCGCAGCGGCGCTCGCCGCGTTCCGCGCGGCGCGTCCAGGGCTTTCTCGGGTCGTTGCGTTCGGCAACTGCGACGCGGCGAGCGCGCTCATGTTGAACCGCGGTGCCGGGTGCGACGCGCTAGTGATTGCCAATCCGTGGACCATCGAGGGCGACGACGGCACCCCGCCGCCGGCGGCGGTCCGGGAGCGCTACGCCGCCAAGCTGCGCGACCCTAGGGAACTGTTGCGACTGGCGACCGGCAAGGTTTCGCTGCGCAAGCTCGCAGGGGGGCTCGCCCGCGCGCTGCGCCCGGCCGCGCCCCCGAGCAGCCTGGCGGGCGAGATGCGCGAGGGGCTGGCGGCGTTCGCCGGCACTGTGCGGATCCTCCTCGCCGGCCGCGACCGCACTGCGCAGGCGTTCGAGGCAGCGTGGGATGGCGGCGATCCCCGGATCGAGCGATGCGCCGGCGCCAGTCACGCCTTTGTCGAACCCGACGCGGGTGAATGGCTGTTCCAGCAGATCCGGCAGGCGCTGGCCTCGACCCGAACCTGAGGCTTACCGTCACTTCACGAACAGGCTGGCGAGCTCGACGTGCGTCGACCAGCGGAACTGCCCGACCGGGCGCAGCTCGGCCAGACGGTAGCCCGCGTCGGCCAGCAGGCGCGCGTCGCGGGCCCAACTCGACGGGTTGCAGCTGACATAGGCGATGCGCGGAACCTTGCTGGCGGCGAGCTGGATCACCTGCTCACGCGCGCCGGCTCGCGGCGGATCGAGCACGACGGCATCGAAACCGGAAAGCTCGTCGGGCTGCAGCGGGTTGCGGAACAGGTCGCGGTGCAGAGCCTCGACCGGCAGCCGCGCGCGGGCCGCGGCGGACCGGCAAGCGAGGTGCGCGTCCCGCGCGGCTTCGGCAGCGATGACGCGCGCTGGCCCGGCGATCGCGAAGGCGAACGTGCCGAGCCCGGCGAACAGGTCGGCGACCCGGGCGCAGCCGGCGAGCCATTCACGCACCGCGGCGACCAGCGCCGCTTCACCGTCGGCGGTGGCCTGGAGGAACCCGCCCGCGGGGAAGTCGACCGGCACGCCCGACAGGATGACGGTCAACGGCTCGGGCTCCCAGAACGTCTCGGAGCCGAAGCCCTGATCGAGCGTGAGGCGCGCAAGGCCCCGGTCGCGGCAGAAGTCGAGCATAGCTTCGGTTTGGTCGAGGCCCTCGATCGCCAGCCCCTTGACCGCGCAGTCCACGCCCTGGTCGGCTAGCGCGAGCTGGATTTCCGCCTGATAACGATCGCGCCGCGGCGCGAGCAGTCCGCGCAGCGGCTCGACCAGTGCGAACAACTCGGGTGCGAGGACGTGGCACTCGCGCATGTCGACGACGCGGTGAGAACCTGCCTCGTTGAACCCGATCAGCGGGCGCCCGCCCCCGTTGAGCGCACGCAACGTCGCGCGGCGGCGTGTGTTCGGCGGCGAGAGGTGGGTGACCGCGATCCGCTCGGGAGCCAGCCCCTGGCCTTCGGCCGCGTTGAGCACGCGGTCGCGGACGAAGACCGCCAGCGACTCCTCGTCGATGTGCTGAAGCTGGCAACCGCCGCATCGGCCGAAGTGGCGGCACGGCGGCTCGACGCGGTGCGGTCCCGGTTGCAGAGCGCCGTCGGCCAGCACGATGTCTCCAGGCGCGGCGAACGGCACGTGGCGCCCCGACGCGGTGACGCCATCGCCCCGGGCGGCGACGCGGACGATTTCCTCGGATTCGCTCACAGCGCGGCGGCGTAGGCTTCGGACACGCGCTGCGCCAGTTCCGACGCGACGAAGGCTGGGCCTGCCAGCCGGCCCGCCTCGACGTGCAGCCAGGCGCCCTCGCAAGCCGCGCGCCAGGGATCACCGGTCGCGGCGAGGCGGCTGGCAAGGATGCCCGAAAGCACGTCGCCACTGCCGCCGACCGACAGCCAGCTCGTCGCCGAGCGCAGGAAACCGACCCGCCCGTCCGGAGCCGCGATCACGCTGTCGGGCCCCTTGGAGATCACGACCGCCCGCGCCGCGCGGGCAAGGGCGAGCGCCTGTTCGACCTTCGCCCGTTCGGGGAGGCCGAAGTTGCGCGCGAGAGTCGCCATCTCGCCCGCGTGCGGAGTCAGGATCAGCGGGGCGTCGAACCCTGCAAGGTCGTCCGGTTCGAGCAGCGCCAACGCATCGGCGTCGATCACGCTCGGCCGACCCGCTGCAAGCACCGTTGCGAGCCGGCCCCGCGCCGTGCCGTCACGGCCGAGACCAGGTCCGACGACGACCGCACCGGTTCGCCGGTCCTCGAGCAGCTGGCCCAGCGTTTCGCCGCGCAGAACGACGTCGGGCGGCAAGGCAGGATGTGTTCGCTCTGTCGACAGGCGCACCGCACCGGCGCCGGCGTGCATCGCCCCCTGGCAGACCAGCAGCGCGGCCCCGCTCATCGGCCCTTCGACGACCAGCACCAGGCCGCGGGTATACTTGTGATCGGTACGCCCCGGCGCAACCAAGCTCGGGCGGCCGATCATCTGCGCCGCCCCGGCGACCGGCTCGACACCGATCGGGACCAGCCGGATCTCTCCGATCAGGTCCATCGCCGGCATCAGCGCGTGCGCGGGCTTCCACGCCCCGAGCGCGACGGTGAGATCGTAGCGCGGTAGGCCCTCGTTGAGAGCAGCACCGGTGTCGCTGTCGATCCCGCTGGGAACGTCGACCGCGATGCGCGTGACATGCCGCGCGGCCTCGGCACAGAGCTGGGTGAGCAGCGCCTCGGAAAGCGGCCGCGTGAGCCCGCTGCCGAACAGCGCATCGACCAGCACGCCGCCGCGCCCCTGCGCCTGCACCGCCCCGCCCCACGCTTCGCGAGCCGCCCTCGCCGCGGGCGTGGCGGGTTCCATCGGCGCAACCACGGTCACTTCGAGCCCGCGGCGGCCAAGCTCGCGCGCAATCACGTAGCCGTCGCCGCCGTTGTTGCCCGGACCGCAGAGCACGGTGACGGGACGGGCGGCGGCCAAGCGGTAGACCCAATCGGCAACACCCGTCCCGGCGCGCTCCATCAGGCTCTCGACGGTTTCGCCGCCGTCGATCAGCGCCTGCTCGGCCGCGCGCATCTGCGCGACGGTGAGGACCGGCGCGCTAGGAGGCGTCATCGAACAGGCTTGGATCGAGTCGGTAGCGGTCCGAACCGATCGTTACCTCGAGCGTCTCGCCGTTCTGCAGGACGGCCGCTTCGAGCGTGCCGTCGGCGGCGACGATGCGACCGTCGGGCAGCACCTCGAAACGGCGGAAGCCCCCGTCGGCGTGACGGACGACGAGCACCGGAGTTCCGTCGACCGTAAGGCGCTCGGTAGTGCAGGCCGGTGTGAAGCCGAGCGCCCCGTTGACGGCGCAATCGACGCCCGCGGATGGCTCCTGCGATGCGACCTGCGTCTCACCCGTGCCTTCCTGCTGCGAGCAGGCGGCCAGGGCCGCAAGGGCAAGGCCGATCGTTCCCGCGCGGCCAGGCAGCCTGCTGTGCCTGTCAGATATCGGCGTAGACATGCGTTTCAGCCGCGGCCCCCGGATGCGTGACTGCACCCTTATAGGCCGGGCCGACGGTCTGCGCATAGCGCCACAGGGCGCCGGCGTTGTAGTCGTGCCCGCGCGGCTTCCATGCCTTCCGGCGCTCGGCGAGGACGGCCTCGTCGACCTCGAGCTCGATCGTGCCGGCCTCGGCGTCGATCGCGATCATGTCGCCATCCTCGACCAGCCCGATCGGGCCGCCCTCCGCCGCCTCCGGACCGACGTGGCCGATGCAGAACCCGCGCGTGGCGCCCGAGAAGCGGCCATCGGTTATCAGCGCGACCTTCTCGCCCATGCCCTGCCCGTAGAGCGCGGCAGTCGTGGCGAGCATCTCGCGCATGCCCGGGCCACCCTTCGGACCCTCGTTGCGGATCACGATCACGCTGCCTTCGCGGATCTGCCGCGCCTCGACCGCGGCGAAGGCGTTTTCCTCGCATTCGAACACCTGCGCGGGCCCGCGGAACTGCAGCCGCTTCATTCCGGCGACCTTGACGATCGCTCCGTCGGGCGCGAGCGAGCCGCGCAGGCCGACGACCCCGCCGGTCGGGGTGATCGGCGCCTTTGCGTCGTAGATCACTTTCTGGTCGGGATTCCAGGTGATCTCCTCGATGTTCTCGCCGAGCGTCTTGCCGGTCACGGTAAGCGGCTCGGGGTCGAGCAGTCCCGCCGCGAGCAGCGTCTTCATGACCATGTAGACGCCGCCGGCATCGTGCATGTCCTTCGCGACGTACCTACCGCCTGGCTTCAAATCTGCGATATAAGGCGTTGATTTGAATATCTCCGCAACATCGAACAGATCGAACTCGATGCCGCACTCGTGGGCCATCGCCGGCAGGTGCAAGGCACCGTTGGTCGAGCCGCCCGTCGCCGCCACGACGCGAGCGGCGTTCTCGAACGCGGCGCGCGTGCAGATGTCGCGCGGGCGCAGGTTACGCTCGAGCAGGGCCATGACTTGACGCCCCGCCGCGCGCGCGATTTCCTCGCGCGACTTGTAGGGAGCAGGCGCCATGTTGCTGTTGGGCAACGACAACCCGATCGCCTCCCCGACACAGGCCATCGTGTTGGCGGTGTACTGGCCACCACACGCACCGTGCCCCGGGCAGGCAGCCTTTTCGATCGCAGTAAGCTCGCTCAAGGGGCAGGCACCCGAACTCCAGCGGCCGACCACCTCGAAGACGTCCTGCACCGTAAGGTCGCGGCCCTCGTAACGGCCCGGCAGGATCGAGCCGCCGTAGACGAAGATCGATGGCACGTTGAGCCGCAGCATCGCCATCATCATGCCCGGCAGGCTCTTGTCGCATCCGGCGAAGCCGACGATCGCGTCGTAGCAGTGGCCGCGGACCGACAGCTCGATCGAATCCGCGATCACCTCGCGGCTGACGAGGCTCGAACGCATGCCCTGGTGGCCCATGGCGATACCGTCGGTCACGGTGATCGTGTTGAACCGCCTCGGGGTACCTCCGCCCTCCTTCACGCCCTCGCGGCAGACGTCGGCCTGGAAGTCGAGCGCGGTGTTGCACGGCGCGCTGTCGTTGCCGGCCGAAACGACGGCGACGAACGGCCGCGCGATCTCGTCCTCCGTCATGCCCATCGCGTAGTAATAGCTGCGCTGCGGTGCCTTTTCGGGGCCGACCGAAACGTGACGGCTGGGCAGGCGGGACTTGTCGAAACGGTCGGTCATCGGGGTTCCACAGGCATGGATGTTACGTGGCCCGCGCCTTCGCTAGGTTGGCGGCGCGGGTCAAGGATTGCTTTTGCCGACCGTGCGGCCGGCGCTAGAGCGCGAGCGCCACGGCGTTCGCGATCCGTACCAGCCGCTCGGCCCAGACCGCCTGCCCTTCCACTCCTGCGATCTGGTCTTGCCGGACCTCGACGCCGAGGTAGGGACGCCCCTCCGCCTCGGCATGCCGGTTCATGGTCGCGTTGAGCAGGGCGCCCGAATAGGGCTGCTGGTCGCCGACCACGAGCCCCTCGGCCTCGAGCAGCGGGATGGCGAGCCGTGCGGCGCGATCGTCGGTGTTGTAGAGAACGCCGACGTGCCAAGGACGAGTCTCTTCGGGCTGACTCTTGAGACTCGGTGTAAAGCTGTGGAGCGACAGGATCAGCGCCGGCGGAGCCGCGTCGAGCAGTGCCGCGAGCGCTTCGTGATAGGGTCGGTGGAAACGCGCCAGGCGTTCTTCGCGACCCTCGATATCGAACAGATTGCCGGGAATCGCGTGCCCGTCGCTCGAGTGCGGGATTACCGCCGAGGCGTCCTCCTCGCGGTTGAAGTCGCAAACCAGACGGCTGACGTTACCGAGGAACGCGGCGATGCCCGGGGTCCGGGCCATGCGGGTCGCCACTTCGGCGACACCAATGTCGATCGCGACGTGCTCGGTCAGAAGCGCAGGATCGATCCCGAGGTCGATGTCAGTCGGGACGCGGTTCGAGGCATGGTCGGACACGACGAGGATTCCGCCGAAACGCGGTTCGCCCACGATCCGGTAGGCCTCGAATTCGACTTCAGAACTCATCTCAAGTTGCCTTGCATCTGCCACCACTCCGGATGAGAGAAAGCCAGCTTTTCCGCGGCCTTGCGCATGACGTCATGACGCCTGAACAGGGCGAAGCAGGTCGCCCCGGAGCCGCTCATCCGCACGAGGTCCGCTCCGGTATCCCGCAGGACCTCCAGTACTTCGCCGATGGCGGGACAGAGCGCGATCGCGGCACCCTCGAGATCGTTGTGTGCTTCTGCAGCGATCACCGAGGCGGGGCCCGACGGAAGCGGACCGCGGTCCTCTCCGTTCCAGGCCTCGAAGACCCGCCCGGTCGACAGCGGCACGCGCGGATTGACCAGCAACACGCCGGCTCCTGCGAGGTCGTTCTCGACGGGTTCGAGCTCCGTGCCCGTGCCGCGCCCGATGCAGGCGACGCTTTCGACACAGGCCGGTACATCCGCACCCAGCCGGGCCGCGCGATCGCGCCAGTCGCCGGGCAGTCCGTGAGCAGCCTGCACGAGACGGAACACCGCGCCGGCGTCGGCCGAGCCTCCACCGAGGCCGGCCGCGACGGGCAACGCCTTGTCCAGCGTGATCGCAAGGCCGTCGCGGCGCGGCAGGACGGCAAGCGCCTTCATAGCGAGATTATCAAACGGATCAGATAGTTGATCGGCAAATTCGCCAATTACCCGCAGCTCGTCACGGTCCGCAGTGCGAGCCGTCAGCCTGTCGCCCGCGTCGACGAAAGCGAACAGCGTCTCGAGTTCGTGATAGCCGTCCGGGCGACGGCGCCTGACATGGAGGGCGAGGTTGATCTTGGCGTAAGCGGTCTCGGCGAGCATCGGTCGAGGCTTAGCGGCAGCCGGACCTCTTGCGCTACGACAATATGGGCGAGGTCTCGCGTTCGTATTCCGCCAGGAAGGGCTCCAGCCACGGCTTGTAGGGCTGCGCCGACCCTATGGCCGCGCGGTTGATCGGCCGGCGCACCTGCATGACGCTCGACGTCGCTACCACCCGGCGATTCTCGTGCGGCGCGAAGACCTGCGGCTCTTCATCGAGATGGCAGTGCGCGAGGATCCGACGAATCCACGTCTCCGGATCGCACACCAGGTCGTCGTACGGGACCGTCAGCAGCCGATCGCCGAGAATCGCCTGCCAGCGCGCCAGAAGCGCGTCCTCGACCCGGAAATGAAAAGCGAGGTCCTCGAGGTCGTAGCTCCACGGGAAATTGCCGAGGAAGAACGTCTTGAAGCACGACCACGCACAGTCGAGCGGATCCCGGCGCAGCCAGATGAGGGGCGCCTCGGGCAGGATCGCGGCGGCAATCCCGAGCACGCGGCCGTTGCCGACGGTCTTGTCGACCACGCGCCCTTTCCCGGGGAACCTCTCCTCCATCCAGTGACGCCAGAGCCGGGCAGCTTCGACGATACCGCACTGCCCGAGGTACGCCTCGAGCGCCGCCCACGAAAGGCCGCGAATGTCCTTCACGAACAGCCCGAGGCGATTGATCTCCGCCCCGTCGCCGACGGCGCTGTGAGACGTCAGGATCTGCTGCACCAGAGACGTTCCCGACCTCGGCAGGCCGGTCACGAAGATGGTGCCGCCCGTGTCTTCCGTCTGCCGGCCCGCGATCGCTCCAAGGCTCGGGGGCGTGTACCCTTCGACCGCTTCGCGGGCGATCTTGAGGTCCCGCTCGCGATCATAGGGGCGTGTCGAGCGGATATGCCTGCCGGCTTCGGCATAGGCCTCGAAGGCCCGTGCGCGCTCCCCTAGATCTTCGTAGGCCTTGCCCAGGGCGAAGCCGTAGACTCCGCGGGTGGCCGGATCTGCGGATTCGACCGCCCGCCTCGCGCCCAGCAACAGCTCCACAAGCTCGGGCTCGGAGGCGAAATCGACCAGCTTCGCCAGCGTTTGCCAGGTCGGCGCCGACGTCGGCCGCATGCGCACTGCGCGCTCGAGCAAGTTGCGCGCCTCTTCGACATCGCCCTTGTGCAAGGCAGCCGTGCCCTTGCTGTGCGCGAGCGACACCGGATCGAACCCGGCAGCGGAAAGCGCGTCCATGGCGGCGTAAGCCTCGTCCCAAGCGCCGATATGGGCGAGCAGGCCGGCCCGACGATGCGCTGCGGCCGCGGGATCGCTGGCGCTGTTTTCGAATAACGCGATGGCGGCTCGGGCCAGCGTCACTTCGCCGTTGTCCGCGGCGATGTAGGCGAGCTGTTCCCACTGGTTTCCAAGCGGTGCCCGGCACTCGACGAGCTGGCCGATGGCGAACACCGTCTGCGCGCGATCGCCCTGCCCCAGCGCGCGCTGGAGCCGGTCGACAATGGCAACCGACGCGGCCAGTCCAGGGCCGGGCGTGCCGTCCGTCCCGAGAGGCTTGGACAAAGCTAAACCGTTATTTCGCCTTGAATGTTCGGACGCAGAGAGGCGATCCGGCGAAGTGCCGCAACGGGCAAAGTGTAGCAAATTGTCTCACTTGAAACGGAAATTGTCGCAGGCTGCGAAGAATCCCGCTTGAAGTCGTTAGCAAAGCAAGCATAATCGGGCCCTGGAGAGGATGCCCTACCACCCGAGTAAGCATCGGGGGTGGGCCCAACAGGGGGATTAGGGTGCCCATGGCGACCCGGGACTCCGCGCGAAAAGAAGGCGCGACCCCAATTCACATTCAAGCGCAGTTCCTGCGCGACCAGCCAGCTTTCACGCCGGAGGGGCCCTTGTCCGGCTTCGCCATCGTTCCCGAGCCGGTGATTCCGGCGCCGGTCGCAGCCAACGGGCGAAAGGGGGCCTGGTGCGACAAGGATCTCGCACGTGCCATCGGCGCAGCGAAGGAAGCCAACCTCACGTCGTACCGAGTGGAGATTGCAGCCGACGGGACGATTTCGATCGTGGTCGGCTATCCGGCCGATGGCGTAGGCGAGCCTTTCGACGCGGGACTGTAACCCGCGTTCTCAGATGGTCGGAAGGCGGCTCCCCTCCTTCGGGGATTAGCCTGCAACTCGTGAGGAGCACGTTCTGTCGCCATCCGCGTGAACAAGTGCCGATCGCCGGACGTGTTCCTCGGCCAGCAATGTCATGCTCGCACCGAGTCGCCGTAAGCATCGACGAACGGCTCGAGAAACGCGCGATACGGCCCGGCGGCGCCGACCGCGGCGCGGTTGATCGGCCGGCGAACCTGCATGACGCTCGACGTGGTCACCGCCCGGCGGTTCTCGTGCGGGGCGAACGCTCCCGGCTCCTCGCTCAGCTGGCAATGCGCGAGAATGCGGCGAATCCAGCCGGCCGAATCGGCGACGAGGCCCTCGTAAGGCACGACCAGCACCCGATCGCCGAGAATATCTTGCCAGCGTGCCAGCAGCTCGTCCTCGATCCTGAAGTGACGGGCGATGTCGGCCAGGTCGTAACTCCACGATACGCCGGCGAGGAAGTGCGTCCTGAAGCAGGACCACGCGCAGTCCAGCGGATCGCGCCTGACCCAGACAATCGGCGCTTCGGGCAACAGCGCAGCGGCGAGGCCGAGATAGCGGCTGGTGTCGGTCGATTTGTCGACGATGCGACCTCCGTCCGGGAAGCGCTCGGCGAGCCAGTGGTTCCAGAGCAGCGCCGCGTCGTCAGGGCCGTGAGCTCCCAGATATCTGGCGAGCGCCGGCCGCGACGTACCGCCGATTTCGCGCGCGAGCATGCGCAACCGGTTGATCTCGCCCCCGTCCCCGACGTGGCTGTGACTGGCAAGGATCTGCTCGACCAGCGTGGTGCCCGAACGCGGCAGGCCAGTGACGAAGATCGCCCGGCCGGTCGGCTCGGTTTGCGTGCGCGCAAGGGAATCTATGGCCCGTGCGTCGTAGCCGCGCACGGCCTCGGCCGCATCGGCGGCGTCGCGCGCGGGATCGTACCCGCCTTCGGCGCGCTTGATCTCGGCGCCTCGAGCGAAGGCCTCGAAGGCCTGCGCAGTTTCGCCGAGGTCGGCGTAGGCCTTGCCCAGCGCGTAGAAATAGACCGCCTGCGTGGCCGGCGGCGCAGCTTCCATCGCCTGGCCGACCTCGACGATCCACTCCATCATCTGCGGCTCGCGGGAGAAATCCACCAACGTCGACAGCGGCAACCAGGCGTGCCCGAGATCGGGACGCAGTTGCGCTGCGCGCTCGAGCAGTTCACGCGCCTCGTCGGTCTCGCCAAGGAACAGCGCCGCTGCACCGCGGCTGTAGGCGTTGGCGGCGGGATCGGGCACCGTCTCGGGCAAGGTCTGGAGAATGGCGTAGGCCTTACGCAGGGCCCCGCCCTGCGCGAGAAGCCCCGCCTGCTGGTAACGGGCCCGAGGGTCGTTGCCGCTCGCCTCGACGTAGAGAGCCATCGCGCCGCGGGACAACCCGAGTTCGCCCTGATCCGCGGCGATATGGGCAAGCTGCTGCCACTGCGGACCCATCGGAGCACGCAGATCGACCAATTCGCCCAGGCACCCGACAATCCGGGCACGATCTCCCTGCCCCAGCGCACGCTGGAGCCGGCCTACCAAGGCCACGGCCGCGGCCAGATCGGGGCCGGGCGTGCCGTCCGTCCCTACGGATCCGGGCATTCGCAAAACCGTGATTTTCCTACTGTTGCTGCGCCCTTGAGAGGCGAAGCGGCGCAGGACCGCAATCGTCAAAATGTAGCAATTTGTGTCCTACGCGCGAAGATTGTCGCGGACGGGCATAATTGCCGCTTGCAGTCCGCCACGACGCGCCCATACTCCGGATCAGGAGAGGCAGCCTGATCACGTCGGGGCAACTGGCGGTTCACGGCCAGATTAGGGGGATGGGTTGGCTATCGCGACCCGTACTTCACGAGGTGAAGGGAGCGAAACTCCCATCCAGATTCGCGCGCAGTTCCTGCGCGACCGGCCGATCGAAGCGCCCGCCGGGCCGCTATCGGGCTTTGCGGTCATTCCCGACGCGGACGCGTTGCAACCGGTCGACGCCGCAGTCCGCGGCAAATCGGGCTGGCGACAAAGCGATGCGGAGCGGGCGATCAAGGCCGTCGAAGGGGCCGGTCTGACAAACTACCGCATCGAGATCGCGCCGGACGGGACGATCTCGATAGTCGTGGGCATGCCGTAGAAGCGACGCACGTCGTTCACATGTTCGGATAGTTCGGTCCGCCGCCGCCCTCGGGCGTGACCCATTCGATGTTCTGCGGCGGATCCTTGATGTCGCATGTCTTGCAGTGGACGCAGTTCTGCGCGTTGATAACCAGGCGCGGATCGCCCTCGTCGACCCCGACCCACTCGTAGACCGCCGCCGGGCAGTAGAGGCGCTCGGGTCCCGCGTAGAGCGGCCAGTTGACCTTCAGCGGGACCGCCGGGTCCTTGAGTTGCAGGTGGCACGGCTGGTCCTCTTCGTGATTGGTCCCCGAGAGGAACACCGAGGACAGCCGGTCGAAGCTGATCACACCGTCGGGCCTCGGATAAACGATCGGTTCGTAGAGGTCGGCCCGGCGAGTCGATTCGGCGTCGGTATGATGGCCGAGCGTGAACGGAAGCCGGAGCCTGAGCGTGCGCAGCCACATGTCGGCACCGGCCAGCAGCGTCCCGAGCGCGCCGCCGAACCGTGCGACGAGCGGCTGAGCATTGCGGACCAGTCTGAGCTCCTCGGCGATCCAGCTCGAACGCACGGCAGCGTCGTATTCGGCCGGCGCATCGTTCGCCCGGCCCGCACCGATCGCGGCAGCGATGGCCTCCGCCGCCAACATGCCGCTCTTCATCGCGGTGTGCGTGCCCTTGATGCGCGGCACGTTGACGAACCCCGCGGCGCAGCCGATCAGCGCGCCGCCGGGAAATGCCAGCCGGGGCACGCTCTGCCAGCCGCCCTCGTTGATCGCCCGCGCCCCGTAGGCAACGCGGCGGCCGCCTTCGAGCAGCTGGCGGATCGCAGGATGATGCTTCCAGCGCTGGAATTCCTCGAACGGGCTGATCCACGGGTTGGCGTAGTCGAGCGCGGTGACGAACCCTAGCGCGACCTGGCCGTTCGCCTGATGGTAGAGGAATCCCCCGCCCCAGGCATCGCGCTCGGCAAGCGGCCAGCCCTGGGTGTGGACGACCTTGCCGGGTTCGTGCCGGTCGGGGGCAATGTCCCACAATTCCTTGATTCCCAGACCGTAGACCTGGGGCTGGCAATCGGCATCGAGCGCGAAACGCGATTTGAGCCGCTTGGTCAGGTGCCCTCGCGCCCCCTCCGCGAACAGGGTGTATTTCGCGTGCAGTTCCATGCCGGGCTGGTAGTCCGGCTTGTGCGAGCCGTCGGCGGCGACGCCCATGTCCTGCGTCGCGACCCCGATGACCGCGCCCCCGTCGTCGAACAGCACTTCGCTGGCCGGGAAGCCCGGGAAGACCTGCACCCCGAGCGTTTCGGCGCGCTCGGCGAGCCAGCGGCACAGGTTGCCGAGCGAGCCCGTATAGCAGCCCCGGTTCGACATCAGCGGCGGCATGAGCAGTTCGGGCATCTCCCATTTGCCCGAGCGCGTCAGCACCCAGTGGTGGTTCGACGTGACCGGAACCTCGGCGAGGACGCAGCCGTCTCGCCAGTCGGGCAGCAGCTCATCGAGCGCACGCGGATCGATCACCGCGCCCGAGAGGATATGCGCGCCGACTTCGGAGCCTTTCTCGAGTACGACGATCTCGAGCGCCGGATCGAGCTGCTTGAGACGGATCGCTGCGGCGAGCCCGGCCGGGCCCGCGCCGACGATCACCACGTCGACCGGCATCGATTCGCGTTCGCTCATGGCTTCGGTCCTCGGGGGGGAACGTGCATCGCCCGGGCTTGATCGCTGCCCGGCGACAGGTCAAGACCTGCTCCGAGCATGAGCCCCCGCCCCGCCCCGACGCTCGCTGAAAGCCTGGCCGCGGCCCAGGAGTGGTGGCGCGAGGCCGGCGTCGACTACGCCTACAACGACGAGCCCGCCGCCTGGCTGGTGGACGAAGCGCCGCCGCCCGAACCCGCCCGTGCGGGCCCCGCTGTGGCGGCGCCCACGGCCCCGCGGCGGCCGGAGCGGCCCCCGGTCGGCGGGGACAAGGCGAACTGGCCAACCGATCTCGCCGCCTTCCGCAGCTGGTGGCTCGACGAGCCGACTCTCGACGAGGGCGGCCTGCACCCGCGGATCGCACCTCGCGGCGAGCCGGATGCCGCCGTGATGCT
The DNA here is from genome assembly GCA_044506565.1 of Sphingomonadales bacterium. GTDB lineage: Bacteria > Pseudomonadota > Alphaproteobacteria > Sphingomonadales > Sphingomonadaceae > Croceibacterium_A. The sequence goes on along the minus strand of JBIQKN010000003.1, from coordinate 9,914 downwards.
GCTGGTGACGATGCCCGAGGCCGAGGACCGCGACGGCCTGCTGACGGGCCCGCAAGGGCGCATGCTCGGCTCGTTCGCGCAGGCCGCAGGTATTTCGTCCGGAGACCTGGCGCTTGCCTCGGCCCTTCCCCGTCACATGGCGCTGCCCGACTGGGAGGCTCTCGCGACCAGAGGGCATGGCGAGGTGCTGCAGCACCTGCTCGGACTGATGCGTCCGAGGCGCCTGATCGTCTTCGGCCGCGGCATTCTGTCGCTGCTGGGGCACAGTCCGACGCAACTCGCTCCCGCAGTTAGCGAATTGTCGATTCAAGGCCGCCCATTGCCGCTGCTCTGGACTTACGCGGCCGAGAACCTGCTCAAGGAATCTCGGGACCGCGCGGCACTCTGGCGGCGGTGGCTCGAATGGACGAACGACGAAAGCGCATGAAGGTCATCCTCGCGTCGCTGGCGACGCTCGCCGCCCTCGCCGCCACCCCGTCCGCAGCCCAGTCCGCGCGCGAGTACTTCGTCGCCCGCACGGCGCGCAACGAGGCGCCGCCGCAGCTCTCGCAGCAGGATCGCGAATACTACGGCGCCGTGTTTGCGGCGATCGACCGGCAGGACTGGAACGGCGCGGCCTCTCTGCTGGCGCAGCGCAGCGACGGGCTGCTGCATCCCGTCGCCCGCGCCGAGCTCTATCTCGCGGCGGGCTCTCCCCGTGTGGAGCCGGCGCAGATCGAGGCCTGGATGCCGACCGGTCGCGATTTGCCGCAGGCCCAAAGGCTCGCTCGCCTGGCCCTGTCGCGCGGGGCCACGGCGGCGCCGGATCTACCCTATGCGCGCGAGTTCTATTCGACCGGCAGCATCCCCAAGCGAACCCGCCCGCGCTCGATCGACGACGGCACGATGCCGGCCTCGGTGCGCCAGGCGATCCTGGCCCGCATCGACGCCGACGACCCCGACGGCGCGCGCATTCTGCTCGACGGGATCGACGCTGCGCTGAGCCCCGAGGCGCGCGCCGAATGGCGCCAGCGCGTAGCGTGGAGCTACTATATCGAGAACATGGACGCGCAGGCGCTGGCGATGGCGTCGACGGTCTCCGCCGGCGCCGGGCCGTGGGTGGCGGAGGGCGACTGGGCGATGGGCCTCGCCGCCTGGCGCCTCGGCGACTGCAACCAGGCCGGCCAGGCGTTCGAGCGCGCGGCTTACGGGGCGACCAATCCCGAATTGCGCTCGGCGGCTCAGTACTGGGCCAGCCGGGCCGCTCTGCGCTGCCGCGATCCGCAGCGCAGCACGACGTTCCTTCGCGCCGCCGCGGCGGCGGACGACACGCTCTACGGGATGCTCGCCGCCGAGCAGCTCGGGGTGGCCTTGCCCTCTCGTGTGGCCAACGCCGACTTCTCGCGCGACGACTGGCGCCGCATCGGCGGCCACGCCAATGTCCGCGTGGCGATCGCGTTGGCCGAAATCGGACGCGACAAGCTGTCGAGCGAGATCCTGCTGCACCAGGCGCGGATCGGCGACCCCGGCGACTACGACGCGCTCTCGCGCCTGGCGCGGGATCTCGGGCTGCCCTCGACCCAGCTCTACATGGCCCATAACGCGCCGAGCGGCGGCGCGGCCGACCCGGCCTCGCAGTATCCGGCCCCCAAGTGGATCCCCGTCAACGGCTGGCGGGTCGATCCGGCTCTCGCCTTCGCCCATACGCTGCAGGAATCGAACTTTCGCGCCGAGGCGGTGAGCCCGGCGCGGGCGCAGGGGCTGATGCAGATCACCCCGATCACCGTGCGCGAACATGCGCCGCGGCTCGGCATGAGCGCGAGCCAGGTCGATATCTTCGATCCGTCGGTCAATCTGGCGTTCGGCCAGCAGAACCTGGAGATGCTGCGCGACAGCCCGGCGACCGGCGGTACGCTGCCCAAGATCATGGCGGCCTACAACGCCGGACTGACGCCGGTCACGCGCTGGAATTACGAGATCAACGACCAAGGCGATCCGCTGCTGTGGATGGAATCGATTCCCTATTGGGAAACCCGCGGCTACGTGGCGATCGTGATGCGCAATTACTGGATGTACGAACGGCAGGCGCGGGCCGCCTCGCCGAGCCGCGCCGCGCTGGCGCAGAACGCCTGGCCGGCCTTTCCGTCCGCGGAGGAATCCGGCGGAGGGCGAGTCTATCTCTCGGCCGAGGCAGACTGATGGCGATCGACGAAAGCCGCGAGTTCAAACCGATCGCGATCGCCCTCCTCACAGTATCCGACACGCGCGGCCCGGACGAGGATACCTCGGGCGACATTCTCGCCGAGCGCATCGCGGGGGCCGGGCATCGTCTCGCCGCGCGGGCGATCGAGAAGGACGACGCCGACGCGATCGCGCGGCGGCTCAACAACTGGATCGACGATCCGGCGATCGACGCGGTGATCTCGACCGGCGGCACCGGGCTTACGGGCCGCGACGTGACGCCGGAAGCGCTCGACCGGGTCAAGGACAAGGACATCGAGGGTTTCGGCGAGCTGTTCCGCTGGATCAGCTACCAGACCATCGGCACCAGCACCGTCCAGTCGCGCGCCTGCGCGGTGGTCGCGCGCGGGACCTACATCTTCGCGCTGCCGGGCTCGAACGGCGCGGTAAAGGACGGCTGGGACCGGATTCTCGCCGAGCAACTCGACAGCCGCAACCGGCCCTGCAACTTCGTCGAGCTGATGCCGCGGCTGCGCGAGCGGTAGCGGCTCAGCCGCATAATCCCTGCAGGAACCAGTCGGGCATCCCGCCTCGGCCGTCGCCGATGAGGCCCGCGCGGTAGATCCAGTAGCGGCGGCCTTCGCGATCCTCGATCCGGTAGTAGTCGCGCAGCCGCGTGCTGCCCCTTTCCCGCCACCATTCGGGAGCGATCCGCTCGGGGCCCTCGACGCGGACGACCTCATGCAGGCCGCCGCGCCAGCGGAACTGCCGCGGATAGCCGTCGGGCGTGGCGTACAGCACCGCGATCGGCTCGGGGCGATCGAGCAGCTTGAGCGGCCGGGCATGAAACTCCAGCACTTCCTGCGAGGCCGGCTCGGGTTCGAGCGGCCCCTGCCAGCGCTGGGCCCGTTCGGGGAGGTGGCTGGCCCGGCTCACCGGCCGGCGTACGGCGTCGGACCCGAGCCGCACGGCGAGCCTGTCGAGGCAGACAGCCAGCGAAGTGCCGGGCGGTTCCCCTGCTGCGAGATTCGCCTGGCCTGGCGGGAGCGGCTCGGTCCAGGCGGCGCGCAGGCGCACCAGCTCGATGCCGAAACCCGCGTCGAGCCCGTCGAGCCTGGCTGCGAATAGCCGTGCGACGTGTTCCGCCTGGCGCGTCGCGGCGGCGAGCTCGAGGCTGCGGAACGCCGTCTCGCCGTCGACCCGCCACAAGCCAAGCTCGAGCCGGCGGGCGCCCTCGCCGCGCCGTTCCAACTCGCGCGCCAGGTCAACGGCGAGATCGGCGACGACACGGTCGAGAAGCTCGCGGTGACGGATCGGTTCGAGCAGCCGCCGCTGGGCCAGCGCCGGGGGCACAGCGACCACCGGCAGCAGCGGCTCGGGTATTCGGCCGAGCAACTGGTCGAGCCGCAGCAGCGGGCTGGCTTCCGCCACGCGATCGCGGAAACGCCGCTTGAGCGCGTCGCGGCAGATACCCGCGAGATCGCCGATTCGCCTGAGCCCGAGGCGGCGCAGCACCAGCAGTACATCGGGGTCGAGTCGCAGGGCCGCCACGGGGAGCCCGGCGAGCCGGGCCATAGCATCCTCGCCGGGCTCGAGAATCGCTCGTTCGGGCCCATGATGCGCGAGCGCCCAGGCGGCTCCGGCGGTCGGGGCGATCGCCAGCCGCGCCGTGAACCCCTGTACGGCAAGGCACGCCTCGGCATCGGCCAGCAGCGCCGGTTCGCCGCCGAACAGGTGCGCAACCGCTCTGACGTCGACCAGCAAGCCGTCGGGCGGGTCGATCGCCGCCCACGGCCCCCAGCGCTGCGCCCACACCGCGAGGCGCTTCAGCAGCGCCAGGTCGCCTTCCGGATCTGCGGGCGCGACCCTCAGCGCGGGACACAGGGTGCGCGCATCGGCCAGCCGCATGCCCGGCCGCGCCCCCGCTTCGAGACCCGCGTCGTTCGCCGCCTCGATCCGCGGCCCGTGCGCGGTCTCGGCGATCAGCACGAGCGGCGAGGCATCGGCGCCCTCGCCTTTCGCGCAACCTTGCAGGCGCCGCCAACGGTCGATCGCCAGCCGCGGCAGCCAGACCGCCATGATCCGCGCAGCGGCGAGCTCGGCACTCGCAGTCACAATCCCGCCGCCCTTGCCTCCGCTCGGTCCGAGGCGGCCGCGGGACGCGCGTCGAGACCCGTCTTCTCGTCGTGAAGGAGAATCCATTCTCCGGGAGGATGCGCGCGGGCGCGGAACAGTTCGGCGCGCCAGGCGGGCTGCCCCGGAGCCTGGGGATTCCAGCGCGGCGGCGGCGAAGGTGCGGCGCGAACCTGCCAGCGCATCCGCGCTGCGGAGAGGTCGCGCGCGGCGTCTGGCCGGACGAGAAACAAGGGTATTCCATGCCGTTCAGCCGCGAGCGCGAGACGACGCGAGGCGGTAAAATCGAGCGCTCTCGGGTTGCCCGCGATCTCCCCGATCACGCCGGCGAGGTCGCGGCAGCGCAGCCCTTCCTCGAGCGCGAACAACGCATCCTCGGGCGTGGCGGCGGCGACGTGGATTACCCGGGAGTGCAAGGTTGTCGGCAGCCCGGGACGATAAGGACGGCCGGTCAGGCGCAGCGCGGCCTTGTCCTGCACCCACAACAGGCTTCGCGCGTCGTCGGCAGCGGCCGCATCGAGTGCCAGAGCCAGCGCGACGGCTGCCCCGCTGCCTTCGTTGCCGGGAGCAAAGATCTCGCTGTGCAGAGTCCCACCGGCAAGACCCGGCCGCCACCGCCGCGCGCGGGCATGAGCCGGTGGTCTCCCGGCGGCAGGCAAGAGAGACAGGTCCATCGCGAATCGACTCCTTTGTTCACTTTATGTTCCTATCCGTGCCGATGCAATGGAACGTCGCCAACCACCTGACGTTGCCCGGTAAAGGAGTCCCCCATGACCGATATCCACGAACTCAGGCAAAAATTCTGGACCACGCTGGCCGACAGCCCGTTCGTCTTCCTCCAGCTCGACAGCGAACCCCACCGGGCCGTCCCGATGACCGCCCAGCTCGACCGGGATGCCGACGGCGCGATCTGGTTCTTCACCAGCCGCAGCGGACCATTCGCCGCAGGCGGCCCGGCCACCGCGACTCTCGCCGGCAAGGGACACGACCTCTTCGCCCGCTTCTCCGGAACCCTCAGCGAAGAGACCGACCGCGAACGGCTCGAGGAGGAATGGAGTCCGGCGATCGAGGCCTGGTTCCCCGGCGGGCGCGACGATCCCGACCTGCTGATGCTGCGGATGGATCTCGGCGAGGCCGAAATATGGAATGCCGACCTCGGCCTGATCGATACGACCAAGATGCTCCTCGGCTTCGACATGCGGCAGGATGCCGCCGACGATCACGCCGAAACCACGCTCTAGACCCCGCCCCGACCGGAATCCTAGGCCGGCCGCCGACCGGTCCAGGCGACGAGAGCACAACGCGTGCCCCGGGTCACCGGCGTCACCCGGTGGATCGCGCGCGACGGAAACAACCGCGCGCCGCCGCGTGATAGGGTTCGCGTTGCCCCCACTTCGGGCGCGATCTCGAGCACCCCGCCCTCGTACGCGTCGGGCTCCGACAACTCGACGGACGCCGAGATCAGGCGCGTTTCGTGCCGGTCCAGTCCGGCATCGCTGTGCCACGACTGGAAGTGACCGCCCCGGGCATAACGCACGAACTGGATGTCCTCGAACACCGGATCGACCGCGAGACCGAACCGGGCGGCCGCCTCGGCGAACAGCGCATCCAGCCGGGCGTGGATCCAGCCGCCAGCCGTGTCGCGGTGCCAGTGGCAACGCTCGGCCTGTCGCTGCCGCGGATCGACCCGGTCATGCGCACCGTCGTAGACCGTCGCCGGCTCGAGTGGCGAAGCGAGGCCGAGGGCGACGATCGCGTCGCACTCGGCGGCGGTGAACGCGTCGGGACGGTCGAAACAGGGGAGCACCGCGGCACTCCCGCAGCCGCCGGACTCAGGGCCTCCCGCGGTCGGGCACCCCGGGGATGTCAGGCTCGATCTCCGAATATTCCGGCTCGTGCACCTCGACTATCCCACGGCCGAGATGACTGCGGCTGCGGCTGTAGAGGAAGTAGACGAACAGCCCGACCACCGTCCAAATCGGCAGGAACAGCATCGCCGCAGTCGGCAGGTTGAGGAACAGGAATGCACACCCGGCGATCGTCAGCGGGGCGATGATCCACACGCCCGGCACGCGGAAACTGCGCGGACGGTCCGGGTCCCTCTTCCGCAGCATCATCACCGCCACGGCCACCATCAGGAAGGCGTAGAGCGTGCCGGCGTTGGAAATGTCCGCCAGCTGCCCGACGGGGAAGAACGCGGCGGCGATGGCGACCGCGCAGCCGGTGATCGCAGTGACCACGTGCGGGGTGCGGAACTTCGGATGCACCCTGCTCAGCACCTCGGGCAGCAGGCCGTCGCGGCTCATCACGAAGAAGATGCGCGTCTGGCCGAAGATAAGAATCAGGATGACCGACGGCAGCGCGAGGATCGCGGCGATCCCGATCGCGTTGCCGAGCCACGAGAAGCCGAGCACGCGCAGCACGTGGGCGAGCGGCTCGTTCGAGCAGACCAGCGCCTCGGCGTGCTCGGGCATGGCGCACTGGCGCGCGAGCTCGGGCGAGCCCGCCTCGAGCGGAACGCCGGGCGCGCCCATGATCGGCTGGCCGCCCATCGTGCCAATCGCACCCGCGGCAACGAGAATGTAGAATATCGTGCAGAACAGCAGCGAGCCGACCAGCCCGATCGGCACGTTGCGCTGCGGGTTCTTGGTTTCCTCGGCCGCGGTCGAGACCGCGTCGAAGCCGACATAGGCGAAGAACATCGTCGCCGCCGCGCCGACCGCGCCGACGCCGGTGCCGAAACCGCCGAACACACCGGCAGGCAGGAACGGATTGAACTTGTCTGGATCGAACGCTGCGCTGGTCAGCGTGATGCCGATGAACGCGGTCAGCGCGGAAACCTTGATCGCCACCAGGAACGCGTTGAACTTGGCGCTCTCGCTGGTGCCGATGATCAGCAGGCCGGTCACCGCCAGCGCGATCACCAGCGCCGGCAGGTTGATCAGCCCGCCTTCGGCCCCGCCGAAGGCGAGCGGCCCGGCGCTGAGCCAGGCCGGCAGGTCTATCCCCAATCCGCCGAGAATGGTGCCGGAGAAATATCCAGACCAGCCGACCGACACCGCCGAAGCGGCGATCGCGTATTCCATGATCAGCGCCCAGCCGACCGTCCAGGCGAAGAACTCGCCGATCGTCGCGTAACTGTAGGTGTACGCACTCCCCGCGACCGGGACCATCGCCGCGATCTCCGCGTAGCACAGCGCCGCGACGATGCAGACCAGGCCCGCGATGGCGAAGGCGAGCATCAGGCCCGGACCTGCCTTCTGCGCCCCGACCGAGGTAAGCACGAAGATGCCCGTGCCGATCACGCAGCCGATGCCGAACAATGTCAGCTGGAACCAGCCCAGCGTCCGCTTGAGCGACTTCTTCTCTGCCGTCGCCAGGATGGCATCGAGCGGCTTGACACGACCGAACATGCGGTTCCCCTCATCCCGGAGTACGCGCAGGCGCACCCGAACCCTAAACTGGTTGCGACGCTAACCGCATTCGCGCGCAAGACAAGCGCGATCGCATCGCTTTGCACAATGCGACCACGCGCCTAAAAGCCGCGCATGTCCACCACTTTCCAGCTCGACACGTCGACCAGCCGGGCAAACCCGACCCCCCGGCCCATGCGGCGGCTCACCGTGCCCAAGATCCGCCAGCGCAAGGTCGACGGCGTCACCGCCGAGCCGATCGTCATGCTGACGGCTTACACGGCCCGCCAGGCGCAGCTCCTCGACGCCCACTCCGACGTGCTGCTGGTCGGCGATTCGCTCGGCCAGGTAATCTACGGCTTGCCTTCCACGGTGCCCGTCACCCTCGAGATGATGGCCAACCACGCCGCTGCGGTCGTGCGCGGGAGCTATCATGCGCTCGTGGTGGTCGACATGCCGTTCGGCTCATACGAAGCCTCGCCCGAACAGGCCTTCGAGAGCGCAGCGCACCTGCTCAAGGCCAGCGGCGCAGCAGCGGTCAAGCTCGAGGGTGGCGAGGCGATGGCCCCGACGGTCGAGTTCCTCGTTCAGCGCGGCATCCCCGTGATGGGCCATGTCGGCCTGACGCCCCAGGCGGTCAACGTGCTCGGCGGCTACGGCGCGCGCGGGCGTGCCGAGGCCGAAGCCAACAAGATCGTGCGCGATGCCCGGACCCTGGCGAGCGCCGGTGCTTTCGCGATCGTCGTCGAAGGCGTGCTCGAGCCGATAGCCGAGCAGGTCACGAAAGCGGTGCCATGCCCAACCATCGGGATCGGCGCCTCGGCAAAGTGCGATGGCCAGGTCCTGGTGACCGAGGACATGCTCGGCATGTTCGAGCGCGTGCCGCGGTTCGTGAAGCGTTACGAAGACATCGCGGCGCTTATCTCGGGCGCCGCGGAACGCTATGCGGCCGACGTGCGTAGCCGTGCATTCCCCGGTCCCGAACAGACCTACCAGGCAGACTGATCCCTTCTATGCAGCATTACCGATTTTCGATCGTGTTTACGCTCGTGTGCCTCGCGCTCGGGCTCTGGTACGGCTGGATGAGCACCGGCTCGGTTGCGGGAACCGCGCAGGTGCTCTGGATCATCGTCGTACTGTCGGTGCTCGAGGTTTCGCTGAGCTTCGACAACGCCGTGGTCAACGCCTCGGTGCTCAAGGAAATGGACGAGGTCTGGCAGCAGCGGTTCCTGTTGTGGGGGATCGCCTTTGCGGTGTTCGGCATGCGGATCGTGTTCCCGCTGGCGATCGTGGCGATCGCGGCGCACATCGGCCCTGTGGAAGCCGTCAGGCTGTCGCTGACCAACCCCGCGGAGTACGAGCGGATCGTCTCGTCCGCCCACGTGGGCATCGCCGGCTTCGGCGGCGCGTTCCTGGCGATGGTCGGGCTCAAGTTCTTTTTCAACGCCGACAAGGAAGTGCACTGGATCGGCGTGGTCGAGCGCAAGCTCGCTGCCGTCTCGGCGGTCAAGGCGGTCGAGATCGGGCTGCTGCTACTCGTCCTGTGGGGAATCTCGAGCCTGCTCGATGCCGCGGAGGCGCTGACCTTCCTGATCGCCGGCATCCTCGGGATCGTGACGTTCATTTCGGTCGAGGCGATCAACACCGCGCTCGAGATCCACGACGAGCGCCGGCGCCTCGCCGGGGCCGCGGTACGCTCGGGTCTCGGCGGGTTCCTGTACCTCAACGTGCTCGACGCGAGCTTCAGCTTCGATGGGGTGATCGGTGCGTTCGCCCTGTCGAACAACATGGTCGTGATCGCCCTCGGCCTGTCGATCGGCGCGATCTTCGTACGCTCGATGACCATCCACTTGGTCCATCGCGGCACGCTGGCCGAATACGCCTATCTCGAGCACGGCGCGTTCTGGGCGATCATTGCACTCGGGGTCATCATGCTGTTCGGTGCGGTCGCGCACGTTCCCGAGGTGGTTACCGGCCTGATCGGCGCGGCGCTGATCGCCCTGTCGTTCTGGTGGTCGGTGCGCCAGAACCGGCGGGCGCCGAGCGTCAAGCCGACGCAGCCGGAGACCGATTGAGGCGACCCGCCAGGGGCGCGGAGATCACCAGCTGGAGCAGGTGGTAGGTCAGCACCGGCAATAACAGCAGCCCGGCCACGGCGGGCGGAAACAGCACGCTCGCCAGAGGCGCGCCGAGCGCGATGCTCTTCTG
>JBIQKN010000057.1:3556-16918 GCA_044506565.1 Sphingomonadales bacterium | reverse complement strand
GGCTAGCCCGTGGAGCCGCGCGAGCGGCGGGATGATCGTCACCACCACCGCGCTCGTCGAAGGGCGCCCGGTGAGGGACTATCTCGGAATCGTCACCGGCGAGGTGATCGTCGGCGCCAACCTGTTCCGCGACGTGTTCGCGGCGATCACCGACATCGTCGGCGGCCGCTCGGGCAAGTACGAGGAAGTGCTCGCCCGCGCGCGTAACGAGGCGATCGAGGAAATGACCGAGCAGGCGCGCCAGCTCGGCGCCAACGCGGTCATCGGGGTCGACCTCGACTACGAGGTGCTCGGCCAGAACGGGTCGATGCTGATGGTCAGCGTCAGCGGCACCGCGGTGACGCTCTGACGATAGAGGTCTCCCAGCTCGGTCCGGACGACCTTGCCGACGTCCGCGCGCTCAACCGGCTGTTCGGGGAAGCCTTCGACGAGCGCGACACCTTCGAGCGCGCACCGCCCGGCGGCGCATACCTGCGCCGGCTGCTGGCGAAGCCGCACGTCTGCGTGCTGGTCGCGCGCGCCGAAGGCGTCATCGTCGGCGGGCTGGTCGCCTACGAGCTCGAGAAGTTCGAGCAGGAACGCAGCGAGATCTACATCTACGACCTCGCGGTGGCCGAGGCGTGGCGCCGCCAGGGCGTCGCCACCGCGCTGATCGACGCGCTGCGCGATATCGCCCGCGAGCGCGGCGCCTGGGTGATCTTCGTCCAGGGCGATCACGGCGACGAGCCGGCGCTCGCGCTCTACGACAAGCTCGGGAAGCGCGAGGACGTGCTGCACTTCGACATCGATCCATGACGCCGGCGATCCGCGCTGCCGATCCTGCCGCCGATGCCGGGGAATGCGCGCGAATCTACGCGCCGTTCGTGTCCGACGGCTGGGTCAGCTTCGAGCTGGAGCCGCCGGGAGCCGACGAAATGGCCCGCCGGATCGGCGCCTACGGGGCGACCCACGCCTGGCTCGTCGCCGAGATCGACGGCGCGGTCGCCGGTTACGCCTACGGCTCGCCGCACCGCGAGCGGGCGGCCTACGCGAGCTCGTGCGACGTCGCGGTCTACGTCGACCCGGCCTGCGTTCGCCGAGGGATCGGCCGCGCGCTTTACCGCGAGCTGCTGCCCCTCCTCGCCGGCAAAGGCTTCCACGGCGCCTTCGCCGGGATCGCCCTGCCCAACCCCGCGAGCGTAGGCTTGCACGAGGCGATGGGGTTCACCCCCGTCGGCATCTACCGCGAGGTCGGCTGGAAGTTCGGCGGCTGGCGCGATGTCGGCTGGTGGCAGCGGTTGCTCTAGCTCGCTCCGCCGGTGTAAGGCGCCGCATCGTTTTCAGCCGGAACAAGCGAACCCCATGGCAGGCCATTCCAAGTTCAAGAACATCATGCACCGCAAGGGCGCGCAGGACAAAAAGCGCTCGGCGGCGTTCTCCAAGCTCAGCCGCGAGATCACCGTCGCCGCCAAGATGGGCGCGCCCGATCCCGACATGAACCCGCGCCTGCGGCTCGCGGTCAACAACGCCCGCGCGGCCTCGATGCCGAAGGACAATATCCAGCGCGCGATCGACAAGGCCTCGGCCGCCGGCGGGGAGGATTACGAGGAAATCCGCTACGAGGGCTACGGCCCGGGCGGCGTGGCGCTGATCGTCGAGGCGCTGACCGACAACCGCAACCGCACCGCGACCAACGTCCGCACGGCGTTCTCCAAGAACGGCGGCAACATGGCCGCGACCGGCGCGGTCAGCCACGGGTTCGAGCGCAAGGGCCTGATCGAGTACCCGGCCTCGGCCGGCGACGAGGAGACAGTGCTCGAGGCGGCGATCGAGGCCGGCGCAGACGACGTCGAGAGCGATGCCGACGGCCACGCGATCTGGACCGACATGGAAGCGCTGCACGAAGTCGCCAGGGCGCTCGAGGCGAGCCTCGGCGAGCCCGAGAGCGTCAAGCTCGCGTGGAAGCCCAACCTCACCGTCGAAGTCGCCGAAGGCGACGCGCAGACGCTGCTCAAACTGGTCGACGCGCTCGAGGACGACGACGACGTGCAGACCGTGTGGGGCAACTACGAGGTCTCCGACGAGGTGATGGAGAAGCTCGGGTGACCAACTCCCCCTCCCCTTCAGGGGAGGGGGTCGGGGGGCGGGGCCGGGACTCCAGCGTCCTCCGCCCCGATCCCTCCCCAGGAGGGGAAGGGCTCTCATGCTGATCCTCGGCCTCGATCCCTCTCTGTCCTGCACCGGCTGGGGAATCGTGCGTAGCGAAGGAGCGCGGCTGAGCCACGTCGCGCACGGCGAGGTGGCGACCGATCCCAAGGCGCCGATCAGCGAGCGCCTCCACAACCTGCACGACGCGATCGCCGCCGTGATCGCCGCTCATTCGCCCGATCGCGCCGCGGTCGAGGAAGTGTTCCTCAACAAGAACCCGCAATCGACGCTCAAGCTCGCGCAGGCGCGCGGCGCCGTGCTCGCCGCTTGCGGGCGGTCCTCGCTGCCGGTCGCCGAGCACGCGGCGCGGCTGGTCAAGAAGGCCGTGGTCGGCACGGGCGGGGCGGAGAAGCAGCAGGTCCAGGCGATGCTCAAGGTGCTGCTGCCCGGCGTCGCCATCGCCGGCGCCGACGCGGCCGACGCGCTAGCGGTGGCGATCGCCGACGCTCACCTGGGAGGAGGCCGCTGATGTTCCTCGTCGTGTTTCGCAATCGCAAGCGCCCCGACATCGACCGGACGGCCTACGATGCCGAGGCCGAGGCGATGCAGGCGCTCGCCGCCGCGCAGCCCGGCTACCTCGGCTTCAAGAGCTACACCGCCGACGACGGCGAAGTGATCGCGCTGTCCGAATGGCAGGACGAAGCCGCGGCGCGCGCCTGGGGGCGCGTCGCCGAACACCGCGCCGCCCAGCAGCGCGGCCGCGCTGCCTACTACGCCGAGTACACGCTCTACGCCTGCAACGACCCGCACATCCGCCGCTTCACCGCGACGGACGAGGCGTGACGATTCGCTGGCAGCGCATTCCCTGACAACCGATGGAGAAGGGCCGTCCGCAGAGACGGCGCCGGGCTTCCTCTACCTCTGGAAGCCATATTTGCGCCCCAGCTCGGGATTGCCGAAGTCCAGGACGATCGTGCGGCGGGCGATCTTCCATTCCCCGCGCTCGCGTTCGTAGGTGTCGATGTAGCGGCCGACGCTCAGCACCTTGGGCCCCTCTTCGCCGTCGCGGATCATGGTGGTGACGAAGCTCGTGCCGGTCGCCCTGTCCGCGTCGAGGTTTTCGACGACGGTGTTGCTGATTAGGTGCCGCATGAGAAACGTCGTCTGCCCGTTCGGGAGGGTGACGGTGTACCGCTCATGGTCGCGCTCGGCCTGGGCGACGAGCGCGTCGCGGCCTTTGACCACAACCCTGTCGCCGACCGCGATTTCGCCTTCGTCGGTGAACAGCGCAGCATACTCCTGCGGCGTGCCGAAATCGTGCACCTCGCCGTAGCGCATCATCAGGTTGACGAGCTCGGTCCTGTCCTCGGCCTCGCCGGCGATCGCCGGAAGGGCCGTCGTCACGCCGAGCAACGCCACCGCGGCTCCCACGGCACGAATACCGATCAAGTTCATCTTGCCTCCCCTCCAGCCCGGACTTGCCCCCTCACTAAGAGGATTGTTGTCTCCGGGTCCACCGGTTAGCTTGTTACCAATCCGCCGGAGTGCGAGAGGTGGGGAGGGAGAACGAACGTGTTGCGGACTTCGATGACGCTGCTCGGCGTTGCGTCTCTGGCGATGGCGACCGCGGCGCAGGGGCATCATTCCACGGCGGAGTTCGATTACTCCCAGGTCGTCGTGCTCGAAGGGACGATCAAGGAGGTCCAGTGGACCAATCCGCACTCCTACGTCCAGGCGATGGTGCCGCAGCCCGACGGCACGGTTGTCCAGTGGGGGATCGAGATCGGCGCTCCGGCGATCAACGTTGCGATGGGCTGGCGCAAGACGAGCGTGAAGCCCGGCGACAAGGTCACGCTCGAGGTGTCCCCCGCGCGCAACGGCAGGCCGTACGGCACGCTGCGGCACCTCACCTTTGCCGATGGGCGCAAGCTCGACGGGGTCGCCGCGCGCATCCCGCGAACTGGCATCGGCAACTAGGCCGGGGCGATGAGGCTCCCTGTGCGGATATTCGCCCTTCCTGCCGCCGTCGCGCTGTTTTGCTTCGCGGGCCCTGCGCGTGCCGCCGATGCCGCGGCCCATCCGATCGCCGGGACCTGGATCGGCGACAGTTTCCCCGATCGCGTCCTCACGGTCGACGGACAGGAACCGCCGCTGACTGCCGAAGGCGCCGCGCTGTACCAGGCCAACCTGGCCGACAGCCAGACCGCGCAACCGCAGTTCGACCGCACCCGCTGGTGCGCCGGGCCGGGCATGCCGCGGATCATGTTCATGCCGTCGCCGTTCGAAATCGTCGTCAACGACCGCCTCGTGGGCTTCGTCCACGGCTGGTACCGCTGGCACCGCGCGGTGGACATGAGCGGCGAGCCGGCCGATCCGCTGCTGCCGCAGCCGATGGGATACCCGGTGGGTCACTGGGAAGGCGATACGCTGGTCATCGTGTCCAACGGCCTGACCAGCGACACGATCGTCGACGCCTCGGGCCTGCCGCACAGCGAAGAGATGCTGCTGGAAGAGCGGCTGAGGGTTGCGGCCGACGGCAGGCTGCACATCCGGTTTCGTATCACCGACCCGGAAATCTACAGCGCCCCGTGGGAAACCGAGATGACGTACCACCGCCTCGAAGGCGTGCGCGTCGAGGACGACGTCTGTCCCGACCGCATCGCCCGGGGAGAGCCGGCGATCGCCCCGGCCGGCGAGGTTCGGCCATGAAGCTCGTCCCGCTCCTCGCCGTCGTCCTGCTCCTGCCGGTGACGCCCGCGGCCGCGCAGGACGCGGCTCCCGACCCGCACGATCTGTCCGGCATGTGGGAGGCGGAGCGCTTCTTCTTCAGGGTCGACGACCCGCCGCTGCTGCCGGAAGCCAAGGCGATGGTCGACGGCTACGCCGAACGGATGAGAGCCGGGCAGATCATCTACACCGGCTGGACCTCGTGCCGCCCGGGCGCGGCGAACGCGATGGTGATGACGATGAACACCATCGCCATCCTGCAGACCGCCGACGAGATCACGCTGCTCTACGAAGAGCCGCGCATGAACCGGCGAATCCGGCTGAACGCCGAGCACCCGGCGAATCTCGAGCCGAGCTACCTCGGCCACTCGATCGGCCACTGGGAGGGTGACACGCTGGTGGTCGACACCATCGGCTACAACGGACAGTTCGAGCTCGATACTTTCGGCCTGCCGACCAGCACGCGCATGCACACGATCGAGCGCTTTACCCCGTCCCCCGACGGCAAGCGCATCGCCATCACCATCACCTTCGAGGATCCGCAGTTCTACAGCGAGCCCTTCAGCGTCGAACGCGTCTGGAAGGCGAGCGAGAAGCGCCACCAGTTCGATTACGACTGCTCCGAGAACCCCCGCGCGGAGGAGTTCTCGCACACCTACTTCATCAAGGACCTCTATCGGCCGACCTGCATCCGCTACGAGGGCGAGGGGGAGGAGCTCTCGAAGATCGTCTGCACCCGGCCCGACGAAGTCGGCGGCGACGAAGCGCAATAGCACGCCGCGCCCCTGGTCGGTTCCAGGGCCTTGAGGTCGCCACCCTTGGCGCGCGCCCTGGCGGAAGCCGCCAGCCCATCAGTCGAGTTTGCCGCCGGGCCAAACTCTGTGGCATGCCCGCATGCGCTTGCTCCTCAACCGCAGGACCATCGATGGACCAGATTGCGCTCTACGGCATCCCCAACTGCGACACCGTCAAGAAGGCCCGTAGCTGGCTCGAGGCGAACGGCGTCGGCTACGCGTTCCACGACTACAAGAAGGAAGGCGCCGATCCCGCGAAGCTCGCCGCTTGGAGCGACGCGGTCGGCTGGGAGGCGCTGCTCAACCGCCGCGGCACGACGTTCCGCGGCTTGAGCGAATCCGACAAGGCGGATATCGACCGCGCCAAGGCGCTGCGGCTGATGGAGGCCAACCCATCGCTGATCAAGCGGCCGGTCGTCGAGCACGCAGGGGGCGTGCTGGTCGGCTTCGATGCCGGCGCTTGGGGGGCGGTGCTGACGGATGGGTCTCGATAGCGACACGCTGCTGATCGTCGAGTGGATCGCCGCCACGCTCGGGGTGATCAACATCGCGCTGCTGATCTTCCGCAGCGTGTGGAACTTCCCGTTCGGCATCGCCATGGTCGCGCTGTACATCCTCGTGTTCTACGAAGAGCGGCTCTACGCCGAGGCCGGGCTGCAGGTGTTCTTCATCCTCGCGCAGCTGTGGGGCTGGTGGCTGTGGCTCAGGGTCGGCGGCCGCGACAGTCGCGTGCCGGTGCGCTGGCTCGACTGGATGAGCCGCGCGGTGTGGCTGATGGTCACCGCCGCGGTCAGCGTGAACCTCGGCTGGATCATGCACCGCTTCACCGACGCGGCGCTGCCCTATGCCGACGCCGGGATCGCCGGCGCGAGCGTCGCCGCGCAGATCCTGCTCGCCTACCGCCGGATCGAGAACTGGCTGGTCTGGATCGCCATCGATATCGGTGCGATCGCGCTCTACATCGACCGCGGGCTCTATCCGACCGCCGGGCTCTACGGCGGGTTCCTCGTCATGTCGCTGATCGGCCTCAGGGAATGGATCGCCGCCGAGCGGCGCCAGCGCTCGGTGCCGGCCATGGGCCTGTGATCCGGGTCTGCCTGCACGGCGCGGAAAGCACCGGCAAGTCGACTCTCGCTCGCAAGCTGGCAGACCGCTTTGGTTGCCCGTTGGTCCCTGAATACGGCCGGATCCATGCCGAGGAGCGCGGCATCGAGTTCACTCTCGCCGACCTGCTCGGGATCGCCCGCGAGCAGGACCGGCTGACGCGCGAGGCGGCGCGCGCCGATCCGTCCTTGCTGTTGCTCGATACCGACCCGCTGATGACCGCCGCCTGGGCCGAGATGCTGTTCGGCGAGGTCCCGGACGAGCTTCTCCGCTATCCGAAGGCCGAGCTTTACCTGCTGTTCGAACCCAATGTGCCGTGGGTCGACGACGGCACGCGGTTCTTCGGCACGCTCGAGCTCCGCGCCCGCTTCGCCGCCGTGGCCGAGGCCATGCTGGTGCGGGCGGGTGTGCCGTTCCGGACCGTCGGTGGAGACTGGGACGAGCGCGAGCGGCAGGCCATCGCCGCGATCGAGGCCAGCTGTCGTTCGCGATGACCGCCCGAACCCCGATCGTCATCGCCCATCGCGGCGCCAGCGGCGAGCGGCCCGAGCACACGCTGGCGGCTTACGATCTCGCGATCGACCACGGCGCCGATTTCATCGAGCCCGACCTCGTCGTGACCCGCGACGGTGTGCTCGTCGCGCGGCACGAGACCGAGATCTCGGAGACCACCGACGTCGCCGGCCGCCCGGAGTTCGCCGGCCGCCGGACCGGCAAGACGATCGATGGGCGCGAAGTGACCGGCTGGTTCGCCGAGGACTTCACGCTTTCCGAGCTGCGCAGCTTGCACGCCCGCGAGCGGATCCCGCACCTGCGCCCCGCGAACGCCCGGTTTGATGGGCAGTTCGCCGTGCCGACGCTGGCTGAGATCCTCACGCTCGTGCGGGCGAGGGAAGCCGGGACTGGGCGCCGCATCGGGATCTACCCCGAGCTCAAGCACCCGTCGTTCCTCGAAGCGCAGGGTCATGACGTCGTCGCACTGCTGGTCGAGCAGCTTCACGCCGCCGGCTACACAAGCGCCGCCGAGCCGGTGTTCCTCCAGTGCTTCGAGGTCGGCCCGCTCGAGCGCCTCGCCGGCCTGACCGACCTGCGGCGGATCCAGCTCGCCTCGGCGGCTGGCGGCCCGGCGGACCGGCCGGAGCTGACTTATTCGCAGATGCTCGAATCCTCGGGGCTCGCCCGGATTGCCCGCTACGCACAGGGCATCGGCGTCGAGCTGTCGCTCGTGCTTGGGCCCGACGGCACCCCGACGGGGCTCGTCGACGCGGCGCACGCGGCGGGGCTCGAGGTCCATGCCTGGACGCTGCGCAGGGAGAACGCCTTCCTCCCGCCGGCCCTGCAGCGCGGCGACGATCCCGCCGCGCCCGGCGATTTCGCAGCGCTGTGGCGGCGGCTCGCCGACGCCGGGGTCGACGGCGTGTTCACCGACCACCCGCGCGAGGCGGTTCAGGCGCGGTAGCGGCCGATCAGCGCGATCTCGCCGCGCAGCCGCTCCGCCTCGTCGCCGCGGCCGTGCCGTTCGTAGTCGAGCGCAGCCCCCTCGCGCGATTCGATCTCGGAGGCCAGCAGCGCCTCGACCGCGTCCGCGTCGAGCTCGCGCCGCGCCACTTCGCCCGCCGGGTCGCCGAACGCGCGCGGGATCGCGCTGTACTCGCCCGGCACCGCCTCGGCGTCGTCGAGGGCGGCGATCAGCGTGCGCAGCAGCGGGACCTCGTCCGTGGCGCGGGCTTGCAGCGCGGCCTTGAGGTCCGCCCGCAGCCGCTCCTTGAGCGCGGTCGCGCTCATGCCGGTCTCGCGGTCACAAGGTAGTCGAGCGAGAGGTCGTCCGACAGGTGCATCCCCTTGAGCGGCGACCAGGAGATCCCGCGCGGCTCGCCCATCGCGAGGCCCGCCTCGGCGAGCAGCCCGCGCAGCTCGTCGGGCGTGACGAAGTCGTCCCAGTGGTGCGTGCCCTTGGGCACCGCGCCGATCGCTTCCATCGCGCCGACCAGCAGCAGCCGCGACTGCGGGGTACGGTTGGGCGTCGACAGCACCATCAGCCCGCCCGGCGCGAGATGCGCGGCGAGCGCGGCGAGGAAGGCCTTCTTGTCGGCCACGTGCTCGAGCACTTCCATCGAGGTGACGAGATCGAACGTGCCGAGCCCGAGCGAGGCCAGCTCTCCCGCCTGGTAGCGGATGGCGAGCCCGATGCCCTCGGCGTGGGCGGCGGCCGCCTCGATGTTCTCGGGTGCCGCATCGACTCCGGTAACCTCCGCCCCCAGCCGCGCCAGCGGCTCGCACAGCAGGCCTGCGCCGCAGCCGACGTCCAGCGCCGTCTTCCCGGCGAGCGGGCGAACGCTCGTCGGATCGCCGTCCCAGTGCCGGTCGATCGCCTCGCGGACGAACTCGAGCCGCACCGGGTTCAACCGGTGCAGCATCGCCGAGCTGCCCCTCGGGTCCCACCAGTCTTTCGCCAGCGCCGCGAAATGCGCCGCTTCGTCGGGACGGATGGTTGCATTTGCGACAGTTGCATCGGGCATGCCTCCCCCGTAACAGCGCGCCGAACCCGAGACCAGCAGGAGCGCTTTCCTTGGCCCGCATCGTGATGAAATTCGGTGGCACCTCGATGGCCGGGACCGAGCGCATCCGTCGCGTGGCGCAGATCGTGCGCAAGCAGCAGGCGGCCGGGCACGAGGTCGCCGTCGTCGTCTCGGCGATGGCCGGCGAGACAGACCGGCTGGTCAACTTCTGCCGCGAGGCCAACCCGCTCTACGACCCGGCCGAGTACGACGTCGTGGTCGCCAGCGGCGAGCAGGTCACCAGCGGGCTGCTCGCGCTGACGCTGCAGGCGATGGGCTGCAAGGCGCGCTCGTGGCTCGGTTGGCAGCTGCCGGTGCGCACGGTCGAGGCGCACGCCAAGGCGCGCGTGGCGGCGATCGATTCCGATGCCCTGATCGCCTCGATGCAGGCCGGCGAGATCGCGGTCATCCCGGGCTTCCAGGGCCTCAGCGACGAGGGTCGCGTGACCACGCTCGGCCGCGGGGGCTCGGACACTTCGGCGGTCGCCGTCGCCGCGGCGATCAAGGCCGACCGCTGCGACATCTACACCGATGTCGACGGGGTCTACACCACCGATCCGCGGATCGTCGCCCGCGCGCGCAAGCTCAAGTACGTGACCTACGAGGAAATGCTCGAGCTGGCCTCGGTCGGCGCCAAGGTCCTGCAGACCCGCTCGGTCGGGCTGGCGATGAAGGAAGGCGTCCGCCTGCAGGTACTGTCGAGCTTCATCGACGACGACGCGCCCGCGGCCGACGCGCTGCCCGGCACGATGATCGTCTCCGACGAGGAAATGGCCCAGATTGCTAAGGAACTGAACATGGAAAGCCAGCTGGTCACCGGCGTCGCCTACGACAAGAACGAGGCCAAGGTGATCCTCACCCGGGTACCCGACCGGCCGGGCGCGGTGGCGAACATCTTCACCCCGCTGGCCGAGGCGGCGATCAATGTCGACATGATCATCCAGAACGTCGGCCGCGAGAAGGGTGAGACCGACGTGACCTTCACCGTCCCGCAGGCCGACCTCGCCCGCGCCCAGGCGATGCTCGAGGACCGGCGCGACACGATCGGTTTCAACCGCATCATCACCGACAGCAAGGTGACCAAGATCTCGGTCGTCGGCGTCGGCATGAAGAGCCACGCCGGCGTCGCCGCGACGATGTTCAAGGCGCTCGCCGACCGGTCGATCAACGTCCAGGCGATCTCGACCTCGGAGATCAAGATCAGCGTGCTGATCGACGCCGACGAGACCGAGCTCGCGGTTCGCGTGCTGCATACCGCCTACGGGCTCGACGCCGAGGAACCGGCCGAATGACGGCCGCCTAGGATCGCCGCGCGGCCCCGGCCGTTGCCCCTGCAGGCGTTGCAGGTGGGCCATGGCCGCGGAGCTGCTTCACGACCGCAATCGGGCACTGGCGATGGCCGGCGCGTTAGCCGTTCACGCGCTGGCCTTCGCCTTGCTGCTCCTGCTCCGGGGTCCTGCGGTTCCGCTCGCGGAACCCGAGCCCGGCCTCGTCGCCGTCGAGCTGCGCGACCCGCCTCCGCCCGCGGCCGCGCCCGAGGCAGCCGATGACGAGGCGCCCGCTCCCGCCAGCCGCGGAGCCGACGAGGCCCCGTCTCCGCCCGAACCGCCTGTCGCGCTCGCTCGACCGACGCCCGCCGCGACTTCGGTCGTGCCGGGGTCGGGTTCGGGCAGCGGGTCCGGGGACGCGGCGGGATCGGGATCGGGACCGGGCGGCTCGGGCACCGGCGCAGGCATGGGTAGCGCGACCCCGCCGGTCCGCATCGCCGGCGCGCTGACCGATGCCGACTACCGCCGCACCCGGCCGCCGGAGGGCGCGGCCGGCACCGTCGTCGTCAGCTACCGGGTCCGCACCGACGGCCAGGTCGATCGCTGCACGGTGCTGAGGTCGAGCGGCTACGCCGTGCTCGACGAGGCGACCTGCCGCCTGATCGAGCGCCGCTTTCGCTTCCAGCCCGCACGCGACGCGGCGGGCCGGGCGATCGATTGGGACGTGCGGACCGATTATACCTGGCGCCCGCGCTGATCCGCCATCCGTCGCAGCAGCGGCGCGGTTCGCCGCAGAACTACGCTCCTTTCGACCCCCTTTCGGGCCCCGCGGAAACCGCGCCTCGCAATCCACGTTGGGTGCGCGGGAGATCAGTCCGTTCGCCGGAGAGGCGGTGCTGCCGCTTCCTACGGCCCATTGTGGAGAAGGATCATGAAGAGAGCCGTTATTTCGCTGGTGGCCGCAGCGGCCCTGCCTCTCGGCGCGTGCGCCAGCACCCAGGACGACACGCTGGCCACTGTCGGCACCGGCGCCGCGGTCGGCGCTGCGGGCGGTGCGGGCGTGGCCGCGATCGCCGGCGGCGACCTGCTGACCGGCGCGGTGATCGGTGCCGCGGTCGGCGGGCTCGCGGGCGCCGTCTGGGCCGACCGCAACAACGACGGCCAGGCCGACGGCTACGTCTACAACGGCCAGTACTACGAAGGCGCACCGGCGACCTACCAGAACGCTTCGGCGGATCGTTGCGGCCCGTCGGTGGGCGGCTCGGCCGTGACCGGCGCCGGCATCGGCGCGGCGGCTGGCGCGGGCGCGGGTGCGCTGATCGGCGGCCTCGGCGTGCTCGAGGGCGCGGTGATCGGTGCTGCCGTCGGCGGTCTCGCCGGCGCGGTCTGGGCCGATGCCAACAACGACGGCTGCGTCGACGGCTACGTGCGCGAAGGCCAGTACTACGCCGGCAGCCCGGTCGTGCAGCCGACCAACGTCGCCTACACCGGCGAGCGCGGCTGACGCGGAACGGTCGAGCGGGGCATGGGCAGCACGCGAAGGGAGCATGTGCTCCGCTTGATCGGGCCGATCCTGGCAGCGGCGCTGGTGGCGCCGCTGCCGCAGGCCGCCCTGGCGCAAACCCGGGGGCCGGCCGTGGCCCAGCCCTCGGCGCTCCAGAGCGAGATCGCCAAGCGCGCCGGCAAGGACTTGCGCGCGTTCTACGCCGCGCGCGGGAACCAGCCCCTGTGGCTCAACGATTTCGGTCGCCTTTCGGGCGCGGCCTCGATGCTGATGCACCTCTTGCGCAATGCGCAGTACGACGGCGTCGACCCCCGGAAACTTCGTTTCGAACGGCTCGCCAAGCGGGTCGAGAAGGCGCGCCGCGGTGACATCGACGACCTCGCCCGCGCCGAGGTCGAGCTGTCGGCCGCGTTCGCCGCCTATGTGCGCGCCATGCGCGCGGCGGGCCGCGCCGAGATGATCTACGAGAGCCCGGCGCTGGCTCCGGTCGTGCCGACGACGCGCGCGGCGCTCGAGGCGGCCGCAAACTCGGCCGCCGGGCTCGAGGACTATGTCGCCGAGATGCGCTGGATGCACCCACTCTACGCGCCGCTGCGCGACGCGATGGAAGATCCGCGCTTTTCCGAGAACCAGCGGCGGCAGCTCTGGACCAACCTCGCGCGCGTGCGGGCGATCCCGGCGATGCCCGCCGGGCGCCACGTGCTGGTCGATGCCGCCAACGCGACGCTGTGGATGTACGAGGACGGCAAGCCCGTCGACTCGATGCGCGTCGTCGTCGGCAAGCCCGAGCTGCAGACGCCGCTGATGGCCGGGTTCATCCGTTACGCGGTGCTCAACCCCTACTGGAACATCCCCGACGACCTCGTGCAGAACAACATCGCCGCCAACGTGCTCGACCGCGGCCTCGGCTACCTGCGCAGCGGTCGCTACGAGGTGCTCGCCGACTGGCGCCCCGACGCCGACGTCGTCGACCCGGCGACCGTCGACTGGAAGGCCGTCCACGAGGGCAGGGCCAAGGTTCACGTGCGGCAGCTGCCCGGCGGGGCCAACTTCATGGGCCGGGTCAAGTTCGAGTTCCCCAACGCCCAGGGCATCTACCTGCACGACACGCCCGACAAGCAGCTGCTGCGGCGCGACCAGCGCCAGCTGAGCTCGGGCTGCGTGCGGCTCGAGGACGCCGCGAAGATGCATCGCTGGCTGATGGGCGAGCCGCTCCCCGGCCGCGTGCGCGAGGCGGAAAAGGTCGTCCCGCTGCCCGAGATCGTGCCGATCTACATCAC
>JBIQKN010000057.1:0-3456 GCA_044506565.1 Sphingomonadales bacterium | reverse complement strand
GGCCGCCTCGCTTTCGCTCATCAGCGAGGCCATGATCTCGGCCACCGGCTCTTCCCGGGTGACCATGCCGACCGACTGGCCTGCCATCAGCGAGCCGCTCTCGACGTCGCCGTCGATCACCGCCCGGCGCAGCGCGCCGGCCCAGAAGTGCTCGATGCGGAGCTGCGCCTCGGCCATGTCGACGCTGCCCTGGTCGAGCAGCAGCGCGACCTCGCGCTGCTTGGCGGCGAATTCCTCGGTGCCCTTGTTCTTGAGCGCGCGGACCGGGATCACCGGCAGGCGCGGGTCGATCTGCACCGAGGCGACCGCGTCGCGCGCCCCCGCGCGGAAGAAGGCCTTCTTGAACTCGGGATGGGCGATGCTCTCGGTTGCGCAGGCGAAGCGGGTGCCGAGCTGCACGCCGACCGCGCCCATTTCGAGGTAGCCGGCGATCGCCTCGCCGCGGCCGATCCCGCCGGCGACGAACACCAGGTGCTCGTCGGCCAGCGCCGGCAGGAACTCCTGCGCCAGCACCGAGGTCGCCACCGGGCCGATGTGGCCGCCGGCCTCCATCCCCTCGATGACCAGCGCGTCGCCGCCCGAGCGCAGCAGCTTCTTCGCCAGCGCCAGTGTCGGGGCGAACACGATGACCTTCGCGCCGAACGCCTTGATCGCCTCGACGCTGCCCTTGGGCGGGATTCCGCCGGCGAGCACGACATGGCCGACGCCGTGCTTGCCGCAGACCTCGATCAGCTCGAACAGCATCGGGTGCATGGTGATCAGGTTGACGCCGAACGGCTTGCCGGTGAGCGCCTTCGTGCCGGCGATCTCGGCGTCGAGCAGTTCGGGCGTCATCGCCCCGCAGGCGATCACGCCGAACCCGCCGGCGTTGCTGATCGCGGCGACGAGATTGCGTTCGGACACCCAGCTCATCGCTCCGCAGAGGACCGCGAACTCGGTGCCGAGAAATTCGCAGCCCCGCTGCATCAGGTGGCGGGTCTTGGGATAATTACGCATGGGCGCGCCCTCTAGCATCGGCGAAGGCGATCACAACGTGCAATTGATATTGGCGGAAACGGCGCGTCGGCCGTGCTATCGTCGGAGGCGAAGGAGACCGGGCACATGAAGGGATACGTCGACGATATCGAGAAGGTCACGCTGGCCAACAGCGACTTCCGGCGCGTGCTCTACACCGGGCACAACCTCCAGCTGGTGGCGATGGCGATCAACCCGGGCGAGGAGATTGGCGAGGAAGTCCACGACGACCGCGACCAGTTCTTCCGCATCGAGCAGGGCGAAGGGGTGATCACCATCGACGGCGTCGATCACGCGGTGAAGGACGACGACGGGGTGATCGTGCCGCAGGGGGCGCGGCACAACGTCAAGGCGACCGGCGAGGTGCCGCTCAAGCTCTACACGATCTATGGCCCGCCCGAGCACATCGACGGCACCGTTCACCGGACCTGCGAGGACGCACAGGCCGCGCACGAGCACTTCGACGGGAAGACGACCGAATAGCAAGATCCTCCCCGAGCGAGCTCGGGGAGGTTTGCGTCAACCTATAGCCTCGACCAGCATCCACACTCCGACCGCGACGAAGCTCGCCGCGGCGAGCAGGCGCACCGCCTTCATCGACACCCGCTGCACCAGCGCATGGCCGAGCCACACCGCGGGCACGTTGGCGATCATCATCCCGAGCGTGGTCCCGGCGGTGACGAGCGCGAGGTTGGCGAACTGCGCGCCGAGCGCGACCGTGGCGATCTGCGTCTTGTCGCCCATCTCGACCAGGAAGAACGCGACCAGCGTAGTCAGGAACACCCCGCCGTGGCTGCGCGGCTGTTCGTCCTCGTCGAGCTTGTCGGGCACCAGCGTCCATAGCCCCATCGCGACGAACGAGGCGGCCACCGCGATGCGGAACCACTGGCCGTCGATCAGCGCCGCGGCGAACTGCCCGGCGAGCGCCGCCAGCGCGTGGTTGGCCAGCGTCGCCACGAGGATGCCGAGCGCGATCGGCACCGGCTTGCGGTAGCGCGTCGCCAGCAGGATCGCGAGCAGCATGGTCTTGTCGCCGATCTCGGCGAGGGCGACGAGCAGGGTGGAGGTGAGCAGCGCTTCCATCGAGACTTCCGGTGCCGGGCAGGACGCGAATCCAACGACATCGCGCCACCCGCCCGGCAGGCGGTGGCCCGACGTCATTGGTCTCGCCCGGTGCGGACTTGTCCGCGCCTCCTGCCGCCATGGCCTCTCGGCCAAGCATGTTGACGGTCAGGCCCCGCCGGTCGGCGGTCGGCTACTCCCCAGATGACGCGCCGCCCCTAGGGCGCGGCGCGCGCCGATGCAAGCGCGCGGAACCGAATGCCCGGTCCGCCGCTCTATTCGACAACGCAATCAAGGAGATCGACATGTTCGGCAAGATTCTCGGTGGCATCGTCGGGGCCAAGGCCGCGGACCACGTCAGCGGCGTCGGCGGGACCGGCGGCGCGCTGCTCGGTGTCGGCGCGGCGGCGCTGGCCAAGCGGCTCGGCCCGGTCGGCCTGATCGCCGCGCTGGCCGGCGGCTACGCCTTCAAGCGCTATAGGGACCGCCAGGCGAAGCCCGCCGAAGCGCAGCCGAAGGCCAAGCCCAGCGCCACCTGACGCTAGCTTTCCGCGAAGCCGATCCCGCGCCTCCGCTCATTCGGCGAGGCCGAACAGCACCTGCGCGGTCAGCTCGGGCCGGTTCTGCATCACGAAGTGGTCGCAGTCGGTCTCGTGGTAATCCCACCCGTCGATCCGCGCCTTCTCGGCGAAGCGCGGGAACGGCGTCGGCTGGTAGCCGGTGGCGAAGATATAGGCCTTGCGCGGGATCGCCGCCTCGGCGCCGGTCAGCCTGACCGCCTCGAGCAGCGTCAGCAGCGGGTGGTAGCCGACCACGCCGGGCACCACCTGGAAATCGGTCGCGCCGATCGGGTCGACGTAGCCGGGCTTGTGCTTCTGCGTGTCGATGTACCAGTTGTGCTCGTACTCCCCGGTGATGTCCCACAGGCTCTCGCCGTCGCCGGGCAGGAACGCGTCGATGTAGGCGATCGCGTCGATTCGCGCACCGAGCCGCGCGGCGACGCCGGTGATGACCATTCCGCCGTACGAGTGCCCGGCGAGGATGAAGCGGTCGAACCCCGCTTCCTCGACCTGCGCGCAGACGTCGTCGATGTGGTCGCTGAGCGTGATCCCCGGATGCAGCTCGCCCTGCCGCGAGCCGAGCCCGCGCAGGGTGCAGGCCAGCGCCCGATGCCCCGCCGCCTCGAGATCGCGCACCGTCTGCGCATAACTCTGGTTACCGCCCCAGGCGCCGTGGACGAGGACGTAGTCGGCCATGTGGGTGTCTCCCGTTGGTTTGAGGCAGTAGGGTAGGGGCGGGAGGCAGCAGGCAACAGGCAGCAGGATTGTATACTCGGACGTCCGTGCGCGTCACCCTTACCGCCTATTGCCTATTGCCTAT
>JBIQKN010000156.1:0-2580 GCA_044506565.1 Sphingomonadales bacterium | reverse complement strand
TCGAGAGCATGACCTACCGCCTCAAGCACGGGTTGCCCGAGGACGGGGTGGCGATGGCCGTCGTGGTGCAGCGGATGGTCGACGCGATGTGCGCCGGTGTGATGTTTACCCGCAGCCCGACCACGGGCGACAAGTCGGTGATCGTGGTCGAGGGCGCCTGGGGCCTCGGCAGCGCGGTCGTCTCGGGCGAAGTCACGCCCGACCGCTGGGTGATCGGCAAGATCACCGGCGAGATCTCGGTGCGCGACATCTCCGACAAGCACGCGCGGCAGGTGCCGGCGCCGGGCGGCGGGATCCACGAAGTCGAGAACGAGACGGTGATCGCCACCCAGCCGTGCCTTACCGACGAACAGCTGATGGCGCTGCGCGAGGTCGGACGGAAGGTCGAGCGCCACTACGGCCGGCCGCAGGATATCGAGTGGGCGATCGACGAGAGCGGTAACCTGTTCCTGCTGCAAAGCCGGCCCGAGACCGTGTGGTCGGCGCGGGACGCCGCGCCGGTGGCGGAGAAGAAGGACAACGCGCTCGCCCACGTGATGAACATCTTCGGGGGGCGCAAGTGAGCCTGACGGCGCGCGACATCGCCGAGATCGCCAGACTGCTCGATTCGTCCCACTTCTCGTCGCTCGACCTGCAGATGGGCGAGTTTCGCCTGCGCATCCGGCGCGACGGGGGCTGGACCGGAGGCGGTGCGGATGCGGTGGACGAACCGGCACCGGCGGCGGCCCCGCCCGCTGCCGCCGAGGCGTCGGCGATCGGCCAGCAGGCCGGCGCGCCGCGCGCGGGCGAGGTCGACGTCCCCGCCCCGCTGCTCGGCAACTTCTACGTCGCCCCGCGGCCCGGTGACCCGCCGTTCGTCGAGCCCGGCGACACGGTCGACGCGGAGACGACGATCGGCATCATCGAGGTGATGAAGCTGATGAACCCGATCCGCGCCGGGGTGAGCGGGACGGTGGTGGCGGTGCTCGCGGCCGACGGCAGCGCGGTCGAGGAAGGGCAGCCGCTGGTGCGCGTGCGGGTGAAGGATCGAGATGAGCGCTGACGAGCTTTCCTTGCATCTGCCCTCCCCGGCGGGGAGGGACCAGCGGTGGGGGAGCGCGGCGCAGCCGCACGTCGACGCCAGCGCCGAACACCCCCACCCCGCCCTCCCCCTCAAGGGGGAGGGGGTTGAGACCCCAGGGGTTGCTTGTGGCTGACATCCAGATCGTCGAGACCAGCCTGCGCGACGGCAACCAGTGCCTGTGGGGCGCGCTGGGGATCGATACCGCGAAGACGCTGACGATCGCGCCGGCGATGGAGCGCGCCGGCTATCGGGCGATCGACTTCACCACCTCGACCCACATGGGCGTCGCGGTGCGCTACAAGCAGGAGGATCCGTGGGAACGGATCCGGGCGATGGCCGCGATCTGCAGGAACACGCCGCTGCAGTTCCTGTCGACCGGCTTCCGCTTCATCGCGTGGGAGACCGCGAGCCCCGAGTTCATGGAGCTTGCCTTCCGCACCCTCGCCCGCAACGGCATCCGCCGGTTCGCGCTGGCCGACCCGATGAACGACGCGGCCTCGAACGTCGAGGTCGCCCGGCTGGTCAAACGCAGCGGCGGCGAGCAGGTCGTGGGCGCGCTGGTCTACACGATCAGCCCGATCCACGACGACGCGCACTATGCCGAGGCGGCGCGGATCATGGCGGCGAGCGGCGACATCGACGCGCTCTACATCAAGGACCCGGGCGGGCTGCTGACCGCGCGGCGGGCGCGCACGCTGATCCCGGCGATCCTCGCCGAGATCGGCGACAAGCCGCTGGAGTTGCACAACCACTGCACGATCGGGCTCGCCGAGCCGGCCTGCCTCGAGGCGGCCGAGCTCGGTGTCGCGGCGGTGCAGTGCGCCAGCGGCGGTGCGGCGGACGGGACGAGCAACCCGCCGATCCAGCGGATGATCGCCAACTTGCGCGCGCTCGGGCATTCGGTCGAGATCGACGACGAGGCGGTGGCCGAGGTCGCGCGCTACTTCACCGCGCTGGCGGAGGCCGAAGGGCTGCCGACCGGGCACCCGATGGCGTTCGACGCCGCCTACCTGCAGCACCAGCTCCCCGGGGGCATGGTCGGGACGATGCGCCGGCACCTGGCCGACCACGGCGTGCCCCACCTCGAAGGCGCGGTGATCGAGGAGATGGGCCGCGTGCGGCAGGAGCTCGGCTGGCCGATCGTGATGACCCCGTTCGCGCAGATGCTGCAGACCCAGGCGGTGCTCAACGTGACCGGCAAGGAACGCTACGCGGTGATGCCCGACGAGATGATCCGCTACGCGATCGGCCGCTTCGGCCGGCCCAACGTGCCGATCGAGCCCGAGGTGATGGACCGGATCATGGCCAACCCGCGTACGAAGGAACTGCAGGCCGAACCGGGCATGGCCGAGCTGTCCGAGCTCCGCAAACGGATCGGGCCGAACCTGTCCGACGAGGAGTTCCTGCTGCGGGCGACGATGCCGGCGAACCTCGTCGACGCGATGCAGGCGGCGGGGCCGGCGGAGCGGCACTACGATCCGTCGACGGTGCCGGTGATGAACCTTCTGCGCGAGGTG
>JBIQKN010000155.1:0-2587 GCA_044506565.1 Sphingomonadales bacterium | reverse complement strand
GCCGTTTTCGCCTGCGCGCAGCGCCAGGGGAGAGCGCATCTTGTTAACCTGTCGGCGCTAACCGGGCTTCAGAGAGCTGGAGCGGGTTGATGCGGGCGGGCACTGGAGAGCATGCCGCGCGGGATGGTTTCGTGCCCTTCCGACGAGATTACCTGACGGTCGAGATCGCGGTCGCGGTGGCGATCGTGCTGACCGCGCTCGGCTCGTACTACCGCGAATCGCTGACCCACCTCGAGCTCGACTTCACACCGCACGGCCAAGGCACCGGCTACTACAGCTACCAATACGGCGACCAGACCGACGGCGGCACCTCGACTGCCGCGCCCGACGCAGGCAGCGGCCTGGCGTGGACCTGCGATCTCACGCCGACCTACCAGTACGCCTACTGCGGGTTCGGGATGCGGTTCGACACGACCGATTCCGGCCAGGGAATCGACCTCGGCAAGTTCGACACCGTGAAGGTAAGCCTGCGCTACGACGGTCCGGCGGAATCGCTGCGCCTCGCGCTCAAGAACCATGACCCGGCCTACGGCGAGCTCGGCGCCCCGTCGGCCGAGAAGGCGATCGAGGCCAGCGTGCCGATTTCGGCCGGGCCGCAGACGGTGGTCATCCGGCTCGACCAGCTCACCGTTCCAGAATGGTGGACCGGGAAGGACACACCCTCGGCCGAGAAACTGGCGCGGCCCGAGTTTGCCAACGTCGTGGCGATGGAGCTTCTCACCGGTCTCGACGCACAGCCGGGCCTGCACCGGCTGCGCATCGAGCAGGTCGCGTTCGAGGGCAACGTGGCGAGCGCCGAAGCCTGGTACAGCGGCCTCGCGTTCGCATGGATGCTGCTGATCGGCGGGATCCTGCTCCACCGCCGGAGGGAAGCGGCGGAGTGGCGGGTGCGGCTGCTCGATTCGATGAAGACGATCGTCAATACGATCCCGCACATCGTCTGGTCGATCGACCGGGACGGCAACGCCTACGTCAATCGCCGCTGGGACGAGTTCGCCGGGGGACCGTTCCGCGCCGGCGGCGGATTTCTCGGCCTGCGCCGGCTGGTCCACCGCGACGACCTTCGCCCGGTGCTCGCCGAATGGAAACGCTGTATTCGTTCGTGCAGCGAATTCGACGTCCAGCTCAGGATACGCGACCGCTCGGGCGGCTACCGGTGGATGCTCGCCCGGGCGATGCCGGCGCGCGACGAGGGCGGGGAGACGACCGGGTGGTACGGCACCTGCACCGACGTCCACGACCGGGTGCTGGCCCAGGACGCCCTGCGCACGAGCGTCGAGAAGGAGCGCAAGAAGTCGAAGGAGCTCAAGTGGGCGAGCGAGCACGACGCGCTGACCCACCTGCCTAACCGGCGCGCGTTCGAGGCGCGCCTCGCCCAGGTCGCCCGGCGTGCGCAGGAAGCCGGAGCCGAGGCCGCACTGCTGCTGATCGACATCGACTACTTCAAGCACGTCAACGACACGCTCGGGCATGCCGCGGGCGATGCGCTGCTGCGAGCGATCGCCAACCGCCTGCGCAAGGCCGTGCGGCGGGACGACTTCGTCGCCCGCATCGGCGGCGACGAGTTCGCGGTGATCCTGCCCGACCTCAGCGAAGGCGCCGACATCAGCTCGATCGGCCTGGCCGTGGTCGAGGCGATCCAGCGGCCGCTGACCATCGGCGGCCATCTCGTCCGGCCCGGGGCCAGCGTCGGCGGCGCGATCTACCCGCGCGACGCATCGAACTTCGACGACTTCCTCAAGCGCGCCGACGCGGCGCTCTACGACCTCAAGCGGTCGGGCCGCGGCGGGTTCCGCTTCTTCCAGAGCTACATGCTCGACGAGGTCACGCGGGCCGCGCAGCAGCTCGCCCGCGCCCGCGAGGCGATCGCCGAGAACCGCGTGGTCGCGGTCTACCAGCCGAAAGTCTCGCTCGCCGGCGGAGCGGTCGTCGGATTCGAGGCGCTGCTGCGCTACCGCTCGTCGGCGGATGTGCTGGAACTGCCCGAGACGCTTGCCGGGGCGTTCGAGCATTACGAACTCGCGGCGAGAATCGGCCAGCTGATGCAGTCGCAGGTCGCGCGCGACGTCCGCCGGTGGATCGACGAGGGCCTGCCGTTCGGCCGCGTCTCGATCAACGCGGCGCCGGCCGAGTTCCTGCGCGACGACTACGCCGAGCGGCTGCTCGAGATCCTGCGCCGGCACGACGTCCCGCCCGAGCGTATCGAGATCGAAGTCACCGAGCACGCCTTCGTCGAGCGCGGGCCCGAATACGTCGCCCGCGCGCTCAGTGTGCTCAAGCAGGCCGGGGTGACAATTTCGCTCGACGATTTCGGCACCGGCTACTCGTCGCTCTCGCACATGCGCGACTTCCCGGTCGACCTGATCAAGATCGACATGTCGTACACGAGCAAGATCGCCGACGAGGACGGCATCGCCGCACTGGTCGCGGGCGTGGTCCACCTCGCGCGCAGCCTCGGTCTCGAGGTAGTGGCGGAAGGGGTCGAGACCGACCAGCAGTACGAGCTGCTGCGGGTGATGGGCTGCCAGTTCGCGCAGGGATTCCTGTTCGGGCAGCCGGTCGCCGGGAGCCAGGTACCCGACTGCCT
>JBIQKN010000002.1:82934-84440 GCA_044506565.1 Sphingomonadales bacterium | reverse complement strand
CCGGACCTGCGCGGCACCTGGCCGATCGACAACATCGCCAGCCTGCCGATGAACCGTCCTGCCAACTTCGGTGACCGCTTCTGGCTGACCGAGGAAGAGTTCGCCCAGCGCCAGGCGCAGGCCAACCGCTCGGACCAGGCGTACGAGCGCGAAGACCAGAACAACACGATCGGGATGGGCCACTGGGTCGAGTCCGACGCCTCGGGCCGCCGCACCTCGCTGCTGGTCGATCCGCCGAGTGGCCAGCTGCCGCCGCTGACCCCGCAGGCGGAAGCGCTCTATCGCGCCGGCCGCTCGAGCTGGACGCCGAATACCAAGTACAACTGGGTGACCGACTTCGACATCTGGGATCGCTGCGTCTCGCGCGGCTTCCCCGCCTCGATGCTGCCGTTCCGCTACAACAACGGCATCCGCGTCTACCAGGCGCCGGGCTACGTGACGATCGCGCTCGAAATGCTCGGCTCTCGGGTGATCCCGATCCGCAGCGGCGACCCGCAGCACTGGCCCGATGCCGTCCAGACCTACCTCGGCAACAGCGTCGGCTGGTGGGAAGGCAACACGCTGGTGATCGAGACCACCAACCTCAAGACCGGCGACAGCGCGACGCAGGATTCGTTCGCGCGCAACGGCTCGCCGCTCAACATGGCGACGATGGGAGTTCCGCCGTGGAACACCATCCCGACCAGCGAGAAGGCCAAGGTCATCGAGCGGCTGACCCCGACCGGACCCGATACGATCGTCTACGAGATGACCTATTCGGATCCTGAGGTGTTCACCGCGCCGTTCACCGCCCGGCTCGACTGGACGCGTAACGACGAATACGAGTTCTTCGAATACGCCTGCCACGAGGGCAACGTGCAGGTCCGCAACTACATCACCGCGTCGCGCGCGGGCACGCTCGAGGAAGCCTCGGCGGAAGATCGCGCGGCAGCCGGAGAGAGCGGCGGACGCTAACCGCCCCAATCGGGGCAAGCAGGACGGCCGGCGGGAAACCGCCGGCCGTTCTCGTATCCGCTCCCAGCGCGGAAACCTCGCCGGACTTCAGCGCCCGGCCACCCCGCGCGTGCCGACCGCAGGCGCGCCGACCGGCGACGTCGCGCTACGCGGCATGCGCGCCTCGAGCGCGGGCAGCCACGAGCTGACCGCATTGCCGAACACGGCCTGCGGCTGCGAGGGCTCGAGCCCGCCTCCGCTTTCCCACCCCGCGATCGTCAGCCGGGCCTCGTCTGCCGCGCTTGCCAGCGGCTGCGGCTTGCGCAGCGCGTTGTTGACCAGCGCGTCGCCGAAATAGGTCCAGTCGTTCTCGGCACGGCAACCGAACGACTTTCGGTCGGCCGAGGCGGCGGTGACGATGACCGTGTCCGGGCTCGACAGGAACGGCACGAACACGCCCGAATGGCAGGCGCTGAGCAGCAGAATCCGCCGGCGGATACCCAGTTCGCCGAGCAGTAGCCCGAGCCGCGACGGCGCGAGGATGCCGAAGCCGTTGTCGCCGTCGTGGTAGGC
>JBIQKN010000002.1:81608-82834 GCA_044506565.1 Sphingomonadales bacterium | reverse complement strand
CGCTGGAGCTCGGGGCCGAGGTTGAGGCTGGCCTGGACCTGGACCTCGTTCTGGCCCGTACCGAGGTTCGGCCACGGCGCGACGTGCGGCTGCGGATTGACCGGTTCGGAGGCCTGTTGCGCGGGCGCCGGAACGGCCAGCGCCACCGCGGCGACAAGCCCCCCCAGCCAAGCGGTTGCCCTTCCCCTCATGTGCGCAAGGCTGCGGCGGCACGCCCCACCGAGTCAAGCGCGGAGAGCCGTCAGCCCCCCACCAGCGAGACATCGTAAGGTTCGAGCGCGGCGAGGAACTCGTCGAGCGTGATCAGGTCGAGGCACGGCCTCGCACCGGGCGCGAACGCCTCGCCGCCGGCGAGCCGCCGCGCGATCAGGATCGCCGGCATACAGGGAATGTTCGGACCGTCGCCGGCGCGGGCGATCATCCAGCGGCGCCGGACGAGCGGCCGGCCGTCGTGGGCGGTGCCGGAGATGAAGATGTGGAATCCGCTGAGGCTGCTGCCCCACGGGTCGAACAGGTACGAGGTTCGCAGCAGGAAACCGGCCCACTTGTCGAGCCGCGGCAGCAGACGCCAGCGGACGAGCCAGCTGAGCAGCCAGGTCGCCCAGTGGACCGGGGCGATCTCGTGCCCGGCGCCGAAGCGGATCGACCGGAGCGTCGGGTAGCGGACCGGGAACAACTCGAAGTCGGGGATGTCGCAGTTGCCGAACCAGCGGCGGCCTAGCTCGGGATAGACTTCCGAATGCAGGTCCTGCCAGCCGAATACCCGGGCAAGCCGACCGCCGCGCAGCGCCGTGAACGGGCGGCCGACGTAGGACAGCACAGCCCGCGCGGTGCCCACGCCGCGATTGGTCTCCTGCGCCGAAGCGATGCCGTAGTCGACCGCCTCGACCGTCGCGAAGTCCGACCGCGCCGCGTCGAGAAAAGCCGCAGTCAGGCAGGGGACCGAGCTGGCCCCGGTGATGACCGCAACGCCCGCCGCCCGGGCACGCGGCTCCAGCTCGCCGATCCCGGCGACGAAGGAGCGGGCGTCGGCGAGATCGCAATAGTGCGCGCCGCAGGCGATGGCCGCCTCGGGGACGCGGTAGTCCTGCCACTGAAACGGTCCGACGGTGTGGATCACGAGACCGGGCCGGCAGTCGGCGATCGCTGCGGCTGGGTCGATTATGTCGACGACCGCCGCTTCCGCCGGATTGCGCGCGCCGAGCGCCTCGGCGAAGGCCCGTGCC
>JBIQKN010000002.1:77748-81508 GCA_044506565.1 Sphingomonadales bacterium | reverse complement strand
TCGCGCATCTTGAGCTGCAATCGGACGACCGGCAGCCAGCAGGCGAGCGCGAGCAGGTAGAGCGCGTAAGTCCACGCCAGCCAGGGGGCCCAGGGATCGTAGCCTGCGACATGGATCAGCGCGATGCCGCTCAGCGGCTGAACGATGCCGGCAGTCAGCGTGAACAGCATATCGGCAATCGCCGTCGTCCGCGCGGCGAAATAGGCGCCCGCAACGTCGCCCGAGCGCAGGCCCATCAGGAAAAAGTAAGCGATGCCCAGGCCGGTCCCGAACAGGACCGTGGCCGAAAGGACGTGGACGGTCTTGAGGATCAGGTAGGCGTCCAAGACCGTCAGGCCTCGGCGGCGGCGAGCTGGGCGCGCAGGCCGGCGTCTTCGGTCACGAGGCGGGCCCTCTGGTCGGACGAAAGCAGCACGCAATGGTCGCTCTTGCCGAACAGGCGATAGCGGTTCTTCGCGACCCAGTCGTAGACCCGGTCGCGTATCGCCCGCGGCACGATCGCGAAGACCTTGCCGAGCCGGAACCAGCCGCCGAGGATATCGGCGAGGCGGAAGTAGCCGGTGGTCCTGGTGAAGGTACCCTCGCCCGTGATAAGCAGGTAGCTCGCGTCGAGCGGCAGGCGGAAGTGCGCATAGACCGCCTGGCCGAGCGGCGATTGTGCGGAAAGGAATCGGACCTTTCCCTGCGGGTCGTGCCGCATGACGAACGCGGCGCCGGTCGAGCAGAGCACGCAGTGGCCGTCGAACACGAAGATCGGGTGCGGACTGACGAGGTCAGTCCGCGGCATCAGTAGACCCGCTTCTTCGGCTTGATGTACTCGATGTCGCCCGTCAGCGTGTAGTCGTGCACCGGGCGGTAATCGATCCGCACCGAGCCGCCCTGGCCGCCCCAGCCGTCGAACCAGGCCGCCGTGTGCTTCATCCAGTTCTTGTCGTCGCGCTCCGGGTAATCCTCGTGCGCGTGGGCGCCGCGCGATTCCTTGCGGTTGCGCGCGCCCTGGATGGTGACCGTGGCCTGCCCGATCAGGTTGTCGAGCTCGAGCGTCTCGACGAGGTCGCTGTTCCAGATCAGCGAGCGGTCGGTGACCGAGATGTCCTGCATCCGCTGGTAGACCGCCGCGAGCTTGTCGATACCCTCGGCGAGCACCTTGTCGGTGCGGAACACCGCGCAGTGCGCCTGCATCGTGCGTTGCATTTCGGTACGGATCGCCGCGGTCGGCGAGCCGCCCTTGGCGTAGCGGAAGTGGTCGAGCCGGGTCAGCGCGAAGTCGGCGCTGTCCTTCGGCAGCTCGTCCTGCGCCGCGCCGGGCGTGAGCAGCTCGCGCAGCCGGTGGCCGGTCGCGCGGCCGAACACCACGAGGTCGATCAGCGAGTTCGAGCCGAGCCGATTGGCGCCGTGGACCGAAACGCAGGCCGCTTCGCCGACCGCGAACAGACCGGGGACGACGGTCTCGGGATCGCCGTCGGCGCCGATCGTCATCACCTCGCCGCGGAAGTTAGTCGGGATGCCGCCCATGTTGTAATGCACGGTCGGCGTCACCGGCAGCGGCTGGCGGGTCAGGTCGACGCCGGCGAAGATCTTGCCGCTCTCGGTGATCCCCGGCAGCCGTTCGGCGAGCACCTTCGGATCGAGGTGGTCGAGGTGCAAGTGGATGTAGTCGCCGTGCTCGCCGAGCCCGCGCCCCTCGCGCATCTCGATCGCCATCGAGCGGCTGACCACGTCGCGGCTGGCGAGGTCCTTGGCGCTCGGCGCGTAGCGCTCCATGAACCGCTCGCCTTCCGAGTTGGTCAGGTAGCCACCCTCGCCGCGCGCACCCTCGGTGATCAGCACGCCGGCGCCGTAGATCCCGGTCGGGTGGAACTGGACGAATTCCATATCCTGCAGCGGCAGGCCCGCGCGCAGCACCATGCCGCCGCCGTCGCCGGTGCAGGTATGCGCGCCGGTCGCGGTGTAGTAGGCGCGGCCGTAGCCGCCCGTCGCGAGTACCACGGCCTGGGCGCGGAAGCGGTGGATCGAACCGTCGTCGAGGCAAAGCGCGATCACGCCGACGCAGCGGCCGTCCTTCATGATCAGGTCGATCGCAAAGTACTCGATGAAGAAGTCGGCGTCGTACTTCAGGCTCTGCTGGTACAGCGCGTGGAGCATCGCATGGCCGGTGCGGTCGGCCGCGGCGCAGGTCCGCTGGGCCGGCGGCCCCTCGCCCATGTTCTGCATCATGCCGCCGAACGGCCGCTGGTAGATCGTCCCGTCCTTGTTGCGGCTGAACGGCACGCCGGCGTGCTCGAGCTCGTAGACCGCGTGCGGCGCTTCGCGGACCATGTACTCGATCGCGTCCTGATCACCGAGCCAGTCCGACCCCTTGACGGTGTCGAACATGTGCCAGGTCCAGTGGTCGGGCGAGTTGTTGCCGAGCGAGGCGGCAATGCCTCCCTGCGCCGCCACGGTGTGGCTGCGGGTCGGGAACACCTTGGTCACGCAGGCGGTCTTGAGACCGGCCTCGGCCGCGCCCATCGTCGCGCGCAGGCCCGAGCCGCCGGCGCCGACCACGACGACGTCGTAAGTGTGGTCGACGATCCGGTAGGCCGGAGCCGAACCGGGCGGGGTCGTCGGCGGCGTGGTCGGCGAGGGATTATCGGTCATGCGCCGGCTCCACGGAGAGCGAGGCGCAGGAGGTTGAACAGCCCGAAACCGGCGCCGCCGATCGCTGCGAGGTTGAGCAGCACGGTCAGGGCGAAGCGGTTCGCGCCGTGAACGTAGTCCTCGATCATCACCTGCAGCCCCAGCCTCGCGTGCCAGAACACCGAGACGATCATCAGGCCGATCGCCAGCGCCGGCAGGGGCTGGCCGATCCAGGCGCGCACGTTCGCATAGGACAAGTCGGGCAGGAGCAGCAGCGAGAATACCAGGAAGCCTGCCGTCACCAGATTGCCTGCCGCGGTGAAGCGCTGCAGCAGCCAGTGGTGCGACCCGTGATGCGCCGATCCGAGTCCGCGCACGCGCCCGAGAGCGGTTCCTTCGCCCATGTCCGTCCCTAAAGCCAGAGAAGCGCGGCCCAGAAAGCCGCGGTGAGTACGATCCCGCCGAGGACGGTAACCACCGACCAGCGGTTGTTCGAATCGACCTCGTACCCGGCGCCGATGTCGAGCACGAAGTGCCGCACGCCCGAGCAAAGGTGATTGAAGAAGGCCCAGCTGAGCCCGACCAGGACGATCAGGCCATACCAGCTCGAGGCGTGTGCGGCGAAGCTCTCGTAGGCCGCTGGCCCGCCGGCAATGGCCGCAAGCCACCACAACAGCACCGGCAGCCCGACCAGCGCCATCCCGTCGCCGCTCACCCGGTGGAGGATCGAGACCAGCATTG
Organism: Sphingomonadales bacterium; assembly: GCA_044506565.1. GTDB lineage: Bacteria > Pseudomonadota > Alphaproteobacteria > Sphingomonadales > Sphingomonadaceae > Croceibacterium_A. The sequence continues at coordinate 78,148 of JBIQKN010000002.1, read as the reverse complement.
CCGGTCCCCATTTCCAGATCGACAGGTGCGGTGAGAGCGGGCGTTCGGCCATTGCAGATCCCGGGTTGCGAGCGTGCGTTTCCCTTAGCGATTGTGCCGGGCGAGGCAAGGGAAGGTGCGCGGCCCCTTCGCTTCCCGTTTGGCGCCGACATGGCTAGACCGTACGCATGCCCGTTATTCTCGTCACCGGTTCGAGCCGCGGAATAGGCGCGGCCATCGCCGATGCCCTTCGTGCGCGCGGCGCCCGTGTCATCGGGCACGCGACCTACGCCTGGGACGGCGACACGGTCGCCGCCGACCTTACCCAGCCGGACGCACCGCATAAGCTGTGGCAGGAAGCGGTCGAGCTGGCCGGCGGACGCATCGACGCGGTGGTCAACAATGCCGGCGTGTTCGCGGC
>JBIQKN010000002.1:70196-77648 GCA_044506565.1 Sphingomonadales bacterium | reverse complement strand
TTCGCGATAGCGCCGGGGTTCACCGATACCGGGATGGCCGAGGACTATCTCGCCAGCCGCGGCGGTCCGGGCCTGCTCGCCGACATCCCCCTCGGTCGCGTCGCCACGCCGGAAGAGATCGCCACGATGACCGCGTTCTGCACGTTCGACGCGCCGCCGAGCATGACCGGCGCGGTGCTCGACGCCAACGGAGCCAGCTATGTCCGCTAGAGTTCTCGCCGCAGCGCTGGCCCTCGCGTCGTGTACGGCCCAGTCGTCCGCGCACGATGCCGATAGCGTTCGCCTGGCCCAGGAGGCCTGGGCGACCGCATGCGAGGATTGGGCCGACTGGGACAAACCCGGCCCGCCCTACGCCATCGGCGAGCGCACCTATTACGTCGGTACCTGCGGCATTTCCGCGATCCTCGTGACAGGGGACCAGGGCCACGTGCTGATCGATTCCGGAACCGAGGCGGGCGCGGAGACCGTAGCGCGCAATATACAGGCGCTCGGCTTCGACCTCGACGACGTCGAAATCCTGCTGATGAGTCACGAGCATTTCGATCATGTCGGGGGAATGGCGCGCCTGCAGCAGCTGACCGGAGCACGGCTGCTGACGTCCGCTGCGGCGGCGCCGGTCATGCGCAGCGGGAGGGCAAGCGACGAGGATCCCCAGGCCGGAATGCACGAGCCGTTCGCTGTCGCGCGGGTCGACGGGATCGTAGACGACGGCGAGGCGGTGCGGCTCGGGGATATCGCGATAACCGCCATCGCGACACCCGGGCACACCCCCGGGGCCATGAGCTGGACGTGGAGCGAAAGGGTCGGTGGCGAAGGAGATTCGGCGCCATTTTCGGTCGTTTATGCCGACAGCCTGTCGCCGATCAGCTCGGACGCGTATCGCTTCGGCGACCATCCCGAATATGTCCGGAGGTTCCGCGAAGGCATCGGACGCATCGCCCGGCACGGACCCTGCCTGCTGCTGACGCCGCATCCTTCGGCCAGCGAAATGAGGGCCCGGATCACCAGCCGGGGAATGCTGACCTCCGATGCCGACGCCTGCCGCAACTATGCGTCCGGCATCGAGGTGCGGCTCGACGAGCGGCTGGCCGAAGAGGCCGAATCCGAATGAGCTGGAAGCTCGTTGCCCACGCGCCGAAACGCGTCGTCCAGGCCGCGCTGACTGCGCACGAAGCCCTCGACGAGTGGGACCCGGCGATCGTGCTGACCGGCAGCGAGATTGCCGAGGACCGGGCCGACGAGTGGGTGCTCGAGGCGTACTTCGAGCGCCGGCCAGGCAAGTCGGACAGGGCCGCCGTCGCGGCGCTGTTCGGCGCCGACGCTCCCCCGCTCGTCGCCGAGAAGCTGCCCGATACCGACTGGGTCGCCGAGACGCAGAAGCTGACGGCACCGATCCGGGCCGGCCGGTTCCACGTCCATACGCCTGACTTCGCGCCGGATCGGCACGCCATCGACCTGGTCATCCCCGCCGCACAGGCGTTCGGGACCGGCCAGCACGCCACCACTTCGGGATGCCTGGCGATGCTCGACGCGATGAAGCGCCGCGGGGTCGTGGTGCGCAATTTCGCCGACATCGGCACCGGCACCGGCCTGCTGGCCTTCGCCGCGCTGCGACTGTGGCCAGGCGCGCGCGCCGCCGCGAGCGATATCGATGCGGTTTGCGAACCCGTGGTGGAGGAGAACGCCCGGCTCAACGCGGTTCGGCTCGGCGTCAGGCCCGGGGAGCTGGCCATGGTCGTTGCCGAAGGTTTCGACCACCCGTTGCTCGCCCGACGCGCCCCGTACGACCTCGTCATCGCCAATATCCTCGCAGGTCCGCTGATCGCGCTCGCTGGCGCCTTTGCCGAGGCCGTTGCGCCACGCGGCCACCTGCTCCTCGCTGGTCTGCTGACGACGCAGGAACCCGCGGTGCGCACCGCGTGCCGCATCGCCGGGTTCCGCCTCGCCGCGCGGCTGGTCAACGGCGACTGGTCGATCCTGTGGCTGCGGCGCCGCGCCGTCTGATCAGGGCTCTCGGCGCGGTCGTCGCCGGCTTCGCGTTCGCGCTGGCCGCCTACGCGCTCGCGGGGTGGATCGGATCGTCGATCCCACGCAACCCCGAGTGGCAGGAGCCGCGCGAGGGCATCGAGATCCTGCTCGGCACGAACGGCGTTCATACCGAGCTGGTCCTGCCGCTGGCGACGCCGGAGATGGATTGGCGGCCGGTGTTTCCCGCTGCCGACCTCGCCGTTCCCGGGCGGGACTACACCCATGTCGCGGTTAGCTGGGGCGAGAAGGAGGTGTTCCTCAACACGCCGACCTGGTGGGACCTCTCGCCGGTTACCGTGCTCCGGATAGTCGGAGTCGGCGGCGAGGGGCTGCTGCACGTTGCGCACTACGTGCGCCCGGCGCCGTCGGCCGATTTCCGCCCGATCCGGCTCAGCAGGATCGAGTACGAGCGCCTGGTCGCCGCGATCCGGCGCTCGCTCCCCCGAGGTGAACGCGTGCGCTACCCGGGCTACGGCCCGCACGACGTCTTCTACGAGGCGCCCGGCGAATACACTGCGACCAGGACCTGCAACCAGTGGACCAGCGACGTTCTGGCAGATGCCGGCGTGCGCACCGGCTGGTGGACCCCGTTCGCAGGCGGGGTGATGAAATGGGCCCCCGCAGCGGAAAGGTGACAGCGGCGGCGAAACGTGCATGGTAGCGCTACCTATTGGGGAGGAACGTGCCATGTCCGCCAGCGAAACCGATCTCACGCGTCGCCGCCTGCTCGCCGCCGCCGCGGCCGCTCCGCTCGCGCTGACCGCCAGCCGCGCGCTCGCGCAGACCGCCGAGGGCCAGCCGATGCCCGGCGACGCCGCGCCGCAGCCCGCGCTGCCGTCGGACAAGATGCGCTGGGCCGTGGTCGGCCTCGGCAGCTTCGCGATCAACCAGGTCATCCCCGGCTTCGCCAACGCCCGCCAGTCGCGGATGACCGCGTTCGTTTCGGGCAATCCGGCCAAGGCCCGCGACCTCGGCGCACGCCACGGGGTCAGCCGGTTCTACGACTACGCCAACTACGACACGATGAAGGACGACGGCGAGATCGACTGCGTCTACATCGTGCTCCCGGTCGGGCTCCACGCCGAGTACACGATCCGCGCGCTCGAGGCCGGCAAGCACGTGCTGTGCGAGAAGCCGATGGCCTCGACGAGCGTCGAATGCGAACGCATGGTCGCCGCCGCCAGGGCCAACGACCGCCAGCTCGGCGTGGCCTACCGCGTGCACTTCGAACCGACCAACCGCGAGGCGCTGCGCCGGATCAAGGCCGGCGAGATCGGCCAGATCCGCGCGGTGCAGAACGCGCACGGGTTCAACGCCAACCCGCAGTTCCCGCCGCACAAGTGGCGGCTCGAGAAGCTGCTCGCCGGCGGCGGCTCGATGTTCGATATCGGCGTCTACGGGCTCAACACCTCGCTGATGATGCTCGAGGGCGATACGCCGGTGTCGGTCTCGGCGGTCTACGCCTACCCGAAGGACGACCCGCGCTTCGCCGAAGTCGAGGGCGGGATCGAGTGGCGCCTGACGATGGCCAGCGGCGTCGTCGTCAGCGGCTCGTCGTCGTACAGCTACAGCCCTTACGTGTCGCGCCAGCACTATTTCGGCTCGACCAGCTCGATCGAGATGCAGCCAGCGACGACCTACGACGACAACAATATCCTTCTCGCCGGACAGCCGGTCGGCGCGGGCAACCCGATGAGCCAGTTCGCCGCCCAGCTCGACGGCTTCTCCGAAGCCGCGCGAACCAACATGCCGCACCTCACTCCCGGAGAGATGGGGCTGCGCGACATCCGCCTGATCGAGGCGATGTATCGCAGTGCCGATGCCGGCGGTGCCGTGGTCATGCTATGACAGACGCCGCTCGCTCATAAGGAGTTTCCCTTGTATTTCCGAGAGCGGGAACAGTTGGTAACCATTTATTAACTTTAATCCTTCAGCACTCGATATGATTTCCGGTCGGGCTAAAATGGGGGCTTGGACGACTCGGGGTCACGCGAGTGAACTGAGAGGATTGCGACGGGATCGGATCGTAACATGCTGCCTGCCCCCATCACCGAGCCTTCGGAGCGAAGGCTCAGCGAAATCGACCGCTTCTGCCTGCAGACCCGCCACGACGCGAAGGCGGAGGCCTCGCGGCACGTCCGCGTGATCGCCTCGACGCTCGGCGTGTTCTGCCTCGCGCTGGCGGTGTGCCTCGGCGTCGCGGTCTGGCGCGGCAACGCGCTGGCGCAGGAGCGGGATACGCTGGTCGAAGAACTTCGCACCGCGCGCGCGGAGCGCATCCAGGCCTCGCTGGCCGCACGAGACGTCGAGATGAACGCCGCGCATTACGCGCTCGACACCCGGGTCCGCCGCGACATCGTCGAGGAACGGATGCTCGAGCAGGAGCGCCGCGCGGCCGAGCTCGAGCAGCGGGCGCAGGAAATCGCGCGCCAGAAGCTGGCCGAGGCCAACTGCGTGACGCCGCGCTCGATCAGGATCGCGGCAGACTTGTGAAGCGCGCGCTGCCTCTCCTGATCGTGCTGGCCGGGTGCGCGCACGAGCCGGAGGTCCAAATCCGTGAGGTCGAGGTGCCGGTCATGTGCGTCGATCCGCAAAGGATCCCGGCGGAACCTCCGCGCGTCGCGGACCGCTTCAACGGCGACGCGCGGCACGACCTGGTGATCGTGGCCGAAAGCGCCCAGCAGCTGCGCGCCTGGGGCCAGGAGATGCGGGAATTGCTCGAGTTCTGCGTCGGAAAGGCGCCGGAGGAGTAAGACCGGCCATACTCTGGTCGTATTGGCGGGTTAGCGGTATCAAGGCGATGTCGGAGCCCTTCGGGATCGGGAACCGACGAGGGGGGAGCCCGATCGCTCCCGCAGGATGCACCAATGGACATCCACGGGCGGGATCGGGCTCCAAGCGACGGGGTAAGTCGATGGGTCGATGGCTTGCCGCGGCAGGAGCCGCGCTGGCGCTGATCATGGGTATGCCTGTCTGGGGCCAGACGGCCGAGGACGTCCACGCCGCCGAGCGCGCTCGCTTCGGCTTCGGCGAGTTGCGCCCCGGCGCCGACGGCGACCCCAACTCGCCCCGCGCCGCCAATTCCGACGAAAGCCGGATCGTCCCCTCCGCCCTGCCGCCGCTGTTCGCCAGCTCGACCCCGCCGTCGCCGGAGGAATGGCCCGCGCGGCGCGCCGAGCTGGTCCGCCTGGTCGAGGACAACTGGGTCGGCCGCATCCCGGAGGTGGTCGCGCAGTTTCGGGTGGTGTGGAGCAAGCAGCCGGCCGAGACCGCGCAGCGCGGGGCCACGGCCGAACAGTGGATCGGGCAGGTCATCGCCCCCGACGGACGCATGGGCCCGGCCATCGACGCAATCGTGACTTTTCCCCGGGATGCCGAGAGCGCCCCGGCGCTGATCGACTACAGCTACATCTGGCCGGGCGGCCGCACGCCCAGCTTCGCCGGCCCTCCGCCGCCCGACGGCGTGGCCATGGCGCTCGGCCGCGGCTTCGCCCACGTCGCCTATCGCCCGCAGATGCTCCAGGCCGACACGGCGGCGCAGATGCAGCAGGGCGTCATCGGGCTCGCCCGCTGGCCCCGCGAGCGGCACGACTGGGGCGCGCTGCGCGCCTGGGCCTGGGGTGCAAGCCGCCTGCGCGAGGAACTCGCCCGCGACCCGCGGATCGACGGGGATCGCATCTCGCTCCAGGGCCACTCGCGGTTCGGCAAGGGCGTGCTCGTCGCCGCCGCCTTCGACCACGCTTTCGCCGACGCCAACGTCTCGAGCTCGGGCGCCGGCGGCGCCAAGCTGATGCGCCGCGACTTCGGCGAGCGGTGGGAGAACATGGCCAGCTCGGGCGCGTTCCACTGGTACACGCCCAACGTCATGGCCTACGCCCGCGGCGACCAGACGACAGCCAACCTGCCGGTCGACGCGCACACGCTGATCGCCTTGCGCGCGCCCCGGCCGTTGTTCGTCACCAGCGGCGTCGCCGAGAAAGGCGACGCCTGGGTCGACCCGACCGGGATGTGGCAGGCGGTCCGTGCCGCGCAGCCGGCCTGGGCCGTGTTCGGCACGCCCGTGCCCACCGACCGGATGCCCGAACCCGGCGCCGATCCCGACGCCGCTTACCGGCTCGGCTGGTACCAGCACACCGAGGGCCACGTTCCCTGGCCCGGCTATGCCGAGTTCTACGAGCACGAGGCCCGCTTCGCCGGCCCGCGAACGGGGCTGCTGCCGTTCAAGGACCCGGTCAGGGCGCACCGGCCGCGGCGCGGCCTGGCGCAGGGCGATTCCCCGGCCGGCTTGCGGAGCACGCAGGCCAACCTCTAGGGATCGCACATGGCGGAATCGCTCGCCCGCTTCGGCCGCGTAATCGGTCAGGTCGCCCTCTCTCTGGCCGCCGGAATCGCCACCGGGGCGCTGCTCGCCGCCGGTTACATCCACAGTTCGCTCGGCCCAGGCCTGGTGTTCGAGGGGCTGGTCGAAGTCTCGCTGTTCTACGGTCTCGCGATCGCCGCGTTCTGCGTGCCTCTCTGGCTGATGCTGGCGAGGCTCGGGCGCGATTCGGCCTCGGCCGCCGCGGCGCTCGGCTTCGTCGCCACCGCGGTCTTCGTCAGCCTGACCTACGCGGCGGGCAGCCATGACCGCATCGCGCTGATGACCTACACGGCCCTGCCCTACGGCTTGTGCGGCGCCGTTGCGGCGCTGGTGACCTGGTGGGTCGGCCGCCGCTTGCGCCGCGGCCGAACTCCGGACGCTACTGCGAGTGACGCGGACTCGGCCGGGTAATCTCGCCCAGCGCCTCGCCGCTTTCGCCGCGCTCCAGCTTGGCCAGATCGCCGATCGAAACGATGCCGACGAGCCGCTTGTCGTGATCGACGACCGGCATGCGGCGGACCTGGATCTCGCCCATGTTGTCGAGCACCTCGTCAGTGTCCTCGTCGTCGAAACAATAGAGAACCTCCTGGCTCATTACGTCGCGAACCTTCGCGTCCGGCGTGCAGCCTTCGGCCACGCCGCGGATGGCAATGTCACGATCGGTAATCATCCCGACCAGCCGGTCGCCTTCGCCCACCGGCAGCACACCGGCGTCGATCTGCCCCATGATCTGGGCCGCGCGCTCGATCGTGTCGTCGGGCGAGATCACCCGCACATCGCGGGTCATGCATTCGTTGATCTTCATCGCTCTCTCCTTCGGCCCCGCGGGCCGTTGCCCCCGCATGCGCCGGCGCTCGTTGAGCAGCCTTGCTGCTGTCCGGCGAGCCGTGGACCGCTACAGATCGGTCGGCCGCTCGGCCGGTTGCGGGATACCCTTGCAACAGGCCGCGACAGGGCCGGTTCCGCTATTCGCTCCACCGGGCCAGCGCTTCGCGGTAAGCCTCGCGCGCCTCGTCGCGCTTTCGTTCGAGACGAGCGCGTTCCTTTGCCTGTTTCGTCCGCAG
>JBIQKN010000002.1:67714-70096 GCA_044506565.1 Sphingomonadales bacterium | reverse complement strand
CGTTCGAGCGGCTTCGCCATGAGTTTGGGATCGGTGACCTGCTCGGCGACACCGCGCGCGAACAGGTCCGCATCCGCACCCCACGCCTCGAGCGCCGCCTTGCGGCTCGGCGCCGCGACGTAGGCGTCGTGGAAACCCGTCGAAGTGCGAAAGACCTTGAGTTTGCGCGGCACGCCGTTCCTCTCAAGCCATGAACCTTGCAACCGATCGCAGGTTTCCGGGTTGCCCGTGCATGTCCGATCAATCGCTCGATGGCAGGCGCGTCCTGGTGACCGGCGGAGCCGGTGGCGTCGGCCGCGAGACCGCGGCACGGCTGCTCGCGCGTGGCGCGGCCGTGGTCTCGGCCGACATCCCCTCCGCCACCGCGCACGCGCAAGGCTCGCTCGTGTACTCGGGAGACTTGTCGCGACCAGACGAGCTCGACCGGTTGTTCCGATTCGTCGACAGTCAGCTCGGCGGCCTCGACATTCTCGTCGCCTGCGCCGGCCTTCCCGCCGATCCGCTGATGACGATCTCCGAGACCGGCTGGCGTCAGGTAATCGACGCGAACCTGGTCAGCTACGTCGGTTGCGCCAGAAAGGCGATCGAGCGCATGCGCGTGTCGGGACGCGGCGACGGGCAGGTGGTTTTCGTGGGCTCGGTCAGCGTCCACATCAAGGCAGTCGGCGAGAGCGTCTACAACGCCTCGAAGGGCGGCGTCGCCGCGTTTGCCGAAACGCTGCGCAAGGAGATGATCCCGGAGCAAATCCGCGTCACCCTGATCGAGCCGGGCGCGATCGCCACTCACCTCCAGCCATACTCCGACAGGAAGCTCGCCGAGTTCGAGCGGAAGCACGAGATGCTGCCCGCGGCCGAAGTGGCCGAGGCGATCCTGTTCGCCGTCACTCGCCCGCCGGGTGTCGACGTCGTCACGCTGAGGATCGAACCGCTGGTGCAGAAGATCTGCTGAGCGGAACTTGCGTTTCGGCCACCCGGCCCCAGATCGGTACGAGGAGGGGGTGGACGATGCTCGAATGGTTGGCGGCGATCGCCCTCGTCCTGTTGTCGCTGGCGCTGCTTCCGGCGCTTCTGCGGCAAACCAAGCGCAACCTTGCGAGGCGCGGCCGCTCCGGCATCCTCGTCGGGATCGGGCTGGGCCTCGCGAGCCTGTTCGATCCGAAGATTCTCGAGACGATCGAAATCGTCGAGCAGAAGAAGGACGAGGCTGAAGACGAGGAGAGCGGTGAGGAGCCCTAGGCCGCCCTCTCACGCCGCTCACGCGCCAGCAACCAGCTCAGCACCGCAACCAGTAGCGCGAAGCCTGCCAGGATCAGGAACGCGACCGAGGTATCGCCCGCGTTCGCCCCGCGCACGCGCCCTAGCAGGTCGGGGCCCACGAAACCGGAGAGCTGCGACAGCGCGTTGATCCAGGCGATGCCGCCCGCCGCGGCGACGCCCGAGAGGAACTTGGTCGGCAGCGTCCAGAACACCGCCAGCCAGGCCATTCCGCCGACCGCGACAAGTGTCAGGGCAACCAGCGACAGCACCGGCTCGCGACCGGCGAAGGCGAGGAGCAGGAGCCCGGCGAAGGCGGCGAGCGCGGCGAGCACCGAATGCCACATCCGGTCGCCCGTGCGATCCGAATTCCACGCGCAGAGCACCATCGCCAGGGCCGCAGTACCCCACGGGATCATCGACAGCAGACCGACCGCGAAGTAGTTGCCGCGCTCGGCCCCGAGTTCCTGCACCAGCGTCGGCATCCAGAAGTTGAGCGCGTTGTTGAACACGCCGCGGCTGAAATCGGCCAGCGCCAGCCCCCAGACGCGCCAGTCGTGAACACCTCGGCGAGCGTGAAGCGCTGGCGGAACGCGGCCTTGCGCCGCTCGTCCTCGGCCAGCTGCGCGGCGATGAGCGCCCGCTCCTCCTCGCCAAGCCAGCGCGCCTTGCCCGGGCCGTCGGGCAACAGGCGCAGGAAGGCGAAGCCGAACAGCACCGTCGGCACGCCCTCGAGCAGGAACAGCCACTGCCACCCGCGCATCCCGCGCGCGCCGTCGAGAAACTCGAGGATCGCGCCCGAAATCGGGCTGCTGATGACGTTGCTGATCGGGATCGCGAGGAAGAACAGCGCGATCACCTGGCCGCGCCGGGCAGCCGGGAACCATTGCGTCAGGTACAGCAGCACGCCCGGCACGAAGCCTGCTTCCGCCACACCGAGCAGGAAACGGAGCAGGTAGAAGGTGAACTCGGCGTCGCTCGTGCCAAAGGCCCGCGCGATGCCGCCCCAGGCGATCGAGCCGGTGAACATGAATCCGGCCGAGATCATCCCCCAGGTCACCATGATCCGCGCCAGCCACCGCCGCGCGCCGACGCGCACCTGAATCAGGTTGCTGGGGAACTCGCAAA
>JBIQKN010000002.1:64876-67614 GCA_044506565.1 Sphingomonadales bacterium | reverse complement strand
TCCGGCCCCTTCGGCAGTCAGGACGCTTGCGGATCGTGCGGGTTTGTGAGCATATTCGGGCGTCGCCAAAGTACCGAGGGGGGTACTTTCATGGTAGAGACCGCGAATTCTTCCGTGGTGGCACCCGAAGCCAATATCGAACCGGGGAAATCGGCCGCTAGCTCGAAGCTCAGCGCCACCCTCGTTTTGGCCGCACTCTTGATCGCCGTCGCCGCGTCCCTCGTTTATGCGAACTCGTTCCGTAACACCCGCTATTCGGTCGGAGTTGGGGTACAGTATCCTTGGTGGAACGATATCCGCTTGTCATCGAGCCGCGCGACCATCGAGGACTCACTGGCGGGCTGCGAGGGCGCCTCGTCCGCCGATCTCTTCTGCGCCATGCTCGGCAAGTTCGGTACCGCACAGCAATCGTCGAACGAAGTCGCAGTCATCAAGCAGGCCATGTCGCAGGATCGGTCAAGCACATACTGCGACGAGCTGTTCGGCCCATGCGCCCCGCAGACGGCAAACATCACGATCGCCGACGCGCGACAGGTGTTCGACTACCTCAACGCGGTCTACATCGATCCGGCGCTGGAGGACATCGCACGCGGTCGCGTCGCACGTGCGCACTCTGCCATTGCCCGCGTCGACTACCTGCTGGGCCAGCTCGACCTGCCTCTTGGGACCGGCGGTTGCTGCTACCGATCGGACATTCTTTACATCGCACCCGCGTACCTCAGCGACAAGGCGGCCTGGCGGAACCGGAGGTTCGTCCAGGACGCCATGTCCCTCGCCGACGGCGAAGGGCATGAGTCGCGATTTCCGGCCGTCTCGGTCTACGCCCACGCATTGAGCGCCGCCGAACAGGGCTGCCACCGCACGGCCGCGGCCCGCTTCAGTGCTTTGGGTGGATCAGACAGCGGGACGCGTATCCGCGAACTGGCTTCCTACATGGCCCTCCTGTCTGACTTCCGGGCACGGATCCACGACGCCGCGCGGTGTCCCGAGAGCCAGCCGCCGTTGCTCTCGCAAGCCGAGCGGCAGGAACTGAAGGCGCGTGTCACACGCAAGGGATTTCTGACCGACATCGCCCAGATAGAGGCGTCGCCACAGCTCAACGGGGCCGCGGATGCTTCGTAAGCTGCGCGACTTCTGGAAGGAATGGTGGCCGTTTCTTTCGGCCATAACCGGCCTGCTCTACACCGCCGTCGCCTATTTCGCAGATGCAGAAAACACGATCTTCCTGATTGCACGCTTGTTTCGCTGGGAGATCGCGCTGGTCATCGTGGGGCTGACCTATCTAACGCTGGTTCGCTTCCTCAGCGCGCCGGGCAGTATGCTGCGGCCCGCAAACGCCATCCGGGCCGCGTTTGAAGGTATTCGCGGCCTTGCCGAGAGCGCGACTCCGGGGCCACAGAAGCTGGCCTCGGCGACCTTGCTCGTCTGCGGGCTGCTGTTCTTGGGTGCTTTCGGATACTGGTCGTTCGAGACCTACGCGTTCCTCCGCGTGCGCTTTGATGACGTCGACCGGCAGTCGCTCGTCGCGCAGGCGGGCGCGCTAGAAGTGGCGCAGGATCTGCCCCGCGCCATTTCGCTCTACGAGAAGGTTCGCGAGCGCTTTCCCTACAACCGCTTCAACAACGATCTCGAGGCGAAGATCGAATCGCTCAAGGCGCGCAACGCTGGCTGGGAGGCCGCGGCGAATTCCGTACGGGCTTTTGATGCGCGCTATCCAGGCGGCAAGGCCTCGACCCGGTTTGATCAACTGGCGCAGGCGTGCCGTTACGTGAGCAACGTCGAACCCTGCACACGGACCGAGGCGTATCTCCGCGAAGTGCGGGGCACGGTCGAGCAAGCGGCGGCTCGAGGGGCGAGCTGCCGGTCGTTGGTTTCCGCCACCCCTCGGTCTTCTGCGTGGATCTTTCTCGATCCGAACGACAGCCGTTGGCTCGAGATCGACCCCAGCGACGGTGCCGAGGTATGCTCAGCGCTCGGCCTCACCACGGGCGACGAGCTGGCAGGATACCTCGACGAACGCTGGCAGCTGGGCCTCTTCGCCGAGCTCGCCAGTTGGGCGCCGTAGTACCCACAAGCTCCGCGATCCTAGCCTGCGGCCCTCACGATCTCCGCCCAGCCCTCCTCGTCGATCACCTCGATCCCGAGCTCGGCCGCCTTCTTGAGCTTGCTCCCCGCGCCGGGCCCGGCGACCACCAGGTCGGTCTGCGCGCTGACCGTGCCCGCCGCACGCGCGCCGAGCCGCTCGGCCTGGGCCTTGGCCTCGTCGCGGCTCATCGTCTCGAGCTTGCCGGTGAACACGATCGTCTTGCCGGAGACGGCGCTGGCCCTGGTTTCCACCACATATTCGGGCGGATCAACCTCGCCGAGCAGGTCGTCCCATACCTGCTGGTTGTGCTCCTCGTGGAAGAAGTCGCCAAGCGCCTCCACCACCACGGGGCCGACGCCTTCGATGCTGGTCAGCTCGGCCAGAGCCTGCGCATCGCCGACATGAGCCGCTTCGGCCGCCGCGCGCAGCGCAGGCAGCGTGCGGAAGCGCTTCATCAGGTCGCGCGCAGTCACGGCGCCGACGTGGCGGATACCGAGACCGAACAGCAGCCGCGCGGCGTCCGGGCGGCGCTTGGCCTCGATCGATGCCAACAGGTTATCCACAGACTTGTCCTGCCACCCCTCGCGGCCGACCATTTCGCTGCGGTGGTTCTTGAGGCGGAAGATGTCGCCGGGGCCCTTTGCCAGCCAGC
>JBIQKN010000002.1:0-64776 GCA_044506565.1 Sphingomonadales bacterium | reverse complement strand
ACGTCGCCGGCGCGCTGGAGGACGATCCGGTCGCCTACCCTGAGGCCGAGCCGGCCGATCTCGTCGCGGTTGTGCAGCGTAACGTTGGTCACCGTGACTCCACCGACCAGCACCGGCCGCAGCCGGCCGACCGGGGTCAGCTTGCCGGTGCGACCGACCTGGATGTCGATCGCCTCGAGCACCGTCTCGGCGCGCTCGGCGGGAAACTTGCGCGCAAGCCCCCAGCGCGGCGCCTTCGCGACGAAGCCGAGGCGTTCCTGCCAGTCGAGCCGGTCGACCTTATAGACCACCCCGTCGATGTCGTAGGGCAGGTCCGGCCGCTTGGCGCCGATCTTGGCATAGGCCTGCAGCATGTCCTCGAACGAGGCGCAGCAGACGAGGTCGGGGGAGACCTTGAAGCCCCATCCCGCGATCCGCTGCATCATCCCGAACTGCGTCGCTTCGGGCACTTCGCTCGCCGCGCCCCAGCCGTGCGCCCAGAAACGCAGCGGACGCGACGCGGTCACGCTCGCCTCCTTCTGCCGCAGCGAGCCCGCCGCGGCGTTGCGCGGGTTGGCGAACTGCCGCACGCCCGCTGGGTCGAACACCTCGCCCTTGGCTTCGGCCTTTGCCCGCGCTTCTTCCATCAGCCGCGAATTGAGCGCAGCAAACGCCTGTTTCTCCATGTAGACTTCGCCGCGCACCTCGAACACCGCGGGCGCCTCGCCGGCCAGTTGCTGCGGGATATCCGCGATATGCCGCACGTTGGCGGTGACGTCCTCGCCGACCTGCCCGTCGCCGCGCGTCGCCGCGCGCACCAGCACGCCGTTCTCATAGCGCAGCGAGCACGACAGGCCGTCGATCTTGTCCTCGGCGGTGAACGCGATCGCCTCGTCCTCAGGCCGGTTCAGGTAGCGGCGCACCCGCGCAACGAACTCGGCGACCTCCTCGTCGGAGAAGGCGTTGTCGAGGCTCATCATGCGGACTTCGTGCACCACTTTGCTCAGCGGCGAAGCGGCGACCTCGTGCCCGACCTTGCGCGAGGGCGAATCCGCCCGCACCAGATGCGGGAACGCCGCCTCGAGCTCGGCGTTGCGCCGCACCAGCGCGTCGTACTCGGCGTCGGATATCTCCGGCGAATCCTCGACGTGATAGAGCCGGTCGTGCCGCGCGATCTCGCGCGCGAGCCGCATCAACTCGTTGGCGGCCTCGGCTTCGGTCAGTTCCTCCGAGGCCGCGACCACGCCGCCGGGGGCCCCGCGCCGTGTGGTGCCGATCATTCCGCGAGGATCCGCCGGTCGGAGTCGAACCGCCACTCGCCTTCTTCGAAGCGCATTGCGTAGCGCGTGGCCGTCGCTCCGGGCAGCTGCACCCAGCCGTTGCACAGGTTGGCGTCCGTGCAGGCGAAGCCGTAGATCTGCACGAGCGCGGCGGGCTCCTCCGTGATCGCGTCGACCGGCCCCTGCTCACCGGGCTTGCAGCGATCGGCCGGTGCCAGTCGGACGAAGCGGACGATCAGCGCCTGCTCCTGTTCGGCGGTGAGCGCCGTCGGCCTCAGCTCGGGGCAGATCGTCGGCCCGGTTGCGCCGGCGCCGGCGAAGTAGCCGGTGAGCACGTGCTCGAAAAGCGCGAGCACGGGCTGGTCGCGGTCTCCGGTGAGCGGGTCGAGCGGCGGGGGAGCGCCGGTTCCAGAGGCGCAGGCGCCGAGCGCGATGGCCGCCGAGGTCGCAACAAGTCTCTGCATCGGCGGGACTCTAGCGCCTCGTCAGGCGAGCGCCAGTATCGTGAACGTCATGTGCGCGCGTATTCGGAAACCGAGCTTTTCGTAGAGCGCGACCGCGCCGGCGTTGGCCGCGTAGCAATGCAGAAACGGCGTGTCCCCGCGCTCGAGGAACCCGCGGACGACCCTGCGGACCAGCGCTGCGGCGAGGCCCTGCCCGCGGAACTCGGGCCAGGTCGACACGCCGCTGAGCTCGGCGAGACCCGGCAGTCGCATCCGCTCGCCGGCCATCGAGGCGAGCCGCCCGCCGATGCGGATGCCGTAGTACGGACCGTAGCGGTGCGTCGCGCTGCTCCACGGCCCGGGCTCGGTGGCATAGGCGAGCGCGGCCATCTCCTCGGCGTCGGCCTCCGTCAGCAGCTCGATCCTCGGGTCGTCGGCGCTGTCCGACAGCGGCCCCTCGAATACCATCTGCACGAGATCACCCCCGCCGAGCACGCGCGTCCCCGGCGGCGCGGGCCACGCCATGCGTTCGACCACGCCCACCCGGTCGTCCGGTCCGGTCAGCGTCGCCAGCAGCGCCGCCTGGGCTTGCTCGCTCGCGTCGCGCGCCGCGGCGAACGGCCCGTACGCCGGATCCATCCGTACCGCCGCGCCGGTGGTCGCGGCCAGATGCGCCTGCTCGGTGTTCAGCGCGTTCCAGACCGGACGGTCGAGCAGCTCGCTCAAGCTACCCCTCGCTTCACACCATCCACCTGATTCTCCTCTCGCCCACGAACCTGGTTCGGCCCTTTCGCCGCATTTCAAGCCGGTCACCAGAACCCCGACTGTCGATGTCGACAATGCACGTGGTGGTGTTCTTGCAGGAAACATCGGCAACCGTGACATGCGCTGCTTCGGCACCCGAGGCGTCGTAGTAATTCGTGATGGCCGTGAACATCCCGAAGTCGCCTTCGACGGTTTCGCTCCGGCAGGCACCTTCCGCGATGGGTCTTATGACCGTGTCGGCCAAATCGCGCGCGATCGCCTCCATGTGCAGCGGGACCTCGCTTCCGACGCAGAGCACCATCGGTCCGAAGGAGGTACCCTCCCCCTCGATCGCTTCCATGCCCACGAAGTCCGCCAGATAGTGCTTGATGGCAGCGGCAACCGCGCCGTTGCTGTCCGGCTCGCCGATCTTGGAGGAAGCAACCGAGGTCAGGGCGGCAAGAACGGTGCCCAGCGCCACGCAAAAGAGCAGCGCGCCCCGGTCCATCACACCCCCTCCAACAACCGATCCGCCTGCGCCCGCGCCTCGCTGGTGATCTCGGCGCCCGACAGCATCCGCGCGATCTCCTCCTGCCGCCCGGCCGCGTCGAGCAGCGCGACCGAGGTGCGCGTTACCGTGCCCTCGCTCGATTTCTCGATCAGGTAGTGCGTCCCGCCGCGCGCCGCGACCTGCGGCGAGTGCGTCACCGCCAGCAGCTGCCCGCCGTCGGCCAATCGTGCAAGCCGCTCGCCGATCGCGCTCGCCACCGCGCCGCCGACGCCGCGGTCGATCTCGTCGAAGATGACCGTCGCCGCCCCGCCCTGCTCGGCCAAGGCGACCTTGAGCGCGAGGATGAAGCGGGAGAGCTCGCCGCCGCTGGCGATCTTCGCAAGCGGCGCGAAGTCCGCTCCGGGATTGGTCGAGATCAGGAACTCGACCAAATCCATCCCGTGCGGCCCCCAGCGCTCCTCGGGCAGCGCGGTCACCGCCGTGCGGAAGCGCGCCGCGTCGAGCCTGAGCGGTGCCAGTTCCGCCGCGACAGCCGCGTCGAGCCGCCCGGCGGCCTCGAACCGCACGGTATGCAACGCCTCGGCCCGCTGCCGGTAAGCCTCGCCGGCCTCGGCCGCCGCGCGCTCGAGCGCGCCGATGTGCGCATCCCCGGCCTCGATCGCGTCGAGCTTCGCGCGCAGCTCGCGCATCGTCGCCGGCAGCGCATCGGGCTGGCAGCCGTGCTTGCGGGCCAGCGCACGCAGTTCGAACAGCCGGGTCTCGATCCGGTCGAGCTCGGCCGGATCGAAGCTGAGCGCCTCGGCCGCCTTTTGCAGCGTTTCCTCGGCCTCGCCGGCCTCGATTACGGCGCGGTCGAGCGCCGCCAATGCCTCGGCCAGCAGTGCGTGCTCGCCCGCAATCCGATCGAGCCGCCGCGCCGCGCCGCGCAGCTGGGCCAGCGCCGAATCCGACCCGTCCCACACCTGCCGCAGCGCCTCGAGGTCGCCGGCGAGCTTCTCGCCCTTCTGCATGTCGGCGCGCGCGAGCGCGAGCCGCTCTTCCTCGCCTTCTTCGGTCGCGATCTCGGTCAGCTCGGCAAGGTGCGCGAGCAGCAGGTCCTGGTCGGCCTTGGCCTGGGCGATCTTCGCCCGCGCCGCGTCGAGCGCCGCCTCGGCTGCGCGCCACTTGGCCCAGGCGTCCTCGACACCGGCCACGTCGGCCCCGGCGTAACGGTCGAGCAGCACGCGATGGCCGCGCGGGTTGACCAGCCCGCGATCGTCGTGCTGGCCGTGGAGCTCGACGAGCGCCGGGGCCAGCTCGCGCAGTAGCGCAACGCTGACCGGCTGGTCGTTGACGAAGGCCTTGCTGCCGCCGTCGGCACGCACGCGGCGCCTGAGGATCAGCGGCTCGCCCGGCTCGACTTCGACCTCGGCCTCGGCGAGCGCCTCGCGCAAGGCGTGCGGCAGTTCGGGGAACTCGAACGTCGCGGTCGCGCTCGCCTGGTCCTCGCCCGCGCGGACCAGCCCGGTCTCTGCGCGATTGCCGAGCACGAGGCCGAGCGCGTCGAGCAGGATCGACTTGCCGGCGCCGGTCTCGCCGGTGAGCACGCCGAGCCCCGGCCCGAAGGCGAGGTCGAGCGCTTCGATCAGGACGACGTTTCGGATCGAGAGCGAAGTGAGCATCTGTGGCGGCAGGTTACGGGAGCCCTTCGTCCCGCGCAACGGCGGCCCGCGGGACCATCCGCAACCTCGAAAGTCAGAAAAAGTGCGGTGTGTATAGACCTGTGGAAGAATTTATTAACGGACTTATGGCCTTATTCTGACACTCCGAAGAAACGGGAAGGTCGGGGCGAAATGGCCGTTCTTACGATCCGCTCACACAAGCGCTACGCCGTGCGCCAGCCGGTCCGGCTCGGCAAGGCCGGAGGCGAGGCCGCGCGGGGCCTGCTCATCGAGCTGTCGAGCGAGGGCTGCCGGATCAGCAACCTCGGCCGTTGCAACTATACGATCGGCGAGCCGGTCACGGTCGAGCTGGGCGACCTCGAACTCGGCGGTCGCATCCGCTGGGCGCATGACGGCATCGCCGGCGTTCGGCTCGACCGCGCGCTCTACCCGAGCCAGCTGGGCGAACTCGTCGCGCGCGACCGCGGTCTTTCCCAGGCGCGCGTCGCCTGATCCCGCCTACGACGCGCTCGCGTCGGGCGCGTGCCGCTGCATGAGCTGGAAGGCGCGCTGGTACCACTCGCTGCCGGGATAGTTCGCGCCCAGGACCGCCGCGTATTTCTGCGCCTCGCTGGGGATGCCGAGCGCCAGGCTGGTCTCGGTCAGCCGGTACAGCGCCTCGGCCGCGTGGCTGGTGGTCTGGTAGTTATCGACCACGTTCTGGAACCGGATCTGCGCCGCGAGCCAGCTGCGGCTGCGCTCGTAGAAGCGGCCGATCTCCATCTCCTTGCCGGCGAGGTGATCGTTGACGAGGTCGATCTTGACCCGCGCGTCGGCCGCATACTCGCTTTCGGGGTAGCGCCGGTTGACGTCGTTGAGGGCATCGAGCGCGCGCAGGGTGATCTGTTGATCGCGGTCGACGTCGTTGATCTGCTCGTAATAGCTCAGCGCGATCAGGTAATAGGCGTACGGCGCATCCTTGTTGCCCGGGTGAATCTGCAGGAAGCGCTGGGCCGATTCGATCGCCTTGTTGTAGTCCTTGCCGACGTAGTAGCTGAACGCGCTCATCAGCTGCGCGCGCCTCGCCCACGGCGAATAGGGGTGCTGCCGCTCGACCTCGTCGAACAGCGCGGCGGCAACCTTGACGTCGCCGCGGTCGAGCCGCTCCTTGGCGGCCGAGTAGAGCGATTCCGCATCGCGCGCGACGTAGCCGGTCTCCGACGGTCCCCCGCCGAGGCCGAGCGACGAGCAGCCGGCGATTAACGGGAGCGTGGCCGCGGCAGCGGCGAGAGCGGCGATCCTCAGCGGTGAGCGAGCGGTCATGTACCCGCCTATAGCCAGCGTCTCAGTGAACGCCAAGTGAAGTGCAGCGGCCTGTCCCGCGCACGGTAAAACTTCGGATTGCTTACGGTATGTTCACCTAACTGTGTCCTAACCTGACTGACCCGACCGGCACGATCGGTCGGGAAAGAGGGGGCGGTGTGTCCTACGAGCGGGATCGGCTGAACGAGCTGGACCTGACAGGCAACGGGCCATTGGCCCGGCTCGCGCTGTTCGAACGCGCGATCGAGCACATGCACCAGGCCGTATGCGTGATCGACCGAGACGGCCGGATCGCGCTGTGCAATCGTCGCTTCTCCGAAGTCGTGGGCCTCCCGGCCGACAAGCTCCGTCCGGGCCTCACCGTGCGCGAACTCTTCGCCATGGCGATCGAGGCCGGGCATCACCCGCCCGACGTCACGCCCGAGCAGCTCGAAAGCGAGATGTGGGCCGATCTGGCGATGGATCCGCCGGCCCGCAGCACCGTGAGCCGCGACGGACGTACTTACGCGGTCCTTCCCGCACGCATGGGCGACGGCTACTGGATCGCGACGTTCGAGGACATCACCGCGCAGATCGAGGCCGAGTGCGCGCTGCGCGAAAGCGAGGCGGGTCTGCGGGCGATCCTCGACGCGATGCCCGATTGCGTGAAGATCTTCGACGAGTCCGGTCGGATGACTTACGTCAATCCGGCGGGGCTCGAACTGCTCGAAGCTCCCGACCTGGCGAGCCTCGACAAGCCCGGCTACATGGCCGTTCCGCCCGAGTACCGGGAAGCATGCCTCGACGTGCACCGCCGGGTGATGGCCGGGGAATCGGTCGTGTGGACCTACGAGCTGCTCGGCCTCAAGGGCCGGCGCCGGCACGTCGAGGCGCACGCGGTGCCGTTCCGGCGCCCCGACGGCTCGCGCGCGCACATGTGCATCTCGCGCGACATCAGCGAGCGCAGGGAGGCCGACAGCGCCCTGCGTCGGAGCGAAGAGCGCCTGCGGCTGGTGCACGAGGCCACGGGGCTCGCCGACTTCGAGGCGGGACCCGAGGGCATCACCTGGCTGTCGCCGACCTTCATCGAGCAAACCGGTCTGCCGCCCGGTACGACCCGCGTGCCATTCCCGCGCTGGCTCGAGATCGTCCATCCCGAGGACCGCGAGCGCCACGCGCGCGAAATCGCCGAGAGCCTGGCGCAGAATCGCCCGTGTCAGTCCGAGTTCCGCATCGTCCGTCCGAGCGACGGCGAGGTTCGCTGGATCTTCGCGCGGACCAAGGTCGAGTGCGATTCGACCGGCCGACCGATCAGGAGCATCGGTGCGCACCTCGACATCACTCGCCAGAAGGTCAACGAAGAGGCGCTGCGGGAAAGCGAGGAACGCTTCCGCCTGGCGGCCGAGGCGGCCGACCTCGGCGTGTGGGATTACGACGCGCTCATCGACCAGCGCGAATGGTCCGACCGGCTGCGCGAGATCTTCGGCATCGCGCCCGACGTCGAGCCTTCGGTGGAAGTCGCCGAGGCCTGCATCCACCCGGCCGACCGCGCCCGCTTCGTGCGCCAGCTGCAGGCGATCCGCGACGGTCAGACCGACCGGATCGAGGATTCGTTCCGGGTCCGCCGCCCGGGCGAGAACAGCGACCGCTGGATAACCCTGAACGGCCGGACGCACCGGACCGAGCGCCAGCTGCGACGGATCATCCTGACCGTGCGCGACGCCACCGAAGAGAAAACGGCCGAGGAAAGGGTCCGCTGGACGGCGAGCCACGATCCGCTGACGGGCCTCGCCAACCGCAGCCTGTTTCAGGAACAGCTCGAGCTCGCGATCCAGTCGGCCACCGCCGACGGAGGGGCAGTCG
The DNA here is from genome assembly GCA_044506565.1 of Sphingomonadales bacterium. Lineage (GTDB taxonomy): Bacteria > Pseudomonadota > Alphaproteobacteria > Sphingomonadales > Sphingomonadaceae > Croceibacterium_A. The sequence continues at coordinate 57,014 of JBIQKN010000002.1, read as the reverse complement.
GCCTGCTGCTGCTGGACCTCGACCATTTCAAGCAGATCAACGACACGCTCGGCCACGACGCTGGCGACATGCTGCTGAAGATGTTCGCCCAGCGCGTGCGCAGGGTCGTCCGCGAGACCGACACGGTCGCGCGTTTCGGGGGCGACGAGTTCGCCATCGTCCTGCCGGACGTCCCCGGCGAACTCAGCCTGATCCAGCTGTCGCGCGCGATCCACGAGTGCCTGCGCGAGCCGTTCGTCCATGCCGGGCGCATTCTCGACTGCCGCGTCAGCATCGGCGCAAGCGTGTTCCCGATGCACGGCCGTACGTCGGAAGCCCTGCTCAAGAACGCCGACATCGCGCTCTATGCGGCGAAGGCGGCGGGACGCGGCACGGTCACGTTGTTCGAGTCGCGCATGCGCGACGACGTCCAGCGCCGCGCGTCGATGGTCCAGCTCGCCCACGACGCACTGCGCGACGACAGGGTCGTGCCCTACTACCAGCCCAAGCTCGACCTCTCGCGCCGGACGATCGTCGGGTTCGAGGCGCTGCTCCGCTGGCGCACGGAGGCCGGTCGGATCGGGCAGCCGGCGACGGTCGAGGCGGCCTTCGAGGATCCCGAAGTCGCTGCGGCGATCAGCGACCGGATGATCGAACGGGTCATCGCCGACATGCGCTCGTGGCTCGACCGCGGGATCGATTTCCGCCACGTCGCGATCAACGCTTCGGCCGCGGAGTTCCGCCGCGACAACTTCGCCGAAAGCGCGCTCGAACAGCTGCGGTCGGCAGGGATTCCGACCAGCTGCTTCCAGATCGAAGTCACCGAGACCGTATTCCTCGGGCGCGGGGCCGAGTATGTCCACCGCGCGCTGGCCCTGCTCAACGCGCGCGGGGTCAAGATCGCGCTCGACGATTTCGGCACGGGCTACGCTTCGCTGCGCCACCTCAAGCAGTTCCCGGTCGACATCATCAAGATCGACCGCAGCTTCGTGCGCGACATGGACTCCGACCCTGGCGACGAGGCGATCATCCGCGCGGTCGTCAACCTCGGCCGCAGCCTCGGGATCAAGGTCGTCGCCGAGGGTATCGAGACCGAGGATCAGGCCGCACGGCTGGTCGAGCTCGAATGCGACTTCGGCCAGGGATTCCTGTTCTCGAAGGCGGTCGCTGCGAGCCGGGTGCCGGCCCTGCTCAGCCGCTTCCCGCCGGAACACCGAAGCGTCCGGCCGCCGTCGCACCGCCCGCTCAGGCTCGTCTCCGGCAAGCGCTGAGCGCAGTCGGCGACATCAGCCCTTCTTCGGGAGCACCTCCAGCACCGCCTCGGGCGGGCGCCCGAGACGCACGCCGCTGTCGCTGACCACGATCGGCCGCTCGATCAGGATGGGATTCGCGGCCATCGCATCCAGCAGCGCGTCGTCGCCGATCGCCGGATCGCGCAGGCCCAGTTCGCCCGCGACATCCTCCCTGGCGCGCAGGATATCGCGCGGCGAAGCGCCCATCCGCCGCACGAGTTCGGCGAGCTCTTCGCGGCTCGGCGGGGACTTGAGGTACTCGACCACCCGCGGCTCGATCCCCGCGGAACGGATCAGCTCCAGCGTCTGGCGCGACTTGCTGCAGCGAGGGTTGTGATAGATCGTTACCGCGTCGCCCATCGCACTACTCCCAGAACGCCACCGACCTGACCTCGATGCTCTCGCGCACCTTGGCATCGGGGAAGCTCGGGTCGTGGAATGCAGTGTGCGGACAGCGCCAGGTGACCGAGTGGTCGCTGTCGTGGAACTTGAACAGCAGCGCGTCGTCGCGGGTCATGTTGGCGAAGTACCACCAGCGCATGCTCGGATGGTAGCATGGGATCGTCGCGGCCATCATCGTCTCTTCGCCCTCGACCGGCGCGACCAGGGCGTCGCCTTCGGGGAACTCGTCGACGACGAACAGCGTGTTCGACTTCTCCTCGCCGGCGAAGCTCGTGCGCCCGTCGCACAGCGCCAGCGGCACGTCCTGCGGGGGCGGGCTGAACGTGCGCCAGTAGCTGGTGATCAGGAAGCGCTTGAACCCGGGGCCCTCGGGGCGGTGCTTCCGATAGGTGAACTCGGCCATGCGTTGCGCGGTCGGCGTGTTGAGGTCGATGTGCGCCTCGCCGGCGGGCGGCTGGATGCCGCCGGTGTGCTGGTAGTTCTCGGCCTTGGCCTTCGCCCGATCGGTGAGGTCGGCCGAAGTGCGGATCATCCACCCGCGCGCGACGACCTTGTCGGCGCCGGTCAGCTGGCGGACGTGCTCCTCGACTTCGCGCTCGTAGATCGCGTCGACTTCCGCATTGTCGTGGAAATCCTTCACCGCGGTAGGCTGGCGGGCGATGCGGAAGCCGTGCACGTCGAGTTCGAAGTGGTCGCGAATCGGCATCGCGTCGCGCACGATCACCCGATGGTCGGAGTAGGTCCCGGTGTTGATCTCGGCCCCCGCTCGCACGTATCGCCGGGTGACGAATTCGCCGGGATCGACGAACCGGATCATCGCCTCCACTTCCCGTGCGCTGTCCTCGATATCCGCTGTGCGCGGCGCGGCGGTGGCCATTTACGTGCTCCCAAAGGTGATTCTATCGTTCGTTACTATTGTGCCACGAGCGTCGGGGCTGGCCAAGTCCGCGCTCCGACCCGTTAGAGCACGAAGTCCCCTGCGACGAGGTCGTGCAGTCCATTAAGGCGGATGACGAAATCAGCAGTTCCGTCGCCGTTCGTATCGCCCTCGATGAAGGTGTTGTTGCCCGCCCGGACGTAGTGGAGCTGCGCGGCGACCCCGGTGAAGGCAGCATCGCCGATGAACGTGAAGTTTTGGTCCCCGTCAGCGGCGGTGTCCGCGTCGATCCGGCGCAGATGAATCCTGTCGCCCGCCGCGTGGCTGAAATCGGTAACGACGTCGGCGGAACTCGCGCTCGCGCCCACTTCACCGTCGCCGAAGAAGAACGTGTCGGCACCGGCGCCGCCGGTCAGCGTGTCCTTGTTCACTCCCCCTACGAGTTGGTCGCCGCTGCCGCCGCCGATCAATGTGTCGCGCCCTCGTCCGCCCTTGAGCACATCTGCCCCTCCCGCTCCCTCGAGGAGGTCGTCGCCACTCAGGCCGTTAAGGGTGTTGCTGGCACTGTTGCCGCGCAAGGAATTCGCCAGATCGTTCCCGGTCCCGTTCGCCGCCTTGGAGCCTTGCAGGGCGAGATCTTCGACATGGCGTGCAAGGGTGAAATCGGCCGCCCAGCTCCGCACGAGGTCATGACCGCCAGTCGCATACTCAACGATCTTGTCGTTGACCGTGTCGACCACGTAGATGTCATCCCCAGCTCCGCCCAGAAGCTCGTCGGCCTTTTCGCCCCCGTCGAGCGTGTCGCGACCCGCCCCCCCGATCAAGACGTCGGACGCGCCCTCCCCGAATAGGTAGTCATTGCCTCTGCCACCGACGAGCATGTTGCTGAAGACGTTGCCGACCAACTGATCGGCGAAGTCGGTGCCTATTACGTTCTCGACGCCGATCAGGGTATCGTGTCCGGCCGAGGTCGTGTCCTGCCAAACGTCGATCCGTAAGTCGATCGTCACCCGCTGATGCCCGGAATAATCGGCGGTGTCCCAGCCGTTTCCGCCGATGAGCATATCATCGCCGGGCTCGATGAACGGTCGCAGCGCGCTGCAGCCCACTCCTGCCCAATCGCCGACCAGGATATCGTCGCCGGCCAGGCCCCTCAGAATGTCGTCGCCGCCTTCCCCCTCCAGCCGATTGGCCGCCGAGTCACCTTCCAGTCGATCGCCGTATGCCGAGCCTCGCAAGTTCTCGATTTCCTCGAGTAGATCGAAGCCCGCTCCCGTTGCCGTCCCGAGCCGCAAGCTTGCATCGATGCCTGCTGCGTCAGCGTCCGACAGGAACCACGCGGTATCCTCGCCGTCTCCGCCGACCAGCCTGTCGTCGCCCGCACCCCCATCGAGAAGGTCATCGCCCCGTCCCCCGAAGAGAACGTCTTCGTTCCAGCCTCCGTGCAGGCCGTTTCCATACTCGTCTCCGGTCAGCGTGTCCGCGCCGATGCCGGTTCGCACATGCTCGAAGTTCGCGATTCCGATCGACGCGAGGACAATGTCGAGATTCGCCGAGAAATCGAAGGTCAGGACATCGCAGCCAGCGCCGCCGTCGAAGACGTTGCCCTGCAACGCGGGTGCGATCGACGAAGAACTCCCGATCGTTACCCAGTCGCTTCCTCCACCCATCCGGAAAGTGTTGTTCGCGATGAGCAGCTCGCTGCTTCCGCCGGCCAGGTCACCGAGTCGGAGCCGGATGTTTACGGTGTTGTCTCCGCTGGAGGCTTCCACATGGGTGTGGCTGACTACCGCCGATTGGTCGGCTGTGCCCGTCGCCTCGAGCGCGACCGTCAGCCGGCCGTCACGTCGCAGTTCGAAGTGGTTGGCATAGAGCGCCGCCGTGGCGACGACTCCGTTAGCCTCCATGCCATACTGGAGATGGCCGCGGATTATGGCATCGGCTGCGTGAATGGTAGCGGACGCGTTGCCCCCAGTGCCCGATGGTGTTCCGCCGTGCCCACCGATCGCGTGGCCGAAGACCGTGAACCAGGACCGGTTCCCCTGCTCGGCTACGGTCTGCGGACCCGTGACCTCAAGGACGCCATGCCCCCCGTCGGCGCCCACGCCCTCGTGAGCGATGACCCCGTCTCCACCGTCCCCGCCCCACGCGCGCAGGTGATAGTCGTGCGCGGATCCGAAAGATGACCACGAAAGATTGGCATCGGTGCCCCGGCCCCCGTTGGGCCGGAACTCGATGTAAACGTCGTTGAAGTGATCGTACCACACCCTGCCGTCGACCCCGTCGGGCGCATCCTCGAAGGCGCTGATGCTATCGCCATCGTCGTAGATCGTGGGCATCGCCCCCCCTGAACCGTCTGAATCCAACGTATATACAAGCCGTTAGGTGGCCGACATGTCAATTCATTCGGCACGGGGCGTGCTTGGTCCCACGGTCAGAACTCTCCATTCCGCGTAGAGCGCGGCCAGGGTGCTGGAGGCCGGCACGGTCGAGACGATCCCAAAGTGCTGATCTCCGCGTATTCCCAAGGATGACTGGGTGCCGAGGCTGTCAGCGGCGGCTGTTGGTCGCTTCCCACCTTTGGCGTGGCCTTGACGGGGCCCGGCCTGAATCGCGAAGTTCCTCGTGGTAAGGTCGGCAGCCCCTCAGGCCGAGCGGTGAGAGCGTCAGGTCGATCATTCGCGACGAAGCCACAGCCGGCGGGACGAGCGCTCTGGGCTGGTCAAGCCGCCCGGCGTGGCTATCAAGGCGCCTGCTACTGAGGAGAGCCCCGTATGAGCCACCTGCCGCCGACGACCGACGACCGCCTGATCTGGGACATGTGGGAGTCGCAGTTCCGTCTTCCCGTGGCGACGGTGGCCGACGAGCTCGGGCTGTTCCGCGCGGTTTCGGATGCCGCGCTGACCACGGGGGAACTGGCTCTCGGGCTCGGGCTCGACGAGCACGCGCTGGCGATCCTGCTGGCGGCCCTCGCCTCTTCGGGCCTGGTCGAGAAGCGCGAGGGTCGCTGGCGCGCGCTGCCGCCGGCGCGGACCTGGCTCCATCCGGACGGCGAGGGATACTGGGGCGGGTTCCTGCTCGGCTACCGCGATCGCGTACCCCTGCACAATCAGCTGCTCGAGGCGGTGCGTACGGGCCGCAGGCCGGAGAGCTTCAATTCGGGTGCCCCCGAATGGGAGCGCGGCGAGATGGGTGCCGAGGCTGCCGAGCGCATCGCCTGGTTCATGCACGCGCACTCGATGGCCCCGGCGCGCGGCGCGGCGGCGCAGGCGGTGTTCGGCGAAGTCAGGCACCTGATGGACGTAGGCTGCGGCTCGGGCGTCTACGGGACCGAAATCGCCCGGGCTCATCCGGGCCTCAAGGTCACGCTGATGGACCTCGCCGCCATGGCCGCAGAAGCCGGCAAGTACGTGGAGCGCGCCGGGATGAGCGGTCAGGTTGCCACGCACGCGTGCAACATGTTCACCGAGGAATGGCCCACCGGGGCCGACGCGCACTTCTTCGCCAACGTCTTCCACGACTGGTCCTTCGAGACCAACGCCCTGCTAGCGAAGAAGAGCTTCGATGCATTGCCCGCGGGCGGGCGCATCTTCCTGTCCGAAATCCTGATGGACGACGATGGCACCGGGCCATGGCACGCCGCGGCGTTCAGCCTGCTCATGTTGATCGGCACGCTTGGCAAGCAGTATTCGTTGCCCGAATTCCGCGCGATCCTCGAAGGCGCCGGCTTCACTGGGGTGCAAGCCGTTCGAACCGGAGGCGGCTACTATTCGCTGGTCAGCGCGGTGAAGCCCTGACCGCCCGTCAGCGCGGTTAACCTTGCCCGATCAGGCGGGGCTAACGATCCGGCGCCCATCCCCGGCGAAAACACCGGGGGGAACAAGGATGCTGATACGCCTGCTGAGGGATGAGGACGGTGCGACCGCGATCGAGTACGGCCTGATCGCCGCGCTCATCTCGATCGCGCTGGTAGCCGCCTTCGTTTCGCTGGGGCTCAACCTCAGCGACATCTTCAATACCGTGGCCGAGGCGATGCGAGGGGGATCGTCCTAGGGCGACCCGACCACGCCCTCGATCGCGATTTCGCAGCGCACGCCCTCGGGACGGTATTCGAGCTCGACGGCCGCCAGGCCGGCCTGCGCCCGCAGCAACTGGCTGCCGATCCCGGAGCGCGTGGGCAGCGCGACGGGCGGGCCGGCGGCTTCGGTCCAGACCAGTCGCAGCACGTCGCCACCGGGTTCGAGCGTCCAGGCTATGCTCACGCGCCCCTCCGGTACCGACAGCGCGCCGTACTTGACCGCATTCGTCGAGAGCTCGTGAAGCGCGAGGCTCAGCGGCACGCACGATTCGCGCGGGAGCCTGCAGGGAGCGCCCTCCACCAGGAAATTGCTCCCGGCGCTGAAGGGTTCGATCGCCGCTTCGACCAGCCGGGCGACTTCGCACGGCGCGCTCTCGCCGGCGCCGAGCAGCTCCGTTGCGCGCTCGAGCGCCTGCACGCGCCCGGTCAGCGCCGGAACGAAACTGTCGGGGTCGCTGTGCCGCGCGGTCAGCACCGCCATCGCGTTGACCGTGGCGAGCATGTTCTTGACCCGGTGCAGCAGTTCGCGGTTCAGCGCCTCCTCGCGCGCCATGGCCGCGTCAGCCTCGCGCACCGTACGCCGGGCGATCTCCCCGATTCCGACCAGCGCCGCGCACGACAGCACGAACAGCGCCGCCAGCACCATGTCGCGCCCGCCCGAGTAGAACAGGATCGGGTCCGTGCTGAGCAGGCGGTTTGCCGCGACGCCGGAAGCGAGCGCTACCGCCGCGCCCCAACGCCACCCGAGGAACAGCGAGACCAGCGTCAGGGCCGGAAAATAGGTCAGGAAGGGGATTCCCGCGCCGCCCCGATCGATCGCCCCGCGAACCGCGGTCGCCACGCCCACCGCGAGCACGCTCCAGCCGAGCGCCTGCCATGCGGGCACGTCCGCCAACATCGCCCGTCTGATGGCCGGGAAGCGCTTCACGATGGCCCCTCGCGTCCTATAACCCGTTCATCATGCCCGAGTTTCCCGGGCCCTGCCATCGGCAAAGACCCTAGGTGCGACGAACCGAGCGAACGCAAGCGGGCGGGCTGCGGTTTCGTGGTTTGCATCTCCCCAATCCACTTGCGTCAGACATGACAGCTCGAGGCAACCCACCGCTTCACGGTGGACATTGTCAAAGTGGCGCGCCAGACTGGCCGCGAAACAGCTCACCGGGAGACCCCTCATGCGCAAACTGACGTTTTCCATCGCCGCGGCCGGACTGGCAGCGCTCGCCGTGGGATCGCTCCACGCACAGGGCGGCCCCTCGGGACCTCCCGGCGCGCCCGATGCCAGCCGGGTGACGGCGGGCACCTACAAGGCCGACCCCAACCACTCGCTCGTGGGCTGGCGGGTCAACCACTTCGGCTTCAACGACTATTTCGGAATCTTCGGCGACGTCGAGGGAACCCTGACGCTCGACCCCGCCAACCTCTCCGCTGCCAAAGTCGACGTGACGATCCCGATCGCCAAGGTCGTGACCGCGAGCCCCGGCCTGACCGATCACCTGACCCGCGCCGGCCAGGACGGCCGCCCGGCCGACTTCTTCGGCGCGGAGCCCGCCCCGGCGCGGTTCGTCTCGACCTCGGTGACCGTGGACGGCGACGAAGCGAAGATCACCGGCGACCTGACGCTCAACGGCGTCACCAAGCCGGTGACGATCGACGCCGAATTCGTGGGCGCAGGTAACAATCCGTTCAACCAGCGCGCGACGGTCGGCTTCGAGGGCGAAACGACGATCAAGCGCTCCGAGTGGAACCTCGGCGGCATGATTCCGATGCTGGGCGACGAAGTCGAACTCGACACCACGGTCGCGTCCGAGAAGCAATAAGGGGAATCGGCGTCCGGCCGGCGGCTCCCTGCCCCGGCCGGACGCCTCTGCTAGACAATTGGCAACCATTCGCCCATATCGTGGCCGCATGACCTGCCGCGCGCTCCTGCCGCTGCTTCGACTTACGCGCCCTTAGGCGCGTGTATCGGCCTGCGCGTGGCGCGGGCACCCGCCTAAGGGCCTGCTAAACCCAAAGTCGAAAACGCGCCGCGGCCCTTGCCGCGCGCTTGCGAGGCGATAAGGCGAACTGCCATGACCATGCTCACGGAACCGGGCCGCAAATACAGGCCCTTCCCCCCGATCAACCTGACCGACCGACAATGGCCGAGCCGGACCATCACCGCGCCCCCGCGCTGGCTGTCGACCGACCTGCGCGACGGCAACCAGGCGATCGTCGACCCGATGGACGCGGTGAAGAAGCACCGCTTCTTCGACCTGCTGGTCGAGATCGGCGTCAAGGAGATCGAGATCGGCTTCCCGGCCGCCGGGCAGACCGAGTTCGATTTCATCCAGGATCTCGTCCGCTCGGGCAAGATCCCCGACGACGTGACTGTCCAGGTGCTGACCCAGGCGCGCAAGGACCTGATCGAGCGCTCGTTCGAGAGCCTCGAGGGCGCCCGCGCGGCGATCGTGCACGTCTACAACGCGCTGAGCCCGGCCTGGCGCGAAATCGTTTTCCGCATGACCCGCGACGAGGTGAAGCAGATCGCGGTCAACGCAGCGAAACTGCTGCGTGACGAGGCGGCCAAGCGCCCCGACACCGACTGGCACTTCGAATACTCGCCGGAGACCTTCTCCACCGCGGAAATCGACTTCAGCCTCGAGGTCTGCGAGGCGGTGATGGACATCCTCCAGCCGACCAAAGAGCGGCCGCTGATCCTCAACCTGCCGGCGACGGTCGAGGCGGCGACCCCCAACATCTACGCCGACCAGATCGAGTACTTCTGCCGCAACCTGCCGAACCGCGAGGCCGCCTGCGTCAGCCTGCACACGCACAACGACCGCGGCACCGGCGTGGCCGCGGCCGAGCTCGGGCTGATGGCCGGCGCCGACCGCGTCGAGGGCTGCCTGTTCGGCAACGGCGAGCGCACCGGCAACTGCTGCCTGGTGACGGTCGCGCTCAACATGTACACTCAGGGCATCGACCCGGGGCTCGACTTCTCCGACATCGACCGCATCATCGAGACCGTCGAGTACTGCAACCAGATTCCCGTGCATCCGCGCCATCCCTACGGCGGCGAGCTGGTGTTCACGGCGTTCTCGGGCAGCCATCAGGATGCGATCAAGAAGGGCTTCGAAGCCCATGCGCAGCAGAACGACGAGCGCTGGCGCGTGCCCTACCTGCCGATCGACCCGGCCGACCTCGGGCGAACCTACGAAGCGGTGATCCGGGTCAACTCGCAGAGTGGCAAGGGCGGCTTTGCCTGGGTGCTCGAGCAGAGCCAGGGGCTCAAGCTGCCGAAGAAGCTGCAGGTCGACTTCTCGCGCCACGTGCAGCGCGTCGCCGACGAGCTCGGCCGCGAGCTCAATGCCGACGACATCTGGCAGACGTTCCGCGAGGCCTATTACCTCGGTGAGGAAGGCGCGACGTTCGAACTCGTCGATTACGAGGAGACCCGCGCGAGTGACGGTACCCGGCTGTTCGCCGGCACGATCTCCGTGGGCGGCAAGAACCAGCAGGTCAGCGGCCGCGGCAAGGGCCTGGTCTCCTCGGTGCTGGCGACGCTGCGGCAGACCTTCGGGCTCGAGATCGAGGTCGCCGATTACTTCGAGCACGCACTCGGCAAGGGCTCGGACGCTCGCGCCGCGGCCTACCTCGAATGCGTGCTTCCCGACGGCCGCACGATCTGGGGCGTAGGGATCGACGAGGACGTCGCCACCGCCAGCGTTCGCGCGATCCTCAGCGCCGCGAACGCGGCGATGGCCACGGCTTAGCTGTCGACGAGGGCTCCGCGCGGCTTTGCAGCCGAGCAGGGCTCGGCTAGGTCCGGCGAATGGCCACCCGCCCCGCAGTCTTCGGCGTCGAGCGCTCGCTGACCGGCAAGGCCTGGCGCTGGCGCGGCGGGAACATGGAGCTCGGGGACGGCGCGGCCGGGCTCGAGGACGACATCGTCACCCAGCTGCTGCTGGCGCGCGGCGTGACGCGCGACGACCTCGCGCGGCACCGCAGCCCGAGCCTGCGCAGCTTCCTGCCCGATCCGTCGCTGTTTGCCGACATGGACCTCGCCGCCGAGCGGGTGGCCGAGGCCGTGCTCGCGAAGGAAACGGTCACCGTCTACGGCGATTACGACGTCGACGGCGCCACCAGCGCGGCGCTGCTGATCCGCCTGTTCCGTACGCTCGGCCACGAGGCGCGGCACTACATCCCTGACCGGTTGCTCGAAGGCTACGGGCCGAGCGGCGAAGCGCTCGTCAAGCTCGGCGCCGAGGGATCGAGCCTGATCGTCACCGTCGACTGCGGCGCGATGGCCTTCGACGCGCTCGCGGCCGCGCACGCCGCGGGGATCGACGTGATCGTCGTCGACCACCACAAGTGTGCCTCCGAACTCCCGCGGGCTTTCGCGCTGGTCAATCCCAACCGGCTCGACGAGTGCGACGAGGCCGCCGCGCACGGGCACCTCGCTGCAGTCGGCGTGGCATTCCTGTTGGCGGTCGCGGTGGTGCGCACCCTGCGCCGCCGGGGGTTCTTCGAGGGCCGTGACGAGCCCGACCTGATGAGCCTGCTCGACCTGGTGGCGCTTGGCACGGTCGCTGACGTCGCCGCCCTGCACGGGCTCAACCGGGCATTTGTCGCGCAAGGGCTCAAGGTCATGGCCCGGCGCGGGAACACCGGGCTGGCGGCCCTGATCGACGCGAGCCGCCTGGCCCGTGCGCCGAGCTGCAGCGACTGCGGCTTCGCACTCGGGCCGCGGATCAACGCCGGCGGCCGCGTCGGCGAAGCCACGCTCGGCGTGCGCCTGCTGACGACCGAGGACCCCGACGAGGCTCAGGCGATTGCGGCGCAGCTGTCGCAGCTCAACGAGGAGCGCCGGGCGATCGAGCTCGCCGTGCAGGAAGCCGCCGAGACCCAGCTTGCCGCCCAGCACAACCGCGCGGTGGTGGTCGTGGCCGGGCGCGGCTGGCACCCGGGCGTGATCGGCATCGTCGCCGGGCGGATCAAGGAGAAGACGGGCAAGCCGACGCTGGTCATCGCGCTCGACGACGAAGGCGCCGAGGGCAAGGGTTCGGGCCGCTCGATTGCCGGCGTGGACCTTGGCGCCGCGGTGATCGGCGCGCGCGACAGCGGCCTGCTGGTGGCCGGCGGCGGTCACGCGATGGCTGCCGGGCTGACCGTCGCGGGCGACAAGCTCGAAGCGCTTGCCGAGTGGCTCGACGACCGGCTCGCCGCCGCGGTCGCGCGCGCATCGGCGGAGCAGACCACCCTGCTCGACCTGTCGCTCGCCCCGGGCGGCCTCACGCCCGACCTCGTCGCGACGCTCGACAGCGCCGGTCCCTTCGGAGTCGGCTGGCCCGGTCCGCGCGTGGCGGTCGGGCCGGTTCACCTGATCAAGTCCGACGTGGTCGGCAACGACCACCTGCGCCTGATCGCCGGCGGGCACGACGGCGGCTCGTTCAAGGCGATCGCGTTCCGCATGGCGCAGAGCGATCTCGGCCAAGCGCTGCTGCACGGGGCGAAAGGGCGCCGGTTGTGGCTCGCCGGCCGGGCCAAGATCGACGACTGGGGCAGCCGCCCCCAGGCCGAGCTCCATCTCGAGGACGCCGCCTGGGCCGATTAACGGCCGTTCCGGGCAGGGCTTGACCCCGCTCCCGCCCCCCACTAAGTGCGCCGCTCGCCTTCGGGCGTGGCCCCTTCGTCTAGCGGTCAGGACGCGGCCCTTTCACGGCTGAAACACGGGTTCGATTCCCGTAGGGGTCACCACGAAAGGCTGCTATTGCTGGTTACCAAGGCCCCTTCGTCTAGCGGTCAGGACGCGGCCCTCTCACGGCTGAAACACGGGTTCGAGTCCCGTAGGGGTCACCAGCAACGCAGGCGTCAGCCGCAAGCGGCGGTGACGATGATCTCCACCTTGAACTCCGGCGCGGCGAGGCGGCTCTCGCCGGTCGCGCGCGCGGGTGGGTTCGCCGGATCGATCCACGCTTCCCACACCGCGTTCATCTCGCCGAAGTCGGCAATGTCGTCGAGCCAGATCGTCGCCGACAGCAGCCGCGACTTGTCCGACCCGGCCTCCGCCAGGAGGCGGTCGATCTGGGCGAGAACCGCGCGCGTCTGCTCGGTCACGCTGGCGCCCGGCGCGCCGACTTGTCCGGCGAGGTAGACAACCCCGCCGTGAACCACGGCCTGGCTCATTCGCGGGCCAGGTTCGATGCGGCGAATCGTCACAGACGCCTCCTCTGCCACGGGAACGACAGCGCGAGGCTGCAGCGCGCGCCCTGGACGTCGACCGAGACCACCCCGCCCTCGAGATGCCAGACGAACGGCACATAGAACTCGCGCCACATGCCGTCGCCATCGGCAACCAGGCGGTATTGCAGGGGCCTGAGGTCCTCATTGCGCAGCACGACCAGCACACGCTCGCCCGGCTCCATGCCGGCACCGGCGATGCGGTAGAATTGACCGTTGCCGCGCACTTCCGCCCGGCATCGGCCGGACTGCGCGAAATCGACTTGCTGCCACCCGCGCTTCACGACGATCTCGTCGACGGCCGCTGATGGAGTGGCCAAGCCGAACAGTGCGAGCGGGGGCAGGAACTTCAACAGCGGCGATGCCATGGCAGCCTCCATTCCGGCGGAACGTCACGTCGCGCTCATCATAGCGTTTCCCCGGCTCGGGAGCGCGAGGAAATTCGTACGGTTTCGAAGCGCGACGGCCTTGGTGCTGGCAGCTGTAACATACCGGCCGTAAAGCGGACCGCGATGCTGCTCGGCCGTCCCATCCCCGCCGCCGGAATAGCCATCGCGCTCGTCGCCGGCGTGCTGCTGATCGCGGGCGGGACCAGCGTCTGGCTGGCGGCCGCCGCCGTCCTGGTGTGGATAGCCTCGCTCTGCCTGGCGACGCCACCGCCCGAGGATCGTGCCCTGGCCCAGGCCCGGGACGGCGTCCAGCTGACGCCATCCGGACTGCACGACCTGATCGAGCCCTTCCGCCTGCCGATGCTGGTGCTCGACGACAACCGGATCATCGTCGCCAACGCCGCTGCCCGCGAAGCGCTCGGCGCGCACACTCTCGGGCAGGACGCGCGGGTGGCATTTCGACATCCGGCGGCGGTCGACCTGCTGACCCGCGCGCAGGACGGCACCGAAACCGTGCAGGGGCTGACCGACCCGCGCAGCGTCTGGCAGGTGACCCGCCATGCGATCGACGGGCGCTACAGTCTAGTCGAGCTGGTCGACCGCACCAGTGAGGCCGACGTGAGCCGCGCGCACACCGATTTCGTGGCCAACGCCAGTCACGAACTGCGTACCCCCCTCGCCTCGATCATCGGGTACATGGAGACGCTGATCGACGGAGGTCCCACGATCGACGACGAGCGCACCGGGCGCTTCCAGGGCGTCGTGCTGAAGGAAGCCAGGCGACTGCAGAACCTCGTCAGCGACCTGATGTCGCTGTCGGTGGTCGAGGCCGAGAAGCACGACCTGCCGCGCGAGACGGTCGGGCTGGCGGGACTCGTGCAGCAGGCCGCGCGCGATGCGGCCGGGCCCGACCGGCAGGATCGGCTGGAATGGCTCGGCGGCGGCGAAGAGCTCGCCGTCCGCGGCGATCGCCGGCAACTCGAGCAGCTGGTCCGCAACCTCGTCGACAACGCGCTCAAGTACGGCGAGCCCGGCACAAAGGTCTCGGTCGGCCTCGCGCCGGGCGAGCGTAACATGGCCGTGCTCACGGTAAGGGATCGCGGCGAGGGGATCGCGCCCGAACACCTGCCGCACCTGACCCGGCGATTCTACCGCACGGACCCCGGCCGCAGCCGCGCGGCGGGCGGGACCGGCCTCGGCCTCGCGATCGTCAAGCACATCGTCGAGCGTCACCGCGGGCGACTCGACATCGACAGCGCGCTCGGCGAGGGAACGACGGTGACGGTGCGGCTCCCCCTGACGAAGCGGGACGATCCGGGTTCCGGGGGCGAGGCCTGATGGCACGAACGCTGTGGGTAACCGTTCGCGGTGTCATGAAACGGCAATAGCCAGGACATAGCGGGGACACACACGCCCCTCCTTCACCACATCGGGATATCGTTCGTGCGTCACCTGCTTTCCCTGATCCTTGCCGGCTCGGCGCTGGCTCCGCTCCCGGCGCTGGCCCAGCTGGAGCAGGGCCCGCCTTCCCCATCGGAGCCGACGGCCAGACCGTCCGAATCGTCGGCCCCACAGGCCGGGCGAAGCGCAGTGCCGGAGAGTTCCCTCGGCGGGTTCACGCTGAAACCGCGCGGGCGCCTGCAAGTCGATGCCGGGACGATCGATGTTCCGGGCGGCATCGCCGGCGATGCGTTCGGAACCGCGGCAGAAGTCCGGCGGGCCTATCTCGGCGTGCAAGGCGACCTGCCGGGGAACTTCGGCTACCGGATCGAGGCCGACTTCGCCGGCGCGGTCGAAGGCTCGAAAGTCGAGCTGACCGACGTCTACCTCACCTACGAGGCGAGCGACGCGCTCACTTTCACGCTCGGTCATCACAAGCCGTTCGGCGGCCTCGAAGAAATGACCAGCGACCTGTTCACCTCGATGATGGAACGTGCCGCGTTCACCTCGGCCTTCGGCTTCGAGCGCCGCGTCGGGCTCAGCGGCACTTATTCGAGCGACGGACTGCTCGTCCAGATCGGCGCCTTCGCCGAGACCATTCAGGATTTCGGCGAAGACCGCAGCGACAGCTTCAGCCTCGACGGCCGTGTCGTCCTGAGCCCCGAAGTCGCCGGTGGAACGCTGCACCTGGGCGGCTCCGCCCACTATCGCGAGCTCAATCACGCCGGAGCCACCTTGCGCTACCGCGCGCGTCCGTTTCTGCACATGACCGATGGCCGCCTCGTCGACACGGGCAGCTTCTCGGCCTCGGGCGAACGGAATTTCGGCGTCGAGGTGGCCTACGTGCGGGGGCCGTTCCATGCCGTGGCCGAGGGGCACGTGATGACGGCCCTTCGTCCGGGTCTGGACGATCCGACCTTCCAAGGCGGTTACCTCGAGGTCGGCATGCTGCTTACGCCTGGCGACACGGCGGCCTACAAGGATGGCGCGTTCGATCGGGTCAAGCCGGTCCACCCGGTCACCGAGGGCGGAATCGGCGCGATCCAGCTCAGCGCGCGCTACGACCGGCTCGACCTCGACGACGGAGCGATCGCCGGAGGCACGCAGCAGCTGGCCGGGCTGTCGGCGGTCTGGATGCTGACCGACCGCGTCCGGTTCCTCCTCAACTACGGGCACCTGTGGATCGACGGCGCAGCCGTGCCGGCCGGAGCTGACCGCGATTACCAGGTCGATACGCTGGGCCTGCGCGCGCAGGTCGATTTCTGATCCACACGACACGCCGTCCCGAACCGATGTGCCGAAGACTGTCGTCAGATTGTCACAAAACGGACCTAACAGGCCGGAAAATCTCCAGGGGATGATCATGACCAGATACCTGCGACTTCCCGTCGCTGCCTTGCTTGCGGCCTCGCTCGCCGCTTGCGGCGGGACGGGCGAAGGCACCCGCCAGTCGGTCACCGTGGTCGGCTCGTCGACCGTATACCCGTTCGCCAAGCTGGTAGCGGAGAACTTCGCCCGCTCGAACCCGGAACTCGGCTCGCCGATCATAGAGGCGACCGGGTCCGGGGGCGGGATCGCGCTGTTCTGCGCCGGCATCGGCGCGAGCCATCCCGATGTCGTCAACGCCTCGCGGCGGATGAAGGCGAGCGAGTTCGAGACCTGCCAGGCGAACGGGGTGACCGAGATCACCGAGATCCAGGTCGGGCTCGACGGCCTCGCCTTCGCCTCGGCGCGGGGCGGCATCCGGCTGAACCTGACGCCGGAAATCGTCTACCGCGCGCTAGCCGCACGCCCGTTCGGCCGGGAACAGACCGCCCAGAGCTGGCGCGACGTCGATCCGTCGCTGCCCGATCTGCCGATCCTCGTCTACGGCCCGCCCTCGACCTCGGGGACGCGCGATGCGCTCAAGGAGCTTGTGCTGATCCCGGGATGCGAGAGCAACTCGGAGATGAAGACGCTCAAGGAAACCGACGAGGATCGCCACGAGCAACTCTGCACCGAGCTGAGGTCCGACGGGAAGTACGTCGACCAAGGCGAGCAGGACAACCTCATCGTCCAGAAGATCGAGAGCAATCCGAACGTCGTCGGCGTGTTCGGCTTCTCCTATCTCGAGGAAAACGCCGACAGGGTCCAGGGCCTCGCCATGAACGGCGTCGAGCCGACCTACGAGACCGTAGCCTCGTTCGAGTACCCGGGCGCGCGGCCGCTCTACATCTACGTCAAGAACGCCCACCTCGACGCGATCCGCGGCTTGCGCGAGTTCGTCGCCGAATGGGCCAGGTCGTGGGGAGGCGACGGACCGCTGACGGCGATCGGCCTGGTGGCGAATCCCGACGACGTCGCGGCGCGGAGCGAAGCCGCCGCACGCGAGTTCACCCCGCTCACAGCGGCCGATCTCGACTAGAACCCCGCCCGGCCGATGTCGCCCGCGTTCCTGTTGCTGCTGGCTCTGGGCCTTGGCCTCGTCGGCTGGCTCGGGGCACGGGCGCGCGCGTGGAGCTTTCGCCGCGCCGCGCCCGAAGGGCGGCTGGCAGCGCTGCCGAACTACCACGCCTGGTACGTCGCGCTGTGGATCGCCGTGCCGGTGCTGCTGTTCGGGCTGTTGTGGAGCGCCGTGTCGCCGCAGCTCGTGATGCAGTCGGTGCTGGCGTCCCCCGAGGCCGCCGGCCTGCCGCCGTTCGGCTTCCAGCGCGACACGATCCTCGGCGAGGCGCGCAGCGTCGCCGTCGGCGCCACGTCGGGGGTGTTCAATCCGGCCGCGCAGGGCCTGGTCGAGCCTTTCCGCGAGGCGATCGCGCGCTACGACCTGATCGGTCTCGCCGCGACATTGGCGATCGCCTTTGCCGGCGGAACCTGGGGATTCCTGCGCCTCAGGCCGGACTTCGCCGCCCGCCACAAGGTCGAGCGCGGCGTGATGGCGCTCCTGCTCCTCGCCTCACTGGTGGCGATCCTGACCACGCTCGGGATCTTCGTGAGCCTTGTCTTCGAAACCGTCCGCTTTTTCGGGATGGTCAGCCCGGTCGATTTCCTGTTCGGGACCCACTGGGGCCCCGACCCGATGAGCAGCGCCGAGACCCCGGACCCGTCGCGCTACGGCGCGCTGCCGCTGTTCTGGGGCACGATCTACATCGGCGCGGTCATCGCCATGGTCGTCGCCATCCCGCTCGGGCTGATGAGCGCGATATTCCTGACGCAGTACGCCGACCGGCGCGCGCGCAAGGTGCTCAAGCCCGCGCTCGAGATCCTCGCCGGGGTGCCCACCGTGGTCTACGGCTACTTTGCCGCGCTGACCGTGGCGCCGCTCGTGCGCGACCTCGCGCAGGCCGTGGGCATCGCCAATGCCTCGAGCGAGAGCGCGCTCGCGGCCGGGCTGGTCATGGGGGTGATGATCATCCCCTTCGTCTCTTCGATGGCCGACGATTCGATCGCCGCCGTGCCGCAGGCGATGCGCGACGGCAGCCTCGCGCTCGGCGCAACGACCAGCGAGACGATCCGCCGCGTGCTCGTCCCCGCGGCACTTCCAGGAATCGTCGCCGGCGTGATGCTGGCGATCAGCCGGGCGATCGGCGAGACGATGATCGTGGTCATGGCCGCGGGTGCCGCAGCCAACCTGACCGCCAACCCGCTCGAGGCGATGACCACGGTGACCTTCCAGATCGTCGGCATGCTGACCGGCGAAGGCAGCTTCGACCACCCGGCGACGCTGAGTGCTTTCGCGCTCGGCTTCGTGCTGTTCCTCGTCACGCTGGCGCTCAACGTCGTCGCGCTGCGCGTCGTCAGGCGGTTCCGCGAAGCCTATGAGTGACGTCCTCGCCCCGACCCGCACCGCGGCTTTCGAGGCGCGTCTCAGGAAGCGCTACGCGGCCGAGCGCCGCTTTCGGCTGCTCGGCCTTGCGGCGGTGCTGTTCTCGGTCGCCGTGCTGGCGTTCCTGCTGGTGACGATGACGGTCAACGGAATCGGCGGCTTCCAGCGGACGACCCTGAAGGTTCCGGTCGACTTCACCACTGTCGGTCTTTCGCTGCCTCCGGGGGTCGGCGAGGCCGAGGCCGCACGCGCGCTCGAACGGCAGGGTCTGCCCGATCTCGTCCGTTTCAGCGCGGCAGAGGCCTTCGGGGACGAAGCGGCTGCCCAGCTTTCAGGGGACGCCTGGCGAACGGTCGCGGCGGCCGTCGCCGACGACCCCGCGCTGTTGCAGGGGCGTGCGGAGTTCGCACTTCCCGTCGGCAAGAACCTCGCCTCGGCCTTCTCCGGCGACGGCCAGCCGGCGCTCCAGCCGCTCGCGCGCCGGCTCGCCGAACAGGGTGTTCTTTCCAGGGAATTCGACCCCGGGTTCCTCACCCGGTCGGACGCAACCGATCCGCAGCTGGTCGGCATCTGGGGCGCGCTCAAGGGCTCGATGCTGACGATGCTGGTGACGCTCGCCCTCGCCTTCCCGATCGGCGTGCTCGCCGCGCTCTACCTCGAGGAATACGCGCCGCGGAACCGCTGGACCGACCTGATCGAGGTTTCGATCAACAATCTCGCCGCGGTGCCCTCGATCATCTTCGGCCTGCTGGGCCTCGCGGTATTCCTGACACTTTTCCCGAACATGCGCTCGGCGCCGCTGATCGGGGGCATGACCCTCGCGTTGATGACCATGCCGGTGATCGTCATCGCCGGGCGCAACGCGATCAAGGCCGTGCCCCCGTCGATCCGCGACGGGGCGATGGCGCTCGGCGCCTCGCCGATCCAGGTCGTGTTCCACCATGTGCTGCCGCTGGCGCTGCCCGGCATCCTCACGGGCACGATCATCGGCATGGCCCGCGCACTCGGCGAGACCGCGCCGCTGCTGATGATCGGCATGCGCGCCTTCGTCGCCACGCCGCCGGACGGGCTGACCGACCCGGCGACCGTACTGCCGGTGCAGATATTCCTGTGGTCCGACGAGATCGACCGCGGGTTCGTCGAACGGACGAGCGCGGCGATCATCGTTCTCCTGGGGTTCCTGCTGGCGATGAACGCGCTCGCCATCTACCTCCGCAACCGTTTCGAGAAGACATGGTGACCGAACCGACCACCCCCGAGCCGAAGATGCGCGCCCGCGACGTCTCCGTGTTCTACGGCGACAAGAAGGCCGTGGACTCGGTCACGATCAACATCCCGCGCGAATACGTGACCGCCTTCATCGGCCCGTCCGGCTGTGGCAAGTCGACCTTCCTGCGCGCGCTGAACCGCATGAACGACACGATCGCCAGCGCCCGCGTCGAAGGCACGATCGAACTCGACGGGGAGGACATCTACCGCTCGAACATGGACGTGGTGCAGCTGCGCGCCCGGGTCGGCATGGTGTTCCAGAAGCCCAACCCGTTCCCCAAGTCGATCTTCGAGAACGTGGCCTACGGCCCGCGCATCCACGGCCTCGCCGGCAACCGCAGCGAGCTCGAGGCGATCGTCGAAAAGGCGCTGCGGCGGGCCGGCCTGTGGGACGAGGTCAAGGACCGCCTGGACGATTCCGGCACTGCGCTCTCCGGCGGGCAGCAGCAGCGGCTGTGCATCGCCCGTGCGATCGCCGTACAGCCCGAGGTGATCCTGATGGACGAGCCGTGCTCGGCGCTCGACCCGATCGCCACCGCGAGGATCGAGGAGCTGATCGACGAACTGCGCGGCCGTTACGCGATCGTCATCGTCACCCACTCGATGCAGCAGGCCGCGCGCGTGTCGCAGCGCACTGCCTTCTTCCACCTCGGGCGGATGGTCGAATACGGCGAGACCTCGGAAATCTTCACCAATCCCCGCGAAGTGCGGACCAAGGATTACATCACCGGCCGCTACGGATAGGATCACGGGCGATGGCAGAGCACACGGTCAAGGCATTCGACGAGGACATCACCCGGCTGCGCGGCCTGATCGCCGAGATGGGCGGGCTCGCCGAGCTGGCGATCGAGGAAGGTATGCGCGCGCTGGTCAGGGGCGACGAGGCGCTCGGCCAGGAAGTCGTCGCCCGCGACAAGAAGCTCGACGCGCTCGAGAGCGAGGTCGACGCGATGGCGGTGCGCACGCTCGCCCTGCGCGCGCCAATGGCCGACGACCTGCGCGAGATCGTCGCCGCGCTCAAGATCGGCGGGGTGATCGAACGGATCGGCGACTACGCGAAGAACATCGCCAAGCGCGTCAACCGCATCAAGGACCGCGGCCGGTTCGAGCCGCTGACGCTGATCCCGGCAATGGCCGACCTCGCGGCGGAGATGGTCCACGATGTGCTGACCGCCTATGCCGCGCGCGATCCGGTGCTGGCGCGCGAGGTGATCGAGCGCGACGCCAAGGTCGACGCGTTCTACGACAGCGTGTTCCGCAATCTCGTCAGCTTCATGGTCGAGAACCCGGCGACGATCAGCAGCGCGGCCGAGCTGCTGTTCGTCGCGCGCAACCTCGAGCGGATCGGGGACCATGCGACCAACATCGCCGAGATGGTCCACTACGCCGCCGTCGGCACTTATCCGCCCGACCGCGAGAGTTGAAACAAAACTGCCGCAAAACGGACATATGACGGTGCCGTCGTGACCGGAGAACGCGAATCGTGACGTCGCCGAAACTCCTGCTGGTCGAAGACGACCAGGCGCTGGCCGAACTGCTCGAATACCGCTTCGCCAACGAAGGGTACGATGTCCGGGTGACGGCGGACGGCGACGAAGCGCTGATATGCGCTGCCGAGGAAGTCCCCGACCTGGTGATCCTCGACTGGATGATCGACGGCACGAGCGGGATCGAGGTTTGCCGGCGGCTGCGCCGTGACAGGGCGACCGCCCACGTGCCGATCATCATGCTGACGGCGCGCGAAGCCGAGGACGACCGCGTGCGCGGACTCGAGACCGGGGCGGACGATTACCTGACCAAGCCGTTCTCGCCGCGCGAGCTGCTTGCGCGCGTTTCGGCGGTCCTGCGCCGGGTGCGCCCGGCTCTCGCGGGCGAGACGCTCGAGGCGGGCGATCTGAGGCTCGATCCGGTAGCCCACCGGGTCGAGCGCCGCGGTCGACCGCTGAGGATCGGCCCGACCGAGTATCGCCTGCTCAAGTTCTTCATGGAGCATCCGCGCCGCGTGTTCTCGCGCAGCCAGTTGCTCGATGCGGTGTGGGGGACGGACAGCGAGATCGAGGAGCGCACGGTCGACGTGCACATTCGCCGGCTGCGCAAGGCGATCGCGCTCGACGACGGGCGCGATCCGATCCGTACCGTGCGCTCGGCCGGCTACGCGCTCGAACCGGTCTAGTAGTCTCCCTGCACGTCGACCTCGTCGCGCTGCGAGAAATCGGGACGCAGGACCGCCCCGAAGTCCTCGCTCGGCGGCGTCATGCGCACGTGGATGTACGGCACCCAGACGTCACCGTACTGCGCGCGCTGGTACCACAGGTCGAGCACGTCGTACGACGCCCATGAGCCGTCGGGCTCCTGCAACCGGATGCCCTCGCCGATCCTGGGCACGGCCAGGAACTTGAGCTGGACCTGGCTCTGGTGCGTCTCGTTCTGAACTTCGATCTCGATCAACTTGAAATCACCTCGCTACGTTCGCCGATAGTGCCGCACTGCAAGGATCACGCAAGACCGATCCGCCCGAGCTTCACCTGGAGCGTATCGTGGTCGAACGGCTTCATCACGTACTCGTCCGCGCCCGAGGCAATCCCCTCGCGAACATGGGCGACATCGTGCTCGGTGGTGCAGAAAACGACCTTGGGCAGGTCGCCGCCGTCCATCTCGCGCAACGCCACGATGAACTCGATACCGCTCATCACGGGCATGTTCCAGTCGAGGAGGATCAGGGCGGGCATCGTTTCGCGGCACTTGTCCAGCGCCTGCTGCCCATTCTCGGCTTCATCCACCTCGAACCCGAACCCTTCGACGATGTGACGCGAGACCTTGCGGATCACGCGCGAGTCGTCGACGATCAGGCATTTCTTCATGGCGCCCGTCCCGTGTGTGTTTTTTGCCTAGGTACGACCGAAGTCTAACCGTTGGATTAAGCGCCGACCGAGCCCGACCCGTATCGCGCTACCGCTTTGTCAGCCCGACCTGGGCCGGCGCATGGCAATCACATTAGGCTCCGCGGCGGCTTCCGCCAACCGGCTAACGAGCGCCTCCTCGAGAGGCTCCTCGAATTCCACGCCGAGCGAGCCCCGCTTCGCCCAGCACAGCCGTGCCGCGAACGGACCGGCGTCGCCGAGCCAGAGCTGCAGCGGATCGTTCTTGGTAACCCCGGCAGCCACGCCGAGTAGGCGGCAGCCGTTCTGCCCGAGATCCATCACGAGGACGTCCTGGATCTCGCGGTCGGCCGCCCGGCAACGGGCCTCGAGGCTGACACGCTGGCGCGAATCGTCGCGGATATACTCGGTGGGGTTCGACAGAGCTGCGGGTTTGGACCTGGCCATGCGGCGAGGTTGGGTGCTTACCCTTAACGTTGTCTTGCGCGGAAAGCCTAACGGCAAACTACTCCGAACGATCGCCGCGCCTGGTCGAGATGGAAGTGATCGGCGTGGGCGGCGTTGTAGTCGGGAGACAGGACGGTGCCGAAAGCCCGACAGGCCTCGTCGCGCGCGCGGCGCAGGAAGGCGGCCTCTGCACCTTCTCCGTCCCAATCACGGGCAATGCTGATCCTGCGGCCGTCGTCGAGAACGAATGCCGCGATGTCGAGCGCATTGCCCGTGGCATGCTCGCTCCAGCGTCCTTCCCGACGGCCGTAGAGCCGACGGCAACTGTAGGCCCCGAGGTGCTCGATCCGGGTCACGCTCGCGCCCAGCAGCTCGCGGGCGGCGGGCTGCACACCCTGCTGCAGCCACAGCTCGAACCCGGCCCCGACCGCGCAGGTGGTCGGCGGCGGGTCGGGGACGAGCGGAGCGCGCGCGAGAACCGTTCGGTCGTCGCGCAGACAAGGCCCCTCGCCTTCCCCTGGGAGGACCGCGAAGGCGACGCCGCTGCGCCCGAGCACCGCGCGGCATTCCGCGGGATCCCCGCGCAGGGCCGCCAGCTTGCGCTGGGTGGCCCAGCCGGGCGGATCGCGCAGGTCGAGCGGAGCCCAGGGATCGTGCTGCGGATGATCGGCGAGCCAGGCCCGTCCGGCGAGGAAGAGCGCCCCGAGCGCGAACAGGAGGAGCGCTATCCGGTCGAAGGGGAAGGCGCGCTTCACAACGCGCCCGAGCGGCGAGCGAGGTCTGCGAGGATCGCCGCGGCGAGAACGAGGAAGACCGCGCCGATCGCCCGTTCGAACCACAGCCGCACGCCGGGCCGGTTCATCGCCGCCGAAAGCCCGCCCCCGGCCAGCACGTAGATCACGCCGACCGCGAGATCGAGCGCGATCGCGATCGCGGCGAGCAGGGCCAGCTGGGGCGCGACAGGCAGCCGCGCATCGATGAACGGCGGCAGCAGCGCGAGAACGTAGACCAGCGACTTCGGATTGCTCAGCGAGACCGCGAGGCTGTCGCGCAGGGCATGGCGCGAGGTGCCGGGCGCGTCCTCGGGCCGGTCCGCGCCGGCCTGTCGCCAGGCGTTGAAGCCGAGCCACGCGAGGTAGAGCGCTCCGGCGCCGGTCAGGACGGTGAAGGCCGCCGGCCAGGCGAGCGCCAGCGCCCCGAGCCCGAGGCCAGCCATCACGAACCAGGTCGCGTTGCCGAGCTGCAGTCCGGCGAGCGCCGCCGCGCCGGCGCGCGGCCCGCGCCAGGCCGCCTGGGTCATCACGAACACCATCTGCGGCCCTGGGGTCAGGCTGACCAGCCCCGTGACGAAGGCGAAGGCCGCGAGCTTGGCGGGGTCGATCATCGGTGTCCCCTCGATTCGCTCCGCCTGCGGGTCAATGGAAATCCCGCGACTTCGGGATGACCCGCACGTCGCGCGGGTGACCGTGGCTGCCGGCGTGGTCGCCGTGCGCTATCGCCGGACGCAACAGGTCGCCGGAGAGATCGTGCAGCCGGTGCGTCGCGTCGTCGATCCGGGCGGCGATCACGTGGATCACGCCTTCGTCCGCCTCGA
Organism: Sphingomonadales bacterium; assembly: GCA_044506565.1. Lineage (GTDB taxonomy): Bacteria > Pseudomonadota > Alphaproteobacteria > Sphingomonadales > Sphingomonadaceae > Croceibacterium_A. The sequence continues at coordinate 32,344 of JBIQKN010000002.1, read as the reverse complement.
CCCGTCCCTGCACTTCCATCAGCCTCGCGCCCATCACCGCCTTGCGGAATCGTTCCATCATGTCGGGCCAGACGACCACGTTGACGACGCCGGTCTCGTCCTCGAGCGTGATGAAGACCACGCCCTTGGCACTGCCCGGACGCTGGCGGATCAGCACCACCCCGGCGACCCTGACCGTCGAGCGGTTGCGGCGTGCAGGCAGGTCGGCCGCACGCAGGAAACCGCGCTCGGCGAGCGAGGCGCGCAGGAAGCTCATCGGGTGGGCCTTCAGGCTGAGCCGCTGGGTCTGGTAGTCGGCGACCACTTCCTCGCTCAGCGGCATCGCCGGCAGCGCGGTGCAGCGACGCTCGGCCCCTTCCTCGCGCGCCGCAGCGTGGCGGAACAGCGGCAGATCCGGGGCGGCGACCAGCGTGCGCGCGTCCCACAGCGCCTGGCGGCGGGGCAGCGCCAGCGAGCCGAAACAGTCGGCCGCGGCGAGCCGCTCGATGTGCGCCGGGCCCAGCCGGGCCCGCTCGCGCAAGTCGGCCACGTCGCGGAACGGCCCGCCCGCGTCGCGCGCGGCGACGAGCTGGGCCGCGGCGTGTTCGGGCAGTCCTTCGACCTGGCGCAGGCCGAGGCGCAGGGCGATTTGAGTTTCACGCGGAGACGCGGAGACGCGGAGAGGGGCGCTCGCGGAGGCGCAGGGGCGCAGAGAGGACGGGATTGCGGCGAAGCCGCTCTCATCTTGCTCCCCTTCGCTCCCGTCCGAAGGAGTGCGAGAGGGAATGCCTGCGGCGCCCTCTCTGGCTCTGCGCCTCTGCGAGCGCCGATCACCCTCCCTCCGTGTCTCCGCGTCTCCGCGTGAATCCACCAGCTCCAGCGTACAGTCCCATTGCGACCGGTTGACGTCGACCGGCAGCACGACGACGCCGTGATCCCGGGCATCGCGCACGATCTGCGCCGGAGCGTAGAAGCCCATCGGCTGCGAGTTGAGCAGCGCGCAGGCGAACGCGGCCGGGTAATGGCACTTGAGCCAGCTCGAGACGTAAACGAGGTGCGCGAAGCTCGCCGCGTGGCTTTCGGGGAAGCCGTATTCGCCGAAGCCCTTGATCTGGTTGAAGCAGCGCTGGGCGAACTCGGGATCGTACCCTCGATCGACCATCCGCCCGACCATCTTCTCCTCGTGCTCGTGGACCATGCCGCGCGAGCGGAAGGTCGCCATGGCCTTGCGCAGCTGGTTGGCCTCGGCCGGGGTGAACCTCGCCGCGTCGAGCGCGATCTTCATCGCCTGCTCCTGGAAGATCGGCACTCCGTAGGTGCGTCCGAGGATCGACGAGAGCTCGTCGGGCGGGCCGTGCTCGGGCGACGGTCCCGGCAGCGGGGGCAGCGGCCGGCCCTCGCGCACGGCCTTGCGCGCCTTGAGGTAGGGATGGACCATGTCGCCCTGGATCGGCCCGGGACGGACGATCGCCACCTCGACCACGAGGTCGTAGAACTTGCGCGGCTGGAGGCGCGGCAGCATGTTCATCTGCGCCCGGCTCTCGACTTGGAACACCCCGATAGAATCGCCCTTGCACAGCATGTCGTAGACCGCCGGATCCTCCTGCGGCACGGTCGCCAGGGTCAGACGGCGGCCGTGATGCGCGTCGAGCAGGTCGAGGGCCTTGCGGATGCAGGTCAGCATGCCGAGCGCGAGCACGTCGACCTTGAAGATGGCGAGGTCGTCGATGTCGTCCTTGTCCCACTCGATGAAGCTGCGGTCGGCCATCGCGCCGTTGCCGATCGGCACCAGCTCGGTCAGCGGGCCGTCGGTGAGGATGAACCCGCCGACGTGCTGGCTCAGGTGACGCGGCATGCCGATCATCTGCTCGGTCAGCCTGAGCACGCGCTTCAGGTGCGGGTCGGTCAGGTCGAGCCCCGCTTCCCGCAGCACGTGCTGCTCGTCGATCTCGCGCCCGTGTCCGCCCCATACCGTGCGGGCGAGCGCCGCCGTGACGTCTTCGCTGAGCCCCATCGCCTTGCCGACCTCGCGGATCGCCATGCGCGGCCGGTAGTGGATCACCGTCGCGCAGAGCCCGGCGCGCTCGCGGCCGTAGGTCTCGTAGATGTGCTGGATGACTTCTTCGCGCCGTTCATGCTCGAAGTCGACGTCGATGTCGGGCGGCTCCTTGCGCTCCTCGGACAGGAAGCGGTCGAACAGCAGCTGGTGCTCGGCCGGATCGACCGAGGTGATGCCGAGGCAGAAGCACACCGCCGAGTTGGCCGCCGAGCCGCGCCCCTGGCACAGGATCGGCGGCTCGCGGCTGCGGGCGAAGTCGACGATCTCCTTGATGGTCAGGAAATAGGGCGCGATGCCGAGCTTGCCGATCAGCGCCAGCTCTTTCTTGAGCGTTTCCCGAATATCTTTCCTTATCCCATTGGGATAACGCCATTTAGCGCCTTCCCATGTCCTCAGCTCGAGGTACGATTGTGACGTCATGCCGTCGGGATAGGCGGCTTTCGGGTACTCGTAGCGCAGCTCGTCGAGGCTGAAACGGCAGGCATCGGCCACTTCGCGTGACGCCACGATGGCGTGCGGCCAGCGGGCGAACAGGCGCTCCATTTCGGCCGGGCTCTTGAGGTGCCGTTCGGCGTTGGGGTGCAGCAGGTAGCCGGCCGCAGCGACGGTCGTCTTGTGCCGGATTGCCGTCATTACATCCTGCAGCGGCCTTCTCTCCGGCGCGTGGTAGTGGACCTCGTTGGTGGCGAGCAGGCCGAGGCCGTTCGCGCGGGCGAGAGCGTCGAGCCGGTCGATCCGCGCCTGGTCGTCGCCGGTGTAGAGGTAGCTGGCGGCAATGTGTCGCAGCGTCGTGAGCCCGCCGGCGAGATGCGGAAGGATATCGGCGAACGCACCGGTGACGTCGCCCGCCACGGCCGTGCCGTCGAGGGCGACGACGTTGCCGGCCCAGGCCGGCACGGTGAAGACATGTTCGAGGTCGCGCGGCGGCAGCAGGACCAACTGCACCCCCTCGGCATGTTCGGCGAGCAGGGCAATGTCGATGTCGCAGGCACCCTTGTCCTGCCAGCTGCCGTCGAGCTTGCGCATGCGGCCGGCCGAGATCAGCCGGCACAGGCGGCCGTAGGCGGCACGGTCGACCGGATAGGCGAGGAAAGCCAAGCCTTCGATCGTTTCTATCCTGCAGCCGATAACCGGCTTTAATTTAAGCTTTTTGGCTTCGGTGTGGATACGCACGACGCCGGCCATCGAATTGACGTCGGCGATCCCCATTGAGTCGTAGCCGAGCTCCCGCGCGGTGGTGACGAGGTCCACCGCATCCGACGCTCCGCGCAGGAACGAGAAACAGCTCATCGTCCCGAGTTCGACGAACGGCGCGCGCTTCGGCGGAGCGATGGTCTCGGGGTCGACCGCGATCCGCCGTTTGCCGGGGGTGAGCGGCGCTTCGGGCATCGCTAGCCGCTTCCCAGCTCCGCGAGGCGTCCGGCGACCGCGCGGAGATCGGCCTGGAACATCCGCTCCTGCTCGTCCTTCGCCTCGTCCCGGAGACGCAGCAGGTACGACGGGTGCACGGTGACCCACAGCTCGCTGCCGTCGTCGAGCGCCAGCGGCCGGCCGCGGACTCGGGCGATGCTGACCGTCTTGCCGAGCAGCCCGCGCGCCGCGCTGGCGCCGAGCGCGAGAAGCAGCTTCGGCCTGACGATGGCCCGCTCGCTCTCGAGCCACCAGCGACACACGTCGATCTCCTTGGCGGTCGGCGACTGGTGCAGCCGCCGCTTGCCGCGCTGGACATACTTGAAGTGCTTGACCGCGTTGGTGAGATAGACCTGCCGGCGGTCGATGCCCGCGCGCTCGAGGTGCGCGTCGAGCACGCGCCCGGCCGGCCCGACGAACGGGCGGCCCGCCACATCCTCCTGGTCGCCGGGCTGCTCGCCGACGATCATCAGTTCGGCCTTGCGCGGCCCCTCTCCCATCACCGCGCGATTGTCGAGCAGGCCGATCGGGCAGCGGCGGCAGGCGTGGATCGCCTCGTCGATGCCCTTGAGGCTCTTCGGCCGCTCGCCGAACTCGATCGCACCCGCTTCGACCATCGCGCTCTCCCGCGCCTGCGCACCCGCCACGAGCTCGGAGATGAGCCGGTTTCGGGCATGTTCTTCCAGTACTTGCGGGGCATCTCCTTGAGCATCGCCCCGACCTTCAAACGCGCGGGGTTGAAGATCGACGCATAGTAGCGGCGCCACAGCTCCTCGGCCGGATCGCCGCCGGGAGCGTCGGTGCGCGATGCCGGCGGTCCCTCGGCGAGCACATCACCGTCCCAGTGCAACGATCCCCTGGGCGTCAGGATCGACCAGCGCATCCCGGCGAAGCGGCGCACGAAGAACCCGGCGTTGGCGCGCAGGATGTGATGCTCGGGCTCGAACCAGGCGACGAACCGTTCGCTTCCGCCGCCCTCCCCGACCGCCCGGAAGCGCACGAAGGCGCGCATCTTGTGCATGTCGCGGCGCACGCCGCGGGCGAGTTCGTCGATGCGTCGCACATCCAGGTCGGCGCGGTCGTCCAGGATGCGCGGAGTTCCCTGCAGCCGCCACAGCAGGCGGTAGAGCAGCGCGAACCGCTGCGGGTCCGAATGCAGGATGGCGCTCTCAGCCAGTTCGACGAAGCGTCTGCTGGCACGAACCCACGGCGCTCTGACGTCGGGCAAGGACAGGCCGTCCGCCGCAAAAAGGCTGCCCGACGCTCCGGCCTCGATCCAGCTGACGCGCTCCGGCGGCACGCCGCCCTGCACGAGCGCCCGCGCCCGCTCGCGCCAGCCCGCGAAGTCGTCGGGTTCGGCCATCTCGACGAGGACCTGCTCGTCCGGGCGGAGGGCCGCGAGCGCGGTCATGCGGCGAACAGCTCCAGCTGCTCGCTGCGCGGGGCGAGCAGCGCGCGCAGGTCGGCGCGGTCGGTCAGCAGCGTCGGGCGCCAGTCGGCCGCGACGATGAACGGCCGCACCCTGGCGATCGAACCGGTCAGCCGGGCCACGTCGTCGAGCCGCAGCCGGCGGTGACGTCGCGACGCTACGACATTATCGACCGCGCGCACTCCGAGTCCCGGAACGCGAAGCAACATCTCGCGTGAAGAGCGGTTCACATCCACCGGGAAACGCTCGCGAAACTTGAGCGCCCAAGCGAGCTTGGGGTCTATGTCGAGCGGCAGCATCCCGTCCGTCCCGGCGGCCTGGGCGACCTCCTCCGGGGCGAACCCGTAGAACCGCATCAGCCAGTCGGACTGGTACAGCCGGTGCTCGCGCATCAGCGGCGGACGTTTGAGCGGCAGCACCGCGCTCGCATCGGGAATCGGGCTGAACGCCGAGTAGTAGACCCGCCGCAGCTGGAAGCGGTCGTAGAGCCGGCTGGCCCTGCCGACGATCTCGGCATCGCTCGCCGCGTCGGCGCCGACGATCATCTGCGTCGACTGCCCGGCCGGGGCGAAGCGCGGCGCCGATCTGAACCGCCGGGTCTCGTCGCGCGCCTGGGCGATCGCCTGCTTCATCCCGCCCATCGCCCCCTCGATCCGGCGTGCATCCTTGTCCGGCGCGAGGCGAGTCAGCCCGCTCTCGGTCGGCAGCTCGACGTTGATCGAGACGCGGTCGGCATAGAGCCCGGCCCGGTGGACCAACGCGGGATCGGCATCGGGAATGGTCTTGAGATGGATATAGCCGCGGAAGTCGTGCTCCTCGCGCAGGATGCGCGCGGTCTCGACCAGCTGCTCCATCGTGTGGTCGGAGTTCTTCGCGATGCCCGACGAGAGGAACAGCCCCTCGATGTAGTTGCGGCGATAGAACGCCAACGTGAGGTCGGCCACCTCCTGTGGCGAGAAGCGCGCGCGGCGCACGTTCGAGCTCTTGCGGTTGATGCAGTAGTGGCAGTCGAACACGCAGTGGTTGGTCAGCAGCACCTTGAGCAGCGAGATGCAGCGGCCGTCGGGCGCATAGGCATGGCAGATACCCATCCCCTCGGTCGAGCCGATTCCCTTGCCGCCGAGGCTGTTGCGTTTCGCCGTGCCGGACGAGGCGCAGGAAGCGTCGTACTTGGCGGCGTCGGCGAGGATCTCGAGCTTCTGCACCAGGTTGAGGGCGACCATTTGTTCTCTATATGTTCTTGCCGACGCTTTGCCTAGGGGGTACGATGCCGGGCATGCAACGCCGCAAGGATCCGCCGGTGCACGGCCGCGGGGCGCAATCGGCCGTGGCCCCCGCCCGCTTCGGGCTCGCCCAGCGCGAGGCCGACGGCGACTGGCGCGACCACGTCACTCTGCTCGACGGCCCGCCGGTCAAGCTACGCACGACGGTCACCGAGGAGCATCCGAAGACAATCCTGACCTTCAACCAGTCGCCCGACATTGGTTTCGATCGCTCGGTCAACGCCTACCGCGGCTGCGAGCACGGTTGCATCTACTGCTTCGCGCGCCCGACGCACGCGTTCCACGACCTCTCGCCCGGGCTCGACTTCGAGACCCGCCTGTTCGCCAAACCGAACGCCGCCGAACTGTTGCGCGAAACCCTCGCCCGCCCGCGCTATCGGCCGAAGCCAATCGCCATGGGCACCAATACCGACCCGTACCAGCCGATCGAGGAGCGCTACCGCATCACCCGTTCGCTGCTCGAACTGTGCCTCGAGACGCGCCACCCGGTGACGATCACCACCAAGTCGGCCCGCGTCCTGCGCGACCTCGACCTGCTCGCCGAGCTGGCGAAGAGGAACCTCGTGGCCGTCGCCATCTCGGTGACCACGCTCGACCCGCGGCTCTCCGGGCTGCTCGAACCGCGCGCGTCCGCACCTGCGAGGCGCCTCGCCGCGCTTGGAAAACTTGTCGAGGCGGGCGTGCCGGCGCATTGCTCGGTGGCACCGGTCATCCCGGCGATCACGGACGAATTCATCGAGGAAATCCTCGCGCGCGCCGGCGCCCTGGCGGTCCCTTCGGCCGGCTGGATCCCCTTGCGCCTGCCTTACGAAGTCGCGCCGCTGTTCCGCGAATGGCTCTCGGTCCACTTTCCCGAGCGCGGCGACAAGGTGATGGCGATCGTCCGCTCGATCCGCGGAGGCCGCGACAACGATCCGGGCTTCTTCACGCGCATGAAGCCGAGCGGGGTCTGGGCCGACCTGTTCCGGGCCCGGTTCCGCCTTGCCCGCAGGCGGGCCGGCATCGCCAACGCGCGGTTCGAGCTCGATTGCACCCAGTTCCGCCCGCCTGCCCCGGGCGGCCAACTGGCGTTGTTCTGACTGGCAATGCGATCCAACAAGCCCGAGCGTTTGCAAGAGGCGAGGGTAATCGGGAGGCAACACCTCAAGGCAAAAGCGGTTACTGTTGCAAAAATCCCTCGCCAAGCCGTGATGCGCTGCAATAAAGGAACCCTTGACCGCGACGAGAGTCGTGGCATCAGTTACGCCGCTCGAACTGCGGACGGGCGAGGGACCCGTCCGGCGGCCTGACGCAAGGGGAATCAACATGCGAAATTTAGGAATGTGGCTCGCCACCGCGACGGCGGTCATCGCGACTCCCGCGGCCGCGCGTGACGGCGCCTGGTACGTCGGCGGCGACTTCGGCGCCATGATCGTCGAGGACACGGACTTCGACGCCGCTGGGATCGACAACGTCGTCACCCTCGACCACGACTACGGCTACGACGGCGCGCTGTTCATCGGTTACGATCTCGGCGCTTTCCGGCTCGAGGCCGAAGCTTCCTACCGCGAAGCCGAACTGGACGAGTTCTACAACGCGGTCGCGCTGCCGGCCACGGGTAACTTCGACTATCCGATCGGCACGCATCCGGGCGCTGGTTCGACTTCCGCTCTCGCGTTCATGCTGAACGCCATGCTCGACTTCGGCGACGACGACGGCCTCGGTGGCTTCGTCGGCGTCGGTGGCGGCTACGGCAAGGTCGACTACAGCTCGCTGCGCGGGTGGTCGAACACCGGCGAGTTCATCGATGGCAGCGATGGCGGGTTCGCCTGGCAGGTCGTCGCCGGCCTGCGTCAGGCGATCTCCGACAACGCCGACGTGACGCTGCGTTACAAGTTCTTCAACGTGGATGGCATCGACGTCGACTCGATCAGCGGCGATCAGACCGATTCGCGGTTCCGCTCACACTCGCTTCTTGGCGGCATCACCTTCAACTTCGGTGGGCAGGAGCCAGGCACGGATGAAGACATCAAGACGTTCTGTACGCCGCCGCCGCCGCCGCCGCCTCCCCCGCCGCCTCCGCCTCCTCCTCCGCCTCCGCCGGTCGCGCAGTGCAACCAGGGGCCGTACATCGCGTTCTTCGACTGGGACAGCGACGTGGTCACGCCCGAGGCGGCCACGATCCTCAACAACGCTGTTTCGGCCTACGCGAACTGCGGCACGGCGTCGGTCATGATCGCCGGTCACGCCGACCGGTCGGGTTCGGCCCAGTACAACATGGGCCTGGCCCAGCGTCGCGCCAACAACGCGCGCGCGCACATGGTCGGCCGCGGCATCCCGGCCGCGCGCATCAGCACCCAGTCGTTCGGCGAGACCATGCCTCGCGTGCCGACTGCCGACGGTGTGCGTGAGCTGCAGAACCGTCGCGTCGAGGTCAGCTATGGCCCCGGTGCGGGCAACTAAGGTCTGACCTGACCGCAACGAAGCGGGCCGGGAAGCGAGAGCTTCCCGGCCCGTTTTCGTTCTGGGGCCGACGTGTCGCTACGCGCCGTGCCGACCCGGGTCGCTAGTCCATGAGCAGGAACAGGGCGAAGCTCAGCGCGGTGCCGATCAGGAACAGCGCCCACGACCAGTAGAAGTGGTATCCTTCGAACGTCACCGAGCGGACGTTCAGCAGCCCCCCATCAGATCCGCCGGATCCGATGAAAAGCGAGACGAGAAGCGCGAGGAATATTCCGAGCGCTACGGCCTTGAGAAATGCAAACATCGACTCCCTCCCGTCGGTTGCATCAGGCGACGAGGCGTAGATGCGCCGGTCCACGCCGGGTCGTCAACGACAGGTTTGACAGCCCGTCGATCTGCGCCAGCTGCTCAGCCAGGTCGCCGTCGAGCGTAAAGTCGCGGCCGAGGCGCACGACCGGTTCAGGGGAGACGCCGATGCACAGGCGGGCGAGCACCTCGCCGCGGCCGGGTTCGCCCTCGTTCAGGGCGATGCGCAGTTCCTGCAGCGCCTCGAGCGTGTGGACGTCGAGCGACAACAGCATCCTCGCGGCGTTGTGCACCTCGGCCAGCGGCCTCGCTCCGCGCACGGTGATCCGCGGTGGCTCGTCGGGGCTCGGCGAATCGAGCTCGACGTTGAGCAGGACGCAGACCCCGTCCGCCGCCCAGCGCTGGAAGCTTTCGACCAGTCCTTCCTCGAAACAGGCCGCGCTGAACTGGCCGGAGGAATCCGAAAAGTCCGCGCGAACGAACTCGCCCCCGCGTCGCGTGCGGCCTTTGCTCATTCCTTCCACCAGCGCCGCCATCACCGCGGGCTGGCGCCCCCCGACGACGCCGGTCTCGATCAGGCTCGCGTAGCTGCGCGCGCCGTTGGCCGAGGCGATCGCGCGGTACTGCTCGACCGGGTGCGCCGCGAAGTAGAACCCGAAGCATTCGCGCTCGGCCGCCATCTGCTCGGCGCGGCTCCAGCTCTGGGCGTCGGCGAGGCGGAGCGCGGGAGTGGCGTGGTCCTCGCCGCCGAACAGCCCCTCCTGCCCGCTCTCGCGCTCGCGCTCGGCCGCGTCGGCCACCGCGAGGAGCAGATCGGCGCTCGCCAGCACACGGGCCCTGTCCGGCTCGAGGCTGTCGAACGCCCCGGCCCCCGCCAGGCTCTCGAGCTGGCGCCGGTTCATTGCCCCCGGGGGCATGCGCCTGAACAAGTCGTCGAGCGATTCGAAGGGACCGTGCGCCTCGCGCTCGGCGACGATCTGCTCCATCGCCTTCTCGCCGACGTTGCGGATGCCGGCGAGCGCATAGCGGACGGCCAGGCCGAGCTCGGTCGTTTCGACGGTGAATTCCGCCTCCGACCGGTTCATGTCCGGCCCCAGCAGCGTGAGCCCGTTGCGCCTCAGATCGTCGACGAACACCGCGAGCTTCTCCGACTGGTGCATATCGAAGCACATCGACGCAGCGTAGAATTCCTCGGGATAGTGGGTCTTGAGCCAGGCGGTCTGGTACGACAGCACCGCATAGGCGGCCGCGTGCGACTTGTTGAAGCCGTAGCCGGCGAACTTGTCGATCAAGTCGAACAGTTCGTTGGCCTTGGCCTTGTCGATCCCCGAGACTTCCCGGCAGCCGTCGACGAAGCGCGCACGCTGCGCGTCCATCTCGGCCTGGATCTTCTTGCCCATGGCGCGGCGCAGCAGGTCGGCGTCGCCGAGCGAGTAGCCGGCGAGTATCTGCGCCGCCTGCATCACCTGTTCCTGGTAGACGAAGATACCGTAGGTCTCGGCCAGGATGCCTTCCAGTTTGGGGTGCGGATACTCGATCGCCACCTCGCCGTTCTTGCGCTTGCCGAACAGCGGGATGTTGTCCATCGGCCCCGGCCGATAGAGCGAGACCAGCGCGATGATGTCCTCGAACTTGTCGGGCTTCACCGCCGAGAGCGTGCGCCGCATGCCTTCGGATTCCAGCTGGAACACCCCGACCGTGTCGCCCCGCTTGAGCAATTCGTAGACCTGCCGGTCGTCCCACGGAAGCGACGAGAGGTCGACCTCGATGCCGCGACGCGCGAGCAGGTCGACCGCCTTGCGCAGGACCGAGAGCGTCTTGAGGCCGAGGAAGTCGAACTTGACCAGCCCCGCGTCCTCGACGTGCTTCATGTCGTACTGCGTGACCGGCATGTCCGAGCGCGGATCGCGATAGAGCGGGACGAGCTCGGCCAGCGGACGATCGCCGATCACCACGCCGGCCGCATGGGTCGAGGAGTTGCGCGGAAACCCTTCGAGCTGCATCGCCAGGTCGACCAGCCGCCTGACCTCGTTGTCGTTTTCGTACTCGCGGCGGAACTCGCTCACCCCGTTGAGCGTGCGCGGCAGGGTCCACGGATCGGTCGGGTGGCTCGGCACCATCTTGCACAGCCGGTCGACGTGGCCGTAGCTCATCTGCAGGATACGCCCGCAATCGCGCAGCACCGCCCGCGCCTTGAGCTTGCCGAAGGTGATGATCTGGGCGACCTTTTCGTGCCCGTAACGCTCCTGCACGTAACGGATTACCTCTCCGCGCCGGGTTTCGCAGAAGTCGATGTCGAAGTCCGGCATCGACACGCGCTCGGGATTGAGGAAGCGCTCGAACAGCAGGCCGAGGCGGATCGGGTCGAGGTCGGTGATCGTCAGCGCCCAGGCCACCAGCGATCCGGCCCCCGAGCCGCGCCCCGGCCCGACCGGGATGTCGTGCGCCTTGGCCCACTTGATGAAGTCGGCGACGATCAGGAAGTAGCCGGGGAAGCCCATCCGGGTGATCACGTCGATCTCGAACACGAGCCGGTCGGCGTAGACCTGGCGTTCTTCGGCGGCGAGGTCCGGGTACTGCGCGAGGCGCGTTTCGAGCCCGGCCCGCGCGTCCTCGGCGAGCATCCGCGCCTCGCCTTCCTTGTCGCCGGCGAGGCTCGGCAGGATCGGCTTGCGCTTGGGCGGCGCGAACGCGCAGCGCTGCGCAACGACCAGCGTGTTGGCGGTCGCCTCGGGCAGGTCCGCGAACAGCTCCTCCATCATCGGCGCCGACTTGACGAAGTTCTCGGGATTCGACCGGAACCGCTCGGCGCCGTCGATATGCGTCGAATGCGCGATGCACAGCATGGCATCGTGCGCCGAGTGCATGTGCGGATCGCCGAAGTTGGCCGGGTTCGTTGCCACGAGCGGCAGATCCTGGGCGTAGGCGAGCTCGATCAGCGCGTCCTCGGCCGCGTCTTCGACCGGATCGCCGCGGCGCGCCAGTTCGATGTACAGCCTGCCGGGGAACAGCGCCGAAAGTCGATCGAGAGCCGCTTCGGCCTGGACCGAGCGGCCCTCCGCGAGCAGCCGCGCCACGGCGCCCTCGCTCGCACCGGTCAGCGCGATCAGCCCTTCGGTTCGGCCCTCGAGATCCTCGAGGCGCACGTGAGGCGCGAGCTCGAGCGGGCGGTCGAGGTGCGCGCGGCTGACGAGGTGGCAGAGGTTCTGCCAGCCGGCCTCGTCCTGGGCGTAGAGCGGCACGTAGTCGATCGGCCCGTCCTCGCCGCGTGCCACGCCGAGCAGCGCGCCGACGATCGGCTGCACGCCCTCGGCCTTGCAGGCCGCGGCAAAGGCGGGCACGCCGTAGAGCCCGTTACGGTCGCAGATCGCGATGGCCGGAAAACCGCGTTCCCTGGCCAGCTTGGCCAACGCTTTCGGATCGACTGCGCCCTCGAGCATCGAGAAGCTGGACAACACGCGCAGCGGAACGAACGGAGCGTAGGCCATGTCCCCACAGTAGTGCCCTCGCGCCGAATCGAAAGGCTCGGAGGAACCGTTTTCCCGATCAATCGCCGCTCGGCGCGCGCGGGCGATAGATGAAGTCGAAGCTGGTGACCCAGGTCAGTCCGTGATCGGCCGAGAACTCGCCGAGCTGGCGGACGGCACCGCCCGCTTCGCGGGAGTAGGTCATCCGTGTGAGTCCGTCTTCGCCGTTCGGCCCGGACCCCGCCCACCGGCCGGTCAACACGAACCTGTCGCCCACCGGGCCACCTTCGAAATAGACGAGTCCGGGGGCCCAGCCGATCCAGGTCTGGTGCCAGCGGCCCGAGGCCGGGTCGTAGCCGGACAGGCTGCCGCCCGACTGGCCGTTCCTCGGCTTCCAGTTCTCGCGAATGGCGCAGCCGCCGTAGAGCTTCTCGATCGTGCTCTCCGCGACCGGCGTATCGCCACCGTTCCGGTAGACGCCCCACTCGCCGACCCAGAAATCGAGCGCCGCATGAGCCTCTCCGGTGCAAGGCTCGGCGTTCGCGGCCCCCTGCCCCGTCGCAGCCTGCAGGAGCAGGATCGCGGCCGTGAAAAGCTCCATGGCGAAGTCCTCCTGCCTGCAGGCCAACTCCGGCCTAGCCGCCTTGCAAGGCCCCCTCGACGGGCGCCTCCGCGCGCTCGACCGGCGACGAAAAGCCTTCCCTTGACGCACCGGTTGTGGTTCCTTCGCGGTTCCAAAGCAGGGGAGGCCAAGATGGAAGACAGACCGTCACTGCAATCCGCCGGCACGGGCATCGCCGAACGGGCCAAGGCGATCATCGTGCAGCCAAAGGCCGAGTGGCCGAAGATCGCGGGCGAGACCACCGAGCCCATGAAGCTGCTCACGAGCTACGTGATCCCGCTGGCGGCGATCGGGCCGATCGCGACGCTGATCGGCGGCCAACTGTTCGGCTACAGTGCCCTGTTCGTCAGCTACAAGCCGTCGCTGGGTGCGGCGCTCACCACGGCGGTGATCAGCTTCGTGCTCACGCTCGTCAGCCTGTTCGTGGTGACGTTCGTGGCCAATTTCCTGAGCCCGAAGTTCGGTGGCCGCGAGGACTTCCCGTCGGCTTTCAGACTCGTCGCCTACTCGATGACCGCGGCATGGCTTGCCGGAATCTTCGGCCTGATCCCGGCGCTCGCGATCCTGAGCATCGTGGGGCTGTACAGCCTGTATCTGTTCTACCTCGGCGCGACGCCCGTGCTCGGCGTGCCGCAGGACAAGTCGGTCGGTTACACCGTGGTCACGGTGCTGGTGGCGATCGTCGCCTACATCATCGTGGGTACCCTGACCGCCGCCATCACCGGCGCGACGGCCCTGGCGACAGGGGGTTCGATTGCCGACAGCTCCGAAGGAGCGACCACTGTCGACCTCGGCGACCTCGGTCGCATCTCGGTCGACGGCGCAAACCAGACGATCGATCTCGGCGAGCTGGGACGCGTCGAAGTGGATGGCGATACCGCCACGCTGACCGTCGACGGAGAGACGATCAGGATGTCGGTCGAGGAGCTCGAAGCGGCGCGGGCCGCCGCCAATTGACTAGGCCAGGACCCCGTCGTGCAGCCGCACGACGCGGTCCATGCGCGCGGCGAGGCGCTCGTTGTGGGTTGCGACGAGCGCCGCGCTCCCCTGCCCCCTGACCAGTTCGAGGAATTGCGCCAGGACCTTGTCGGCGGTGACTTCGTCGAGGTTGCCGGTCGGCTCGTCGGCCAGCACCAGCTTGGGACGGTTGGCCAGCGCCCGGGCGACGGCGACGCGCTGCTGCTCGCCGCCCGACAACTGGCTCGGCCGGTGTGTCAGGCGATGATCGAGACCGAGCGATGCGAGCAGGTCGCGCGCGCGCTGCAGGGCCTCGGCTCTCGGGGTCCCCGCGACCAGTTGCGGCAGCATCACGTTTTCCTCGGCACTGAAGTCGGGCAGCAGGTGATGGAACTGGTAGACGAAGCCGAGGTGATTGCGCCTGAGCGCCGTGCGTTCGCTCGACGGAAGGTCCGTCGCGTCGATTCCGGCGATCTCGATGCGCCCACCGAAACCGCCTTCGAGGAGCCCCACCGCCTGCAGCAGCGTCGACTTGCCGGTGCCCGAGGGCCCGAGCAGCGCAACGATCTCGCCCGGCATGATCTCGAGGTTCACGCCGCGCAGGACGTCGATCTTCTCCCCGCCCTGCTCGAAGCTGCGGGTGAGCCCGGCCAGCCGTACGACCGGCTCACTCATAACGCAGCACCTGCACCGGGTCGGTCCCCGCAGCCCGCGAGGCGGGATAGAGCGTGGCGAGGAAACTGAGCCCCATCGCCATCAGGCAGATCAGCAGCACTTCGAACGGGTTGGTCCTCGCCGGAAGCTCGGTCAGGAAGCGGACCTCGGGATCCCACATGCTGCGGCCGCTGACGACCTCGATCGCGCGCACGATCGGCTGGCGGAACTGCAGAACCAGGAAACCCAGGAGCAGCCCCGCGAGCGTCCCGATCGCTCCGACCACCGAACCCGTGGTCACGAAGATCTTGAGCAGGCTCTTCCGCGTCGCTCCCATCGTCCTCAGGATGGCGATGTCGCGGGTCTTGGAGCGCACCAGCATGACCAGCGACGACAGGATGTTGAACGCAGCAACCAGCACGATGATCGACAGCGCGAAGAACATCGCCACGCGTTCGACCTGCAGCGCTTCGAACAGGGACAGGTTGATCGACTTCCAGTCGTTGACCACCGCTCGCCCCTGAAGCTCGCGCGCGAGGGGAGCGAGAATCTCGCCGACCCGTTCGGCGTCGGTCGTGGTGACCTCGATCATGCCGATCGAGTCCCCCATCAGCAGCAAGGTCTGCGCATTGGGGATCGGCATGACCACGAAACCCTGGTCGTAGTCGTAGACCCCGACTTCGAAGATCGCGGTCACGGTGTAGGCAACCTGACGCGGCATGGTTCCGAACGGGGTTGAACGCCCCTGAGGGTTGATCAGCGTGATGACGTCGCCGAGCCGCGCCCCGAGGTTCGTTGCCAGGCGCGAGCCGATGGCGACGTTGTCCTGACCCGGCTGCAATGTCGCCAGGTCGCCCGCCAGCACGTTCGGCGCGAGCTTCATGATGTCATCGGGCGTGTTGCCGCGCAGCACCACACCCTCGACGCGGCCGTTGAAGGTGACCATTAGCGGCTGGTCGATCAGCGGCGACGCCTCGGTCACCCCGGGTGTCCGACGCACGTCGTCGAGAACGCTTTCCCAGTTATCCAGCCGCCCGCCGTAGGCCTGGATGATCGCGTGGCCGTTGAGGCCGGTGATCTTCTCGATCAGCTCGGCGCGGAAGCCGTTCATCACGCTCATCACGATGACCAGCATCGCCACGCTGAGCATCACCACGCCGATCGAGATCGACGCGACCAGCGCGATCACCGCCTCGCCACGCCCGGGAAGCATGTAACGCTTGGCGATCGTCCATTCGAAGGGGGAAAGGATCAAGGGAGCCGTTTCGCTGTTTCAGACGTTGGCGCGGTGTAAGGTGCCGTTGCCGGGAGGGCAACGGCTGTTGCAGGGTAGGAAATCGCTTCTCCTGCGAAAGGGGTCTAGAGCGAATTCATGTTCGACGGTGCAGATGCTCTCCTGCTCGCGCGGCTCCAGTTCGCCTTCACCGTGAGCTTCCATTTCCTGTTCCCGGCTTTCACCATCGGTCTCGCCAGCTACCTCGCCGTGCTCGAGGGCCTGTGGCTCAGGACAGGCAAGGCACTCTACCTCGATTTGTTCCGCTACTGGGTGAAGATATTCGCGGTGAACTTCGCCATGGGCGTCGTCTCCGGCATCGTCCTGTCATACCAGTTCGGCACCAACTGGGCGGTCTTCTCGGACAGGGCCGGTCCGGTGATCGGGCCGCTGATGGCCTACGAGGTCCTGACCGCCTTCTTCCTCGAGGCCGGCTTCCTCGGCGTGATGCTGTTCGGGATGAACAGGGTCGGCCGCGGGCTGCACTTCGCCGCCACGCTCATGGTCGCCGCCGGCACCCTGCTGTCGTCGTTCTGGATCCTCGCCGCGAATAGTTGGATGCAGACACCGCAGGGCCACCTGATCGGCGCCAACGGGCAATTCCTGCCGGGCCCGAGCTGGCTCGAGATCATCTTCAACCCCAGCTTTCCATGGCGACTCATGCACACCGTGATCGCCGCCTACCTGACCACCGCCCTCGCGGTCGGCGGGGTCGCCGCCTGGCACCTGCTGCGCGACAGGACCAACCCCCACGCGCGCAAGACGTTTTCGATGGCGATGTGGATGGCCGTCCTCGTCACGCCGGTGCAGGTCTTCATCGGCGACCAGCACGGGCTCAACACGCTCGAGCACCAGCCGGCCAAGCTGATGGCGATGGAAGCGCACTACGAGAGCCACGAGCATGGGGCGCCGCTCTACCTCTTCGGCATCCCCAACGACCGCGAGCAACGGCTCGACTACGCGGTCGGTATCCCGAAGCTCGGCAGCCTGATCCTCAAGCACAGCCTCGACGCGCCGCTGGCGGGCCTCGACACGATCCCGGACGACGAGCAACCGCCGGTGGCGATCGTGTTCTGGTCGTTCCGGATCATGGTCGGCCTCGGGCTGCTGATGCTGGCGCTCGGCCTCGCGGGGCTGTGGGCGCGCTTGCGGGGTACGCTTTACGAGTGGCGCGCGCTGCACCGCTTCGCGGTCGCGATGGCGCCGTCCGGCTTCGTCGCGGTCATCGCCGGCTGGGTGACGACCGAAGTCGGCCGGCAACCCTATGTGGTCTATGGGCTGCTGCGCACGGCGGACGCCGTGAGCCCGCTCGATGCGCCGGCGGTGGCGGCTTCGCTCGTCGCGTTCGTGCTCGTCTATTTCGCGGTCTTCGGGGTCGGCATCTGGTACATGCTGCGCCTGATGAGCAGGCCGCCCCTGCCGAACGAGCCCGATCCCGAAAGCGCCGAGCGCGAGCCGATCCGCTCGGCTGGAGTCACGCCCGGGCTCGCGCAGCGCACGGGGAGCGAGCCATGACCCTCGACCTCACCACGATCTGGGCCTTCATCATCGCCTTTGCGGTGTTCGCCTATGTCGTGCTCGACGGTTTCGACCTCGGCATCGGCATCCTGTTCCCCGCGCTCCAGGTGGGCAGCGGACGCAACCGGTCGATGAACTCGATCGCGCCCGTGTGGGACGGTAACGAGACCTGGCTGGTGATGGGCGGAGGCGGCCTGCTGGCGGCGTTTCCGCTCGCCTATGCGGTGATCCTGCCCGCAACCTATCCGCTGGTGATCGCGATGTTGCTCGGCCTCGTGTTTCGCGGCGTGGCGTTCGAGTTCCGCCATCGCGACGAGCGGCACCGGCCGCTGTGGGACTTCGGGTTCTTCGCCGGTTCGCTGGTCGCGGCGCTTTCGCAAGGGATGATCCTCGGGGCGATCCTGCAGGGTATCGAAGTGTCGGACCGGGCCTATGCCGGCAGCTGGTGGGACTGGCTGACCCCCTACACGCTGCTCACCGGGCTCGGGGTGGCGGCCGGCTACGCACTGCTCGGCGCGTGCTGGATGATCTGGAAGCTCGAAGGCGAGGTCCAGGCCAAGGCCTATCGCCTCGCCTTCGGCGCCGCGCTCGCCACGCTGGTGCTGATGGCCGCAGTCAGCGCCTACAACCTGATCCTGCTGCCGGAATACCGCGCGCGCTGGCTGGCGATGCCTAACATCCTGTTCGCCAGCCAGGTGCCGCTGCTGACCGCGATCATCGCCGGGTTCCTGGTCCGCGCCCTGAGGAAGCGGCAGGAGCTGGCACCGTTCCTGCTGTCGCTGGCGCTGTTCCTGCTCGGAATGGCGGGGCTAGGCGTGACCATCTGGCCTTACGTGGTGCCCGACAGCCTGACGATCTGGGATACCGCGGCGCCCGAAGAGAGCCAGCTGTTCATGCTCGTCGGCGTGGTGCTGATCCTGCCGCTTATCCTGGCCTATACCGCGTGGTCGTACTGGGTGTTCCGCGGCAAGGTCGGCTCGGAGGGCTATCATTGAGCGAGCCGGGACCGCTGTGGCTTCGGCTGCTCTGGTTCGCCGGCATATGGGCCGCCAGCGTGGCCGTGCTCGGTGCCGTCGCCTGGCTGCTCAGGCTGTGGCTGGTCCCCTGATCAGAACAGGCGCGTCAGCGAATAGAATACCGCCCCGACGACGGCCGACGCGGGGATCGTGATGATCCACGCGATGATCACGTTCTGCGCCACGCCCCAGCGCACGGCCGAGGCCCGGCGGGCTGTGCCGGCGCCGATGATCGATCCGGTGATCGTGTGGGTGGTCGAAACCGGGATGCCGAGGACCGAGGCGGTGAAGATCACCACCGAGCCCGCGGCCGACGCGCTGAAGCCCTGGTGCTGCGAAAGCTTGGTGATGCGCGAGCCCATCGTCTCGATGATCCGCCAGCCCCCGCTCAACGTACCGAGCGCGATCGCCACGTAGCAGCTGATCGCGACCCAGTGTGGTACATGAAACTCGCCGCTCAGGTGTCCGGTCGAGAACAGCAGCACGGTGATGATGCCCATCGTCTTCTGCGCGTCGTTGAGCCCGTGGCTCAGCGAATAGGCGGCCGAGGAGAACAGGTGCAGCGTCCTGAGGCCGCCCTCGGCGCGCTTGGCCGTCGCGCGATGCAGCGCCCAGCTGCTGACCATCATGATGAACAGGGCAAGGACCATGCCTGCCGCCGGCGACAGGACGATCGCGGCGAGCGTCTTGTTGAGGCCGCTCCACTGCACCCCGGTGAACCCGGCATGCGCCACGCCCGAGCCGACGATCCCACCGATCAGCGCGTGGCTGCTCGACGAGGGAATGCCCTTGAGCCAGGTCACGACGTTCCAGAACATCGCCCCGACCAGCGCGCCGAACACCACGGCCGGCGTGACCAGTTGCTGCTCGATCAGCCCTGCCCCGATGGTCTCGGCGACGGCGTGGAGGCTCGGGAAGGCGATCGTCAGGAAGTAGGCCGCGAAGTTGAACGTCGCGGCGAAGGCGACCGCCATGACCGGCGACAGCAGCCGCGTCGCGACCACCGTGGCGATCGAATTCGCCGCGTCGTGCAGGCCGTTGAGGAAGTCGAACAGCAGCGCCAGGACGATCAGCGCGATCAGCAGAGGCAGGGCAAGGTCGTACACGGCCGCGCGTTCAGGAGTGATCGATGACGATGCCGTCGATCTCGTCGGCGACGTCCTCGAACGCGTCGACGATCCGCTCGAGGTGCTTGTAGATCTCGCGTTCGATCACGAAGCGCAGCGTGTCATCCGAGCCGTGGTCGTCGAGCGCCTGGCGCAGCCCCGCGGAATGGATGTGGTCGGCGTGGCCCTCGATGCGGACCAGGCGCTCGGTCAACTCGTGGAGGCGGCCGCCATTCCGCCCGACATCGCGCAACAGCGGAATGGCCTCGGCCGTCAGCCGCGCCGCGTCGACCGCGATAGCGGCCATGTCGCGCATCTGAGGGGTGAACTCCGTCATCCTGTATAAGTCGATCGCATGCGCGGCCGCCTGCATCTCGTCGACCGTGTCGTCGAGCGCGCTGATCAGGCTGGTGATCGCGCCGCGGTCGAAGGGGGTCAGGAATGTGCGCCGTACGGTCTGCAGCACCTCGCGGGTGATCTCGTCGGCGTCGTGCTCGCGTTCGATGATCTCTCGGATGTGCTCGGCCGGATCCGACGTGCCGGCCACCATGCGCGCGGTCGCCTCGGCGGCGGCGAGCACGGTCGTTGCATGGGCCTCGAAAAGCTCGAAGAAATTACCGGTCTTCGGCAGCAGGCGTTGAAACCAGGCGAACATCGCACTCAATCCCTTTGTCTTCTCGCTGACGACCGTACCGAGCCCGCTGCGGTTGACCGCCGACTGGAACTCACTGAAGC
The DNA here is from genome assembly GCA_044506565.1 of Sphingomonadales bacterium. Classification (GTDB taxonomy): domain Bacteria; phylum Pseudomonadota; class Alphaproteobacteria; order Sphingomonadales; family Sphingomonadaceae; genus Croceibacterium_A. The sequence continues at coordinate 12,088 of JBIQKN010000002.1, read as the reverse complement.
CGAACGAGCGGATCAGGTTGCCGAGGTCTTCCTCGTCGACCGCCTTCGAAGCCTCGTCCAGCGAAAACCAGCGGCGCTCCCGCTCGTCCTGTTCCTTCCAGGACTCGAGCTCGTCGGTGATCGCCAGCGGATACACGTCGACGTCGATCATCAGCGAAGCGCCGCTGCCCTGGCGCTTGCGGTAGCGGTAGCTGCCGAGCGGAACGGGGCAGACCGCGCCGAGCACACCCGCCTCCTCCTGCGCCTCGCGCGCCGCCGCGACGTGCAGGGAGCTCGTGGAGCCGGGGTTGCCCTTGGGCAGCACCCAACGCGCCTTGCTCCCGCGCGTGGTGATCAGCATCACTCGGACGCGCGCGTCCGGGGCCTGTCCCTCGATGCGGTAAGGAAGGGCGGCGACCTGTCGAATGGGTTCGGGTTCCTGTCCGGGTGGGGTCGCGCGCCTCATAGGTCTGCGGACGCACCCCGCCAAGATGACAGTTTCGCGACAGTCGACTTGTTCCCCGAAAACCTTGCTGCGGAAATGCGAAGAATTTCGGGCACCGATCGGCGGTTCGCGCGTTATGCCCCGATGGCCAAGCGTGCACTCGTCGTCGAGGACGATCTTCTCAACAGAATGCTCTACTGCGCGGTCCTCGAGGGACGCGACTTCACCGTGGAAGCCGTCGGCGACGGCGGACAGGTCATGGCTAAGGTAAGGGAGTTCGCCCCCGACCTCATCATCATGGACATCAACCTGCCCAATGTCTCGGGCGTCCGCCTGATCGAGACGCTGCAGGCCGATAGCCAGTTCAGGGAGATCCCGATCCTCGCGGTCACCGCCTATGTCGGCAAGGGCGAGGAAAGCCGGATTCGCAAGGCCGGCGCCAAGGACTACCTGGCCAAGCCGATCAAGATCGAGCCGTTCATGGCCGCCGTCGAACGCCTGCTGCCGCCCGAGACGCACGGGAAATAGCCGCTAGAACCGTATCAGCGACACGAACGACGCCCGGTCGTCGGTCCAGGCCCGAGGCGCGGGCGCACGAAGTTCGCTCCAGGCCTGCGGCTCGGCCTGCTCCAGCTCGGCGATCCGGTCCGGATCGGCTGTCAGAGCGACCCAGTCCGACTCGCTGAGGCCCTCGGTCTCGCCGGGAACGTCTCGCCGGATGCGCGCGTGCCAGCCTCCGGCAAGCGCGAGTGCGGCGATCATCGGTTCGAGATCGATGAAGCGGTTGGAGATGTGCACCAGCAGGACGCCGTCGCTCGCCAGCGCGTGGCGATAGGTCGCGAACGCCTCGGTCGTGAGCAGGTGAAGCGGAATGGCGTCGGAAGTGAACGCGTCGATCGCGAGCACGTCGAAACTCCCTGCCGCTTCCTCCGCCAGCTCGAGCCGCGCATCGCCAACGACGATCCGCGCGTCGGGCGCGCAATCGGCGACGAAACTGAATGTGCGATCGCGCGAATAGCGCACCACGAGCGGGTCAATCTCGAAGAAGGTCCAGCCCTGTCCAGGCTTGCGATAGCAGGCCAGGGTGCCGACACCGAGGCCGGCGACGCCGATCGAATCGCCGGGGGCCGCGGCAGCCAGGACCAGGCCCGCTCCGGAAGTGCGGCCGTAATAGGCCGTCGGCTCATCCCGGCGGTTGCGGTCGAGCCACTGCTCGCCGTGCATGGTCGTGCCGTGGGTCAGCCGGCGCATCGCGCCGTCGGGCGAGGTTTCGACGCCGTAGACGCCAAAATAACTGCGCGATCGGGTGCCCTCGACGCTGAGGGCGAGCGTCGACACGCCGCCGTGGCCAAGCATCATCAGTGCGAAGGTAGCGACGAAAGCCCACCGCTTGCCGATGAGCAAGAGACCGAGGACGATCAGCGCCGACACGAGCAGCAGGATCTCGGTCCCGCGGACCCGCTCGACCGCATCGGCGAGACGCCAGGCGAGCGCGGCGGCCGCGAGCACCGCGACGACGGCGACCGTCCTCGTCCGCTTGCCGTCCTGCCAGAACCGCGACAGCACCGGGAGGAACGGCGACTGCGGAATGAGCAGCGCCGCTGCGAGCAACAGCAGCGCGTGCTCATAGACCCAGTCGAACAGCAGCGGCGCGACCAGCGCCGTGAACAGCCCGCCCAGCGCGCCTCCTGCCGCGACGGCGAGGTAGAAGAAGGTCAACCGCTCGGCGCCGGGACGCAGGGCGTAGAGGCGGGAATGCAGCGCTACCGCCAGCACGAACAGCAGCGCCGCCATCGCCAGCGCCAGGGCCGGGTTGGCCTGTCCTCCCGAGATCATCGCCAGCCCGCCGACCATCAGCAGCGGAATGGGCGCGTAGCGGCTCAATAGCCTCGCCCAGTCGCCATGGTCCGAGAAGGCGACGGGAAAGCTCAGCAGATAGAGTCCGAGTGGGATCACCCACAACAGCGGCATCGCCATCAGATCGGCCGTCAACAATGTGGTGGTCGACAGCATGAGCCCGGACGGAACCGCCGCCAGCGCCAGCCAGTACAGGACCCGCCGGCGGGCGACGGACTCGGCGGGGTCCGCCGGTATCTTCGCCGTGGCCGTTTCCGGCACTTTCCAGCGCCATGAGGCCACCAGCGCGACCATGACGACGAGAATCAGGTATCCGAGCGACCAGGCGTGGCTCTGCTCGTCGAGCGCCATTCTGGGCTCCATCCAGAACGGATAGGCGATCAGGCCGGCGAAGCTGCCTATGTTGGAGGCGGCGTAGAGCCGGTAGGGATTGCGCGCGTCGGGAAGGCCCGCATACCAGCGCTGCATCAGCGAGGCCTGCGCCGAAAGCAGCAGGAACACCGGTCCGATCGTCGCGAGGAACAGCGCCGGGACCCAAAGGATTTCCCAGCCGGGCGCCGCCGGAGGGAGCTCCGCCAGCGCGACAGGCAGGGTCAGCGCCGCAGCGGCCAGCAGCCCGACATGAACCAGGGCCTGCCGGCGGAACGGGAGGCGGGAAATCGCGTGGGCATAGGCATAGCCGCCCAGCAGCAGCACCTGGAACACGAGCATCGCGCTGTTCCAAACGGCCGGAGCGCCCCCGAGCCGCGGCAGCGCGAAGCGCGCGACCATCGGCTGCACGAGAAACAGCAGGAAGCTGCCGCTGAGCACCACGACCGTGAACAGGGCGCGGCGGGCAAAGCCCAGGAGAGACTCGGTCGGCACGGCCGGGCTACTGCGCCGCGCGACCGGTTGCTGGCAATCGCAAATCCATCCCCGGCCCTCAGCCGCCCCGCAGCAGTTGCACGCCCCAGTCGCGCTCGAACAGGTAAAGCAGCACGCGAGCCGCTTCGCCCCTCGGTGACGCCAGTCCGCCGTCGCGCTCGATCAGCAGGCGTGCGTCGTCGTGCGCGGTGGGCAGCAGGCGCTGGACCTGCTCCAGGTCGGCCACCCGGAAAGGCGTGTCGCCAGACTGCCGGGTCCCAAGCAGCTCGCCACCTCCCCGCAGGCGCAAGTCCTCCTCGGCAAGGCGGAACCCGTCCTGCGTTTCGCGCATCAGCGCGAGGCGGTCGCGCGCCGTCTCGCTCAGCTCCTCGCCCCGAAGCAGGAGGCAGACCGACTTGTCCGATCCGCGCCCGACCCTGCCGCGCAGCTGGTGCAGCTGGGCGAGCCCGAAGCGCTCGGCCTGTTCGATCACCATCAGCGTCGCATTCGGCACGTCGACGCCAACCTCGATCACCGTGGTCGCCACCAGCAGCTTCGCATCGCCGCTGGCGAAGCGCTCCATCGCGGCATCCTTGAGTTCTGGTTTCATCTGACCGTGGACCAGAACCGCGGCCTCGCCGAACCGCACCTTGAGCGCCGCGAACCGCGCCTCGGCGGCCGCGAGATCCTCGCTCTCGTGCTCGCCGCGCACCATCGGGCAGACCCAGTAAGCCTGCCGCCCGGCCGCGAGATGTCGGGCGAGGCCGTCGACGACCTCGCTCAGGCGGTCGAGCGCGACCACCCGCGTGTCGATCGGCTGCCGTCCCGGCGGCATCTCGTCGAGCCGGCTGACATCCATCTCGCCATATTGCGCGAGCGTCAGCGTCCGCGGAATCGGCGTCGCGGTCATCGCCAGGCAATGCGGTGCGACCTTGCCCTTCTGCGTCAGCATCAGCCGCTGGCCGACTCCGAACCGGTGCTGCTCGTCGATCACGACGAGACCCAGGTTGCGGTAGGCAACGGCCTCCTGGAAGATCGCGTGGGTGCCGACGACGATCTGGATCGAGCCGTCGAGCAGCCCCATCAACACGGATTCACGCGCCCGCCCCTTGTCGCGCCCGGTGAGCAACGCGATCGACACCCCGGTCGGCCCGGCCATCGCGCGCAACGTCTCGAAGTGCTGGCGCGCCAGAATCTCGGTCGGCGCCAGCAGCGCTGCCTGCGTCCCGCCCTCGGCGGCGATCAGCATCGCCTCCAGCGCCACGACCGTCTTGCCCGAGCCGACGTCACCCTGGAGCAGCCGCAGCATCGGCGCCTCCTGCGCGAGATCGCTCTCGATCTCGGCGATCGAGCGCCGCTGGGCGCCGGTCAGCGGGAAAGGCAGCGCTAGCTTGCCGCGCAGCCGACCGTCGCCCCGGAGCGGCTGCCCGCGGCGCCGGCGATTGTCCGCCCGCACCAGCATCAGGGCGAGGCTGCTCGCCAGCAGCTCGTCGTAGGCCAGCCGGTCGCGCGCCGCCGGGTGCGAACCCCGATGGGCGAGGACCAGCGCGTCGCGCCATCCGGGCCACTTGTGCCGCTCGAGAACGCCGGGCTCGATCCATTCGGGCAGCTCCGGCGCGCGCGCCAGCGCCTGCTCAGCGAGCTGCGCGACTCTCGGCTGCGTGAGCCCCTCGGCAAGCGGATAGACCGGCTCGACCAGGTGCTCCATCAGTCCCGCGCTGCTGTCGGCTACGTGGTCCGGGTGAACGATCTGCAGCCACTGGTCGTATTGCTCGAGCTTGCCGGCGACCCAGCGCTTCTCGCCGACCGGCAACAGCTTGCGCGCGGTGTACGAAGCCTTGCCGAAATAGACGAGCGCGCAGACGTTGCCCTTCGCATCGCGCGCGAGGACCCGGTGGGGCGCGCGGTTGTTCCGGCTTTCGCGGTGCTCGACGACCGTCAGCGGCACGACGACCTGCTCACCGACGCTCGCCTCGTCGAGATCGGCCACCGCGCGGCGCTGCACGAACCGGTCGGGCAGATGGTAGGCAAGGTCGCGCACGCGGGCCAGCCCGAGCTTCTCGAGCGGCTTGCGCAACTTCGGTCCGACGCCTTCGAGGCTCTCGGTCTCGGCGAACAGCGGGTTTAGCAGTTCGGGGCGCATGAGCCCTGATAGGTCAGCCGGGCCGGCGGACAAAGTACCCAGCGGCAGGAACCGCCACCGCTTTCGCGGCTTTCACGGACATCGGGCGCCGCCCGCCTGCCCCCAGGAGAGATGCCATGCCGCAACAGGAATTTACCGACGCCATCGCGCTGCTGAAGGCCGACCACCGCACGGTGGAAGACCTGTTCGAGAAGTTCTGCAGCGCCAGCAGCAAGGACCGCAAGCTCGCGCTCGCCCAGCAGATCTGCAACGAGCTGAAGATCCACGCCGAGATCGAGGAGAAGATCTTCTACCCGGCGTTCGACGGCAAGATCGACGAGGAGCTGTTGCGCGAATCGTACGTCGAGCACGACGGCGCGAAGATCCTGATCAACGACATCATGGAGAACGGCGCCAACGACGCCTTTTTCGAGGCCAAGGTCACGGTTCTCTGCGAAGAGATCCAGCATCACGTGAAGGAAGAGGAAAAGCCGGCCGAGGGCATGTTCGCCCAGTGCCGCGAAACCGGCGTCGACCTCGTCGACCTTCGCGACCAGATGCTGGCCCTCAAGGAGCAACTCCAGGCCAAGGCCGACAACGGCGGTCTGCCGCCGGCCAAGCTCGCGGCGGTGCAGCTTCAGCCGGCTTGACGCCGGACCGTACGATGCGAGAGGGAGGCGCATGGCCGGTACCGACCTTGCCGTGCGCCTCGCTCGCGCCCGTTTCCGTGCCTGGCATCGCGGGACGCGCGAGGCCGACTACCTGATCGGCGGGTTCTTCGACCGTCACCACGCGAGCTGGGGTCATGCCGAACTCGAATGGTTCGAGAGCCTGCTCGAGGAGGAAGACGTCGATGTCATGGCCTGGGCGCTTGCGGCGAGGCCCGCGCCCGAGCGGTACCACGGCCCGCTGCTCGCGGCCCTTGAAAAGCTCGACTACGTCACCACGTAAGTTTCGGTTCGCAACGGGTCTCCCCCCTTTGACCCTGCATTGCGTGACCCCCGCCCGCGTCGCCCTTCCAACTTCGCGGGCGGGTTTCCTCGCAACCGATCCGCGGGGTGGCGCTTTGGCCGGTACGGCGCTATCGCCGCGACCCTCTTCACCCCCCTCTCGAGCGAGCTGGGGGCTCTAGCTGCGTGCCCGGACCCCGAATGCCAGACCTTTCCCGTATCCTGCAGGCCGACCGGCCGCTGACCCTCGCCTCGGTCCCGCGCGGCGCGCAGCCGCTGGTCATGGCCGACCTTGCCCGCGCGGCGAAAGGCCGTGCGGTGTTCGTGGCGCCCGACGAGCAGGCGATGCGCGCCGTCAGCGATGCCGCGCGCTGGTTCGCCCCCGAGTTGCAGGTGATCGAGTTTCCGGCCTGGGACTGCCTGCCCTACGACCGCGCGAGCCCCGCGCTCTCGGTGAGCGCCCGCCGGCTGTCGGCGCTGCACCAACTCCAGGCCGGGAAGACCTCGGCCCAGCTGCTGGTCACCACCGTCAATGCCCTGCTCCAGCGTGTGCTGACGCCGTTCCGGATTCGCGAGGCCGTGCGCGAGCTCAGGCCCGGGATGCGGATCGGCTACGACAGCCTGACCGCGCTCCTGCAGAGGCAGGGCTATTCGCGCACCGATACCGTCATCGACACCGGCGAGTTCGCCGTGCGCGGCTCGATCTTCGACATTTTCCCAGCCGGGCTCGACCACGGGTTGAGGCTCGATTTCTTCGGCGACGAGTTGGAGTCGCTGCGCCTGTTCGATCCCGCCACCCAGCGCACCACTGCGACCACCGACGGTCACCTGCTGCTGCCGGCCAGCGAGGCGCTGCTCGACGAGGACACGATCAAGCGCTTCCGCACGCGCTACCGCGAGGCCTTCGGCGCTCACGCCACGCAGGACCCGCTGTACCAGGCGGTCAGCGACGGCCGCCGGCTCGCGGGCATGGAACACTGGCTGCCGCTGTTCGAGGACCGCCTGGCGACGCTGTTCGACCACCTCGGGCCGGACGACCTCGTGGTCACCGATTCGGCTGCCGTCGGCGCGGGCGAGGAACGGCTTGCCGACATCGACGACTATCACCGCCAGCGTCGCGAGATCGCCGGGCAGGCGGCCGGCTCCTACCGGCCCCTCGAACCCGACGCGCTGTATCTGTCGCGCGACGAATGGGCCGCTGCGCTCGAGCGGCGGCCGGTCCACCGGGCGTCGATCTTCGCCGAGCCCGAGAGCCGGACGACCGTCGATTTCGGCTTTCGTTCGGCGCGCGACTTCGCCCCCGAGCGCACGCGCGGCGACAATGTCTACGAAGCGGCGGCGGCCCACTTCAAGATCCTCAGCGGCTCGGGCAGGCGCGCGCTGTTCGCGGCCTACTCCGAAGGCTCGCGCAGCCGCATCGCCTCGATCCTCGAGGAAGCCGGAACCCGGCTGGAGACCGCCGACAGCTGGCAGCAGGCGCTCGGGCTTGCGGCCAAGGGGCGTCCTGTGGCCATGGTCCTGCCGCTCGATACCGGCTTCGCCACCGACGAGCTGGAGCTCATTACCGAGCAGGACCTGCTCGGCGACCGCCTGGTCCGGCGGCGCAAGCGGCGCAAGGATTCGGACGCGTTCCTCGCCGAACTCTCCGCGCTCAACCGCGGCGATCTCGTGGTCCATCTCGACCACGGTATCGGCAAATACCTGGGCCTTGAGCCGATCACCGTCGGCCAGAGCCAGCACGACTGCGTGATGCTCGAGTACGCCGGAGGCGACAAGCTCTACATCCCGGTCGAGAACATCGACGTGCTCAGCCGCTACGGCAGCGGCGAAGAGGGCGCCGTGCTCGATCGGCTCGGCGGCGAGGGATGGCAGAAGCGCAAGGCGCGCCTCAAGGAACGCATCCGCGAAATCGCCAACGAGCTGCTGCGGACCGCCGCGGCGCGCGCGCTGCGCAAGGCGCCGGTGCTCGAACCCGATGAAAGCAGCTTCAACCAGTTCGTCGAACGCTTCCCGTGGGAGGAGACCGACGACCAGGACCAGGCGATCGCGGACGTGCTGCAGGACCTCGCCGAGGGCAAGCCGATGGACCGCCTGGTCTGCGGCGACGTCGGGTTCGGCAAGACCGAAGTGGCGCTGCGCGCGGCGTTCGTGGCGGCAATGCAGGGGCAGCAGGTCGCACTCGTCGCGCCGACCACGCTGCTCGCCCGCCAGCACTATCAGAGCTTCGCCGAGCGTTTCGCCGGCTTCCCGCTCAAGATCGGTCGGCTCTCCCGGCTCGTCCCGGCCGCGGAGATGAAGGCGACCCGAGACGCGCTCGCCGATGGAACGATGGACGTCGTCGTCGGCACCCATGCGATTCTCTCGAAGACCACCAAGTTCAAGCGCCTCGGACTCGTGATCGTCGACGAGGAGCAGCGCTTCGGGGTGACGCACAAGGAAGCGCTCAAGCAGCTTCGCGCCGACGTCCACGTGCTGACGCTGACCGCCACGCCGATCCCGCGCACGCTGCAGATGGCGATGTCGGGCCTGCGCGAGCTGTCGACCATCCAGACGCCGCCGGTCGACCGTCTCGCGGTGCGCACCTACGTCATGGAATGGGACGACATGGTCATGCGCGAGGCACTGCTGCGCGAGCACCACCGCGGCGGTCAGAGCTTCATCGTCGTGCCGCGCATCGCCGACATGCCCCAGGTCGAGGAGTGGCTGCACAAGTACGTGCCCGAGATTCGCTTCGTCACCGCCCACGGGCAGATGACTCCGACCGAGGTCGAGGAGCGCATGAGCGCGTTCTACGAGAAGAAGTACGAAGTGCTGCTTTCGACAACGATCGTCGAATCGGGGCTCGACATCCCGAGCGCCAATACGATCGTGATCCACCGTGCCGACCGCTTCGGCCTCGCCCAGCTCTACCAGCTGCGCGGCCGCGTCGGCCGGTCGAAACTGCGCGCCTACGCCTACCTGACGACGCCGAGGGACACGGTGCTGAACGAGGTGGCCGAGAAGCGGCTCAAGGTGCTCGGCGACCTCGATTCGCTGGGTGCGGGCTTCCAGCTCGCCAGCCACGACCTCGACATACGCGGAGCGGGCAACCTGCTCGGCGACGAGCAGTCGGGGCACATCCGCGAGGTGGGCTTCGAACTCTACCAGTCGATGCTGGAGGACGCGATCCTCGCCGCCAAGGCCGGCGACATGGGGATCGAACGCGAGCGCGAAGGCCTGAGCCCCCAGATCACGGTCGATGCCCCGATCATGATTCCCGAGGACTACGTGCCCGACCTCGCCGTGCGCATGGCTCTCTACCGGCGGTTGAACGACGCGAGCGACAAGGCCGAGATCGAGAGCCTGGCCGCGGAGATGATCGACCGTTTCGGTCCGTTGCCGCAGGCCACGGCGAATCTCGTCAAGCTGATCGAGATCAAGCACCAGGCGATCGCCGCGTGCATATCGAAGATCGAGGTCGGTGCGCGCGGAACGCTGGTCAGCTTCCACGAAGACCGGTTCCCCGATCCTGTCGGCCTGATCGCCTACGTCGAGCGCCTGAAGGGTACGGCCAAGCTGCGTCCCGACATGAAGCTGGTGATCAACCGCGCCTGGGGCGACCCGCAGTCACGGCTCAACGGGCTGTTCCAGCTGACCAAGGGCCTGAGCGCGATCGTCAGGAAGGCCGAAAGGCGCGAGAGCGTGGCAGCCTGACGGTTCGTCTCCGGCCAGAACCTATGGCCGAAACGAAAAAGGGCCCCGGCTGCCGGGGCCCTTCTTGAATAGCGTGGAGCGACGAAGCTCAGGGGCTCGCCGGCTTGTCGTCGTCGTCGGCCAGTTCGATGATGCCCCAGATCACAAGACCGAGGCCGATCGCGGCCAGGACCCAGGCGGTCGTGCCGACGAGCTGCTCCGATTCCTTGGTGGCGGCCGGCGCCCGCGGCGCGGGAGCGGCCTGGGCAGCGACGGAACCGACGGCCAAGGCCCCCGCAGCCATCGCGGCAATCGTTTTGCTGAGCATCGAATGTCCCCTCATGTTGCAATGCACAAGAACACTTTTCATAGGTTTAGTGCACTGTCAACCGTGATTTGGATCGGCCCACCGCTGGATTTTAGCTCTTCGTCCTAACCACGGTGCTCGATCAGTTCATGGAACGCGCCTGCCGACATCGGCCGCGCCCCGAGGAACCCCTGCCAGGCGAAACATCCCTCGCGGACGACCACGCTGCGATGCGCTTCACGTTCGATCCCTTCGGCGACGACCCGCAGGCCGAGCGCGCGAGCCATCGAAACGATTCCGCGCAGGACCGCGAGGTCGCGCGAATCGTGATCGATTCCATCGATCATGCTTCGGTCGAGCTTGAGAAAATGTAGCGGCAAGCGCTTGAGGTAGCTGAAGTTGCAGAAGCCGGCCCCGAAATCGTCGAGCGCGACGCGGATCCCGACGCGGGTGAGCGCCTCGAGACGTTCGGCCGAGCGGCCGACATCGGCCACGAGGGCCTGCTCGGTGATCTCCAGGGTCAACCGGTCGGGCACGAACCGCGCGCGATCCACCTGGGACGCGATCCGTTCGACGAAATCGGGCTCGGCCAGGTCGATAGCGGTGACGTTCAGCGACAGGCGCAGGCTCCCCGGCCAGCCGGCCGCTTCGCCGAGTGCGAGGCGAGCGACATGGGACGAAAGCTCCCGCGATAGACCGGCGCGTTCGGCGATCTCGAACAGCATGTCCCCGCCCACGACGACCTGCTCGGGATGCCGCCAGCGAGCCAGGGCCTCGGCGCCGAGGAGGGCGCCGTCCGCTGCGGCGAACTGCGGCTGGAACAGGATCTCGATCTCGTCCCGTTCGAACGCCGCAATGAGTTGGGCGGCCTCGGGAGTGCGTGCGCCGGCGCGCCGGTCGCGGCTGCGTCGCCGGTCCCTTCCGTGGTCGATCCGCTCCATGGCGGTGCATTGGCCGATCCTGCGCGCGTCGTCGCCCGCAAATGAAGGCCGCGTTGCAATTCGGGACGGGGCTTCATAGGACGGCGGTCGATGACCGCCCAGGGCAAGGATTTTCGCAAGCTCGCGCTGCTCGCCTCGCCGACGGAGCGGGCGCAGGAGGCAGCCGAAGCGCTGTCCGGCTGCACCGACTGGGTACCGCTCGAGCAGGCCGACGCAGCGGTCGTGCTCGGCGGCGACGGCTTCATGCTCGAGACGATGCACCGGATGATCGATCTCGGACTGCTTCGTCCGGTCTACGGGCTCAATCTCGGCACGGTCGGGTTCCTGATGAACCGCTACCAGAAGAACTGCCGGGTGCTCGAACGTGTCGCCAAGGCGCGCGGCATCGCGGTTTCGCCGCTTAAGATGGAGGCCGTCACGCAAACTGGAGAGAGCGAGAGCTTCTACGCCATCAACGAAGTCTCCCTGCTGCGCGAAACGCGCCAGACCGCCAAGATCGAAATCAGCGTCAACGAGCGCGTGCGCATTCCCGAGCTAGCCGGTGACGGCGTGCTGCTGGCGACCCCGGTGGGGTCGACCGCCTACAACTACTCCGCCAACGGCCCGATCCTGCCGCTCGATTCGCAGACGCTCGCGCTGACGCCGATCAGCCCGTTTCGCCCCCGGCGGTGGCGCGGCGCGATCCTGCCCGACCGCAGCCGGGTCACCTTCCGCGTGCTCGAACCCGCCAAGCGGCCGGTCGCCGCGGTGGCCGACCAGAAGGAACTGCGCGACGTCGCCGAAGTGCGCCTGCAGGTCGACCGCGAGCGCGCGCTGACGCTACTGTTCGACCCGGGCCACTCGCTCGACGACCGAATCGTCGCCGAGCAGTTCGCCTACTAAGCCGGCACCGCGATCAGAGGGTTGTCAAAACCCGAGGCCGCCCATATAGGCGCACCCCTGCCCTGTTGGGCTGCTCCCCGATAGCTCAGC
>JBIQKN010000056.1:9699-17773 GCA_044506565.1 Sphingomonadales bacterium | reverse complement strand
GGCGGCGGTTTCGAAGCGGCGGCGTTCGGCTTCGCCTTCGCGGGGGTCGGTGCTGAGCGACAGCGCGCCGATGCCGGCCGGGTGGCCGAGGGCCTCGAGCAGCGCCGAGAGCTCCTGCACCGCGAGGGGCATCTCCTCGAAGAACGGCAGACGGCCGCGGCGATGGTACTGGTCGAGCGCGAGGTCGAGCTCGGGCGAGCGGGCCAGCGGTCCCCCGGGGGTAGCGAGGTGCGCGGCGCCGGGGGCGGCGTAGTGGGCGCCGAGGACGTCGCGGACACGGTCGGCCATCATCGCCGCGCGGCGGTTGAACTCGGCGCGCTCGCGCGGGTCCGGCTCGCGGCCCGGGAGCAGCTCGAGCAGCAGCGCGAGCTGGCGATGGGCGAGGTCGAGGTTGAGCCAGGCGAGCGGCTCGAAGCTCGCCGCCGCGTCGCCGAGCGCGACGACGTTGCCGATCCACGGCCGTTCGGCACAGCCGGGATCGAACGGCACGAGGTCGGCGAACTCGGCACCGAGCGCCGCGCGCGCGGCCTGTTCCCCGGTCCCTTCGACCATCGCCAGCGCGAGCTGGACGCCGTCGCGCCCGCCGAGCTCCGAGCGCCAGCCCACCGGCGTGAGGACCAGGTTGTCGGCCAGGCCGAGCACCGGCGAGCCGGGCTGGCCGAACTGGACCCCGCGGATCGGCAGTGCTTCCTGCCAGCTGCGCCGGCGCGCCTCGGGAAGTTGCGACAGCAGTGCGGCCCGGGGCCCGGTGCAGTCGACGAACAGGTCCGCCGCAATCGGCCCACCGTCGGCGACGCCGATCGCGGCCAGCCCGCCGTCGCCGCGCAGCTCGACCGCGGTGATCGCGCCGGGCAGGTGCTGCACGCCGAGCCGCTGCGCCTCGCGGACCAGCAGGTCGCGGTAGGCACCCGGGTTCCAGCGCAGCGCGTAGTCGAGCGCGGCGAGCGGAGAATCCGGCCCGACCGCGGGCGGCTGGACCCGCCCGGCCGCGGCGAGCACCTCGCCGAGCGAGCCCGGCGGGGCGCCGGTCGAGGCGTTGCGCGGCCCGCCGCCCCAGTCGCGCGCGAAGCGCGTCTTGAGCTTGGGGTCGACCGCGGCCCCGTAAGGGGCGACGCCGGCGTGCCCTTCCCCGCCCCAGCCGAGGTAGCGGACCACGAGCCGGTGGCTGCCGCCGGCCTCGCGCACGAGCCGTTCCTCGGTGATCCCGAGCCGGTCGTGGAGCCGGTTGGTGAACGGGAGCGCGGTCGGGGCGCGGTCGGCGAAGGCGGCCGGATCGGGCGGCGTGCCGACGACGAGGATCTCGCTGCGCGGCAGCGTCCGCCTGAGCGCGATCGCCGCGAGCGCGCCAACCTGACCGGCGCCGGCGACGACGATCCGCCCGGGCAATTCGCGGGGAGCGCTCACGGCGCCGCCGCCAGGCGTTCGGCGCGCGAGACGAGGTATTCGCGGTGGCCGGGCATCGCCGCGACCTCGCGGCGGATCGCTTCCCGCAGCGAATCCAGCGCGCGGGCGAGCTGGTCGGGGTTCGGCAGCGCGGTGCGCGGATCGTGCCGCTCGGGCATCACGCCCTGGCCGAGATAGACCGCGATCCAGCTCGCATCGTAGAACAGCCCGTCGGCGTACTTCTCGACCCGGCCGGTCTCGCGCCACAGCGCCATCTTGCCGGCGAGCGTGTCGGGCACCGCCATCGTGCGGACGTGGTTCCAGAACTCGGAGTCGTCGCGCGTGGTCGCGTGGAAGTGGAGGATCAGGAAGTCGCGCACCCGGTCGTATTCCATGTCGACCAGGCGGTTGAACTCGTCGCGGTCGCGCGGGTCGATCCGGCCCTCCAGCGGGAACAGTTCGATCAGGTAGGTGATCGCCATCTGCGCGAGGTAGAGCGAGGTCGATTCGAGCGGCTCGAGGAACCCCGAAGCGAGCCCGACCGCGATCACGTTATGGCTCCACGAGCGGGTGCGGCGGCCGGCGCGAAAACGAAGCACGCGCGGGTCGGCGAGGCGCTCGCCCTCGACGTTGGCCATCAGCGCGGCGCAAGCCTCGTCCTCGGAGATGAACGCGCTCGAGAACACGTAGCCGTTGCCGATGCGGTGCTGCAGCGGAATGCGCCACTGCCAGCCGGCGGGGCGCGCGGTGGCGCGGGTGTAGGGCTCGATCTCCTCGGTCACGTGCGCGCAGGGCATCGCCGCGGCGCGGTCGCACGGGAGCCAGGGGGACCAGTCCTCCCACGCCTCGCCGAGCGTCTGCCCGAGCAGCAGCGAGCGGAAGCCAGAGCAGTCGACGAACAGGTCGCCTGAAATCTCGCGGCCGTCCTCGAGCACCAGCGCGGTGACGTCGCCGGTCTCGGGGTCCTGGCGCACCTCGACGACCTTGCCCTCGGTGCGCACGACGCCGATCCCGAGGCCGTATTCGCGCATGAACGGGCCGAACAGCGTGGCGTCGAACTGGTAGGCATAGCCGTAAGTCGAGGCGAGGCTCTGGTCCTCGGCCGGCGGCCGGAACTTGTTGGCCAGCCCGGCCTCGACCGCGAGCGAGTAGGCGCCGATGGGTGCCGCGCGCCCGAGGCGCTGCATCTCGAGCCAGTAGTGGTGGAAGCCGACCCCGGCGACTTCCTCGCCGAAGCTGCCGAACGGGTGGACGTAGCTTTCGCCGATGCGGCCGAAGTCGCGGAAGTCGATGCCGAGCTTGTAGGTCGCGTGGGTCGCCTTCATGAACGCGGCCTCGTCGATCCCGAGCCGTTCGACGAAGCCGCGGATGTGCGGCAGCGTCGCCTCGCCGACGCCGACGATGCCGATGTCCTGGCTCTCGACCAGGTGGACCTCGACCAGCGGGCCGAGCAGCTTCTGCAGCGCCGCCGCGCTCATCCACCCGGCGGTGCCGCCGCCGAGAACGACGATGCGGGTGGTGCTGGGCTGATCGCCGGTGGTCATGGGCGGAGCCTAAAGACTATCTCGGGTCGATCCAATGGCGGCTCCACGCGTTCGGAGGGGTTGGGTCCAGGGGGAACGGGTTTCGCGCAGAGATCGCAGAGAACGCAGGGAGGTGGACGCCAGCGGCGCAGCCGCGTCGACCATCGAAGCTTTGCGCGCGGCTTCGCCGCGTGGCCCAATCTCCGCGCGCTCGGCGATCTCTGCGCGAACCGATTGTCCAACCCCTCGGCGAGGGGAAACCGGGGCGGGCTAGCCCGCCCCGGCCGGAGGCAATCCATCGAACCCCCGATCGATGGATCAGCCCTCCATCTCCTCGAGCTCCTTGCCCTTGGTCTCCTTGATGAACTTCTGGACCAGGAAGAAGCTGATCACCGCGCTGACGGTGTAGAACAGGTACGTTCCGTCGAGACCGAGCCCGTCGGCCATCAGCGGGAAGCTCTGCACCACCGCGTAGTTCGCACCCCACTGCGCGAGACCGCACACCGCGAGCGCCGAGCCGCGCATCTGGTTGGGGAACATCTCTCCGAGCATGACCCACATCACAGGGCCCCAGCTCATGTTGAAGAAGATCACGTAGAGGTTGGCCGCGACCAGCGCGATCATGCCGGTGTTGGGGTCGAGCATGAGGTTGCCGGCTTCGTCGAGGCCGCCGTTGTTGAACGCCCAGGTCATCGCCCCGAGCGTCACCGCCATGCCGACCGAGCCGATCATCAGCAGCGGCCTGCGGCCGATCTTGTCGATCACCAGCAGCGCGAGGAACACCGCCGCGATCGAGACGAGGCCCGAGACGATGTTGCGCTCGAGAGCGACTTCCTCCGACACCCCAGCGAGCTTCCACAGCGTCTCGCCGTAATAGAAGATGATGTTGATGCCGACGAACTGCTGGAACGTCGCCAGCATGATCCCGGCCCAGACGATCGGGCGGAAGATCGTGCCCGGAGCGGCGACGTCGCGGAAGCTCGGCCGGTGATCGGCCGAAAAGCTCGCGCGGATCTCGCCGATCTTGCGCTCGGCCTCGTCAGGGCCGAACAGGCTGGTCAGGACCTTGCGCGCCTGCTCTTCGCGGCCGCGGCTGACGAGATAGCGCGGGCTTTCCGGAATCAGCAGCAGCGCGACCAGGAACACCGCCGCGGGCACCGCCTGCGCGAGGTACATCCAGCGCCACGCCTCGCGGCCGCCGATCTCCCCGAGTGAACTGCCGGCGCTCTGCGCGAGGAAGTAGTTGACCACGAAAGCGAGCGTCAGGCCCGAGATGATCATCACCTGCTGCACGGTGGTGAGCCGGCCGCGGACGTTGGCTGGGGCCATCTCCGAGATGTACAGCGGGGACAGCACCGAAGCCGCGCCGACCGCCATGCCGCCGGCAAAGCGGGCGAGCACGAACACTTCGTGGATTCCGGTCAGGCCCTGGACCAGCGCGCCGGCCACGAACAGGATCGCCGCCAGCACCATGACCATCCGCCGGCCGATCGCGTCTGCCAGACGGCCGGCGAAGAACGCGCCGACAGCGCAGCCGATCAGCAGCGAGCCAACCGTGAACCCGAGGCTCGCCTCGCTGAGGCCGAACTCGCTGGTGAGCCCGTCCTGGGTGCCGTTGACCGCGCCGCTGTCGTAGCCGAACAGCAGGCCGCCGATCGTCGCCACCGCGACGATCATCGCGATCAGTCCGGTGTTGACGCTGGTGCGCGTGGGTTCGCTCATCCTGTCCCTCCCCTGGCTGCCGCCGTGCCGCGGCTCGCTCCCGAATGTTACCGCTAACGTATGCCGCTCTCGGACGCGTGGCAAGCCGGATTCATCCCCGCCGACGTGCGCAGCTTGTCGCGCAGGAGCCGGCCCGACTCGGTCAGGTCGGATTCGCTCCAACCCGACGGCGGGGTGCCGGGGCGGAGCGAGGCGCTGGACTCGTCCCGGTCGCCGATCGACCAGGCCATCCAGCCGATCCCGCGCGCCTCTGCCCAGTCCCACCAGCGCCGGCTCTCCTCGTGGTCGATCGGCCCGTCACCGGTCGCCTCGACGGTGCCGAACTCGGTGATCAGCAGGGTCTGGCCGGCCGCGAGCGCGGCGTCGCCCTTGTCGCGCAGCTCCTGCCGATGAGTGCCGGCGTAGTAGTGCAGCGTGTAGGCGAGGTTGTCGAACGCGAGCGGGTCGGCGGCGGCGAGATCGACGTCCTGGCTCCAGCTCGGGCTGCCGGCGATCACCAGGTTGTCGGGATCGACCGCGCGAATCGCGCCGATGACCCGCTCATGATAGGGCTTCACGTCGCGCGACCAGTCGACGCCCTGCTGCAGCGGCTCGTTCCAAGGTTCGTAGATCAGGTTGGGCAGGTGGCCGTACTTTTCGGCGACCGCCACGAGGAAGCGCTCGGCCTGCTCGGGGTAGGCGCGATGGGCGTGCCAGTCGACGACCACGTAGAGGCCGTTGGCCACCGCAGCCTCGATCACCGTGCCGGCCTTGGCGAACTCGCGATCGAAGTGCTGGCGGGCGCTGTCCTGCCCCTCGGCGGCGATTGCTGCGCGGACGACATCGACCTTCCAGTCGCGCGCCAACCAGTCGATCGTCTCCGCGGCGTAGTACTGCGGCGCCCATTGCGACCAGAACAGGCTCATCCCGCGCAGCGTGGCGGGTTCGCCGTGCGCGCCGACGATGCGGCCGTCGCGGACCGCGAGGGCACCGTGGCAGGCGACCGGACTGCCCGGCGGAGGCGCGACCTCGGCGGACTGGGCCGCGAGCGGCGAGGTGAACGCGAGGGCCGCCGCCGCGAGCGCGGCAACGAGGGGCTTCGTCATGCGGGTCGACCTCCTTCGGGCGCGAGCACTGGGACGGCCAAGGCGACGGCCGCCCGGGCGCGCAAGGCGCCGGCAGTGCCGTCATCGGCCAGAGCGAGAAGGTCCCTTCCGTGCATGTCTCTCCCTGCCGTCGCCTCGATCGGACGGCTAGGCAAACCATCGCAGGTTTGTCATGGTAGCGCAAACATGGGGAGAGGCTGCGTGCGGATGCGGGGGTTGCTGGCCGCCATCTGGAGTGCCCTGTTCGCGCTCGGCGCGGGCCCGCTCGCGGCGCAGGCGCCGCATTTCGCCGAAGGGGTCGAGGGCCCGGCGCTGATCGTCGACGGGGAGCCGTTCCTGGTGCTCGGGGCGCAGGCGCACAACTCGTCGAACTACCCGGCGATGCTCGAGGAGGTCTGGCCGGCGGTCGAGCGGATCGGCGCCAACACGCTGCTGATGCCGGTAGCGTGGGAGCAGGTCGAGCCGGAGGAAGGCAGGTTCGATTTCGGCTTCGTCGACACGCTGCTCGAACAGGCGCGGGCGCGCGACAAGCGGCTGGTGCTGCTGTGGTTCGCGACCTGGAAGAACACCGGGGCGAGCTACGCGCCGCGCTGGGTCAAGACCGACGGCCGCCGGTTTCCGCGGATGCGCTGGCCCGACGGGCGCGCGCACTACGCGCTGAGCCCGCACGGCGACGAAACGCTGGCGGCGGATGCGCGCGCCTTCGCCCGGCTGATGCGGCACCTGAAGGAGAACGACCCGCAGCACACGGTGATCATGGTCCAAGTCGAGAACGAGGCCGGCAGCTACCAGCTGATGCGCGACCACGCGCCGGGGCCGGCGCGGCTGTTCGAGCAGCCGATCCCGGCGGAGCTGGCGGCAGCGATGGGCGTGGCGCGGCGACCGTGGGCCGAGGCCTTTGGACCGCGCGCCGAGCAGTTCTTCATGACCTGGCACCTCGCGCGCTACGTCGACCAGGTCGCGGCGGCAGGCAAGCGCGAGTGGGACCTGCCGCTCTACGTCAACGCGGCGCTCGGCAACGCCTTCAGCGACGAGCAGGGCGACGTCGGCCCGTCGGGCGGGCCGAACTGGAACGCGCTGCCCGTGTGGCGCGCGGCGGCGCCGCACATCGATGCCTTCGCGCCGGACATCTACACGCGCGATCCGGCGGCGGTGGAGACGTTCCTCGACCGCTATGCCGAGCCGGGGCCGCTGATGGTGCCCGAGATCGGCAACGCGGCGGACTTCGCGCGGTTCGTCTGGCCGGCGCTCGGGCGCGGGGCGGTGATGTTCACGCCGTTCGGGATCGATGCGAGCGGGTACTCGAACTATCCGCTGGGAGCCAAGGCGCTCGACGAGGCGACGCTCGAAGCGTTCGCCGCGCCGTTCCGGCTGCTCGGCCCGGCGGCGCGCGACTGGGCGCGGATCGCGGCGGACAACCCCACCTGGGGCGTCGCGAGGGGCGCCGACGGGACCGACCGCGAGGGAGTGCTCGGGCGCTGGAAGGTCATCGCGCAGTTCACCCGCTGGCAGTTCGGCGAGGACGACTGGACCTGGATCGAACGCGACCCGCACCCGCTCGCGGACGCTCCGGTCGGTGGGGCGGTGATCGCGCAGCTCGGGCCAGACCGGTTCCTCGTCAGCGGGCAGCATGTGCGGCTGCGGCTGGCGCTGGCCGAAGCGCGCGAGGGCGAGCAGGCGCAGATTCTCTCGGCCGAGGAGGGGCGGTTCGTCGACGGCGCGTGGGTCATGCGGCGGCGGTGGAACGGGGACCAGATCGACTACGGCTTCAACTTCGGCGCCGAGCCGGTCTGGCTGATGATCGAGATGGGGAGCTACCGATGATGCGCCTGCCGCAACGATTGCGCACGCGCGATGACGCGCCTCATTCCAACCTCGTCATCCCCCAACCCCCGTCATCCCGAACTCGTTTCGGGACCCATTCCGCAACCCGCTCGGATCGAGTTGGTCGGGCGCAACGCTCGCGGCAAGGCTTCAGGTCTGTGCGGTGCGGTTGCGCCCGGACCGATTGCTCCGCGCGTGGGGAGAAATGGGTCCCGAAACAAGTTCGGGATGACGATCGAGATGACGCCCGAAGGGTGATTTGGCGAGGCCTGCACAAGGCTTGCGAAGGACGGAGATTCCCATGAAGCACCTGGCCGGTTTTCTGGTTCTCTGTGCCGCTCTTGCCGGTGCCGCCCACGCGGGCGAAGCGCGGCAGGTGCCGCACGGGATGGAAGTGACCACCGACGCGGGCGAGGTGGTGCGTGTGCTCGCCTATGCCGACGGGACCTTGCGGGTGACGGTGGCCGACACGCTGCCCGAGGGGCGGCCGACGGCGATGGTCGTGGCGGAGCCGGACGGCACGCCGGAGTTCTCGGC
>JBIQKN010000056.1:0-9599 GCA_044506565.1 Sphingomonadales bacterium | reverse complement strand
TACTCGTCGAGCTACGTGAAGGTGTTCGCCGACGGGGAGGAAGTGCTCAGCCGCTGGCGGCAGAACTGGAATCCCTGGTACCACCACTTCGCGCTCGACCTGACGGCCGGCAAGCCGGTCGAGTTGCGCATCGAGTGGGAGCCGAACCAGGGCTACATCGCGCTCGAGCATGCCGATCCGCTGCCCGAGGCGGACCGCCACTCGGTCAGCTTCGCCTCGGAGGCGGGCAAAGCGATCGACTATTACGTCGTTCCCGGGTTGGACATGGATGCGCTCGTCGCCGGGTATCGGCGGCTGACCGGCAAGGCGCCGCTGATGCCGCGCTGGGCCTACGGGTTCTGGCAATCGCGGCAGCGTTACGAGACGCAGGAAGCGCTGCTCGGAGTGCTGCGGCAGTACCGCGAGGCGCGGATCCCGATCGACGCGGTGGTGCAGGACTGGTTCTACTGGCCCAAGGACCAGTGGGGCTGCCACTGCTTCGACGAGATGCGCTTCCCCGATCCCGAGGGGATGGTCGAGGCGGTGCACGACCTCAACGCCCGGATCATGATCTCGGTCTGGCCGAAGTTCTATCCGACCACCGCCAACGCCCAGGAGCTGGCGGCGAAGAACTACCTGTACCCGCGGCCACTCGAGGCCGGGCAGCTCGACTGGGTCGGGCCCGGTTATGCCAACACGTTCTACGACCCGTACACCGAGGAGGCGCGGGCGATCTATTTCCGGCAGATGCGCGAGGCGCTGGTGGCCAAGGGCTTCGACGCCTGGTGGATGGACGCGACCGAGCCCGACTGGCACTCGAACCTGTCGGTCGAGGAGCGCAAGTTCCAGATGACCTCGCCGGCGACGGGCGTGCCGGGAGCGGCGATCTTCAATTCGTATCCGCTGGTCCACGCCGAGGGCGTCGCCGAGGGGCTACGGGAGGCGCAGCCCGACCGGCGGCCGTTCATCCTGACGCGCAGCGGCTTCGGCGGGGTGCAGCGCGCTAGCGCGGCGCTGTGGTCGGGCGACGTCGCCGCGCGGTGGGACGACTTGCGCGACCAGATCAGCGCCGGGAGCAACCTGTCGCTCGCGGGCGTGCCGAACTGGACGCACGATATCGGGGGCTTCGCGCTCGAGGACCGGTTCAGCCGCGAGGAGCCCGAGCACCTGCCCGAGTGGCGCGAGCTGTACCTGCGCTGGTTCCAGTTCGGCGCCTTCAGCCCGCTGTTCCGCAGCCACGGCGAATACCCGTTCCGCGAGACGCCGATCATCGCGAAGGACGACCCGGGGATGCTGGAGGGCCTGACCTACTACCACCGCCTGCGCTACCGGCTGCTGCCGTATATCTACACCGTCGCCGCCGGGACCTGGTTCGACGACGGGACGATCATGCGGCCGCTGGTGATGGACTTCGCCGCCGACCGGCGCGCGTGGGACATCGACGACGAGTACCTGTTCGGCCCGGCGCTGCTGGTGGCGCCGGTTACCGCGTTCGAGGCGCGCGAGCGCGAAGTGTACCTGCCGGCCGGGGCCGAGTGGTACGAGGCCGAAAGCGGCCGGCGCCTGTCGGGCGGGCAGACCTGGACCGCCGCCGCGCCGCGCGAACGGATGCCGCTGTTCGTGCGCGGCGGGGCGATCGTGCCGACGGGGCACGACGTGCAGTGGACAGGCGAGGATCCGCAGGGCCCGCTGACCGTCCACGTCTTCGCCGGCGCCAACGGCCGCTTCTCGCTCTACGAGGACCAGGGCGAGGACATGGGGTACGCGCGAGGCGAATTCGCGCGCATTCCCTTCAGCTGGGACGAACGCAACCGCACGCTGACGATCGGCGCGCGCGAGGGGAGCTTCCCGGGAATGGCGGAGACGCGGCGGATCGGCGTCGTGCTGCACGAAGGCGGCGCGCGCGGTCCAGTGTTCGAGACCGAGGCGGAGCAGTCGGTCGAGTACGACGGGGCGTCGGTGGAGGTGGGGTTCTAAGCCGGCGATCTCCCCTCCCGCTTGCGGGAGGGGCCGGGGTGGGCCACTTGCGCAAGAGATTCACTGGCCCACCCCTAACCCCTCCCGCAAGCGGGAGGGGGATGCTGTTGGCCCCTAACCCCTCCCGCAAGCGGGAGGGGGATTGCTATTGGCCGAGGTTGACCACGAAGATCGGCCCGAACTCGACCGTCTGCGCCGCGGTGGCGAGATGGATCGCGACCTTGAGCGTGCCCGCCGCGTGGTCGGCGTCCGCGCGGCCGCGGATCTCGTGCAGCTTCCACTCGGGGCCGACCTCGGCCGGTGCCGAGAGCAGCGTGGTGTAGGGCGCCGAGGCGAGCTGGATCCCGCTGAACGGCAGCGTGGTCGTCGTCGCCCCGCCCTCTCCCTTCTCGAGCCGGGCCCAGAACGCGAGCAGCAGCTCGTCGCCGGCCTTGACCGGCTGGGTGATCGCGCTCTCGACCGCCGCGTCCCACGGGTTGGCGCCTTTCGAGCGCACGGTGACCCGCAGCGCCTTGCCGCCCTGCACACCGGCATCGTCGCGCAGCCGGCCCGAGGCGCCGTTGACCTGCGGCGCCGCGGGGTCGTTGATGATGTCGAGCTCCTGCGCCGCGGCCGGCGCCAGCAGCAAGGCGGCGAACGCGCCGCCCAGTGCGAATGCGAACCGTTTCATGTCGGTCTCCCCCGAGTGTCCCGTCTTCGCGGGATCGGGGCGAGTTTATGGTAGCGTTATCGTTGGGGCAAGCGGGGGCCCCCCACCATCCGCTAAGCGGATGGTCCCCCTCCCCGAGACGAGCTCGGGGAGGATTGTTGGGGGCCTACCCGGCCGCGTCGTGCGGCTTCATACCGTAGGGAAGCTCCGAGGTGAACGCCTGGACCTGTTCGATCTTGCCGTCGACGAAGCGGAACAGCTCGACCACCTGGTAGGTCAGCGGATAGGCGCCTTCGCCGCCGGCGGTCCCCGGCAGGTCCTCGAAGGTGCGGTAGACGATCAGGCCGCGGGCCTCGTCGACCGCGAGCACTTCGCGGTCGCGGACCTGCTTGATGCGGGCGAGCTGCGGGCCGGTGAACGGCGGGGCGCAGGGGCCGACATTCTGCCCGTTGACCCACCAGGTGCAGTTGCGCGCGAGGTTGCCGGGGGCCTGGCCGTCGTGGGCGTTCATCGCCGCATAGAAGGCGTTGGCCCCGGCGATCAGGTCGGCGCGCGAGGTGCGGCGGCGTTCGGGGACCACGGCGTATGTCGGCGCTGCCGTGGGCTCGACGTAGGGCGCGCCGTATTCCTCGCGGCGGATCAGCGCGTCGATGTCGGCGATCCTGGGGCCGCTGCTGGTGACGGTGATCGCCGCCCACGCCGGCTGGCCGTGCTCCTCGATGCGGCCGATCCACACACCCTTGCCGGTCGTCGCGTCTGCGACCACCAGCGGCTTCGCGTCGACCGCGGTGACGCCCTGCCAGATGCCTTCGTTGACGCGGATGCCGACGCTGTTCTCGGCGTAGCCGACCTTGTCGGCCCACGGCAGCGAGGCCCACTGGCCGCGCACCGGGTAGGCGGCCATCACCGCCCGGGTGTTCGCCTCGACGCAAGCGGCGTCGCACGCGGCAGGGTTCGGCGCGTCGGCGGGGGGCTCGGATGCCGGGCCCCAGAACGGGTTGTGCATGAAGTAGGGGACGTAAGTGAACACCGCCTCGATGCGCGAGATCTTGCCGTCTCGGATGCGGAACGCTTCGAGTAGCGTGATCGAGTTGGGCCACTTGAGCGCGGTGCGCATCTCGCGCCCGTTGGTCAGCAGGTAGCGGTCCCACTCGTTGGCATGATCGAAGAACCCGCGACCGACCGCGACGCCGCGTTCCTCGTCGATGATGAAGAAGTCGCGGCGGACGCGCTTGTTGATGCGGTAGATGCCGAGCTCGAACTGCTCGCGGCAGCCCGAGGCGATCGAGGCCGCGTTGCCGCCGGTGGCGCCGGGCGTCGGCGCGGTGGTCGAGATGCCGTTCTCGAGCCGGGCGCAGTCGTCGGTGAACTCGGTCAGGACCTGGCCGTCGTTGAGCTCGACGGTGCTGAAATAGCCGTCGGCAACCGACAGCATGCGCTCGAGCGGGCGACGACTCTCGGGCGGGAGGATCTCGTCGAACTCGGGGTCGTGGACCATCTTGGTCACATCACCGAACGGCGCGGGCAACGCGGTGCGGCGGTGCACGACGGTCTCGATCTCGTCGATCGCACCCTCCGCGACGTGGATGCGCAGGGCGTAGATCGCCGGGCGCCCGTTTTCGACCACCGAACCGAACCAGGCGGCGTTGCCGGTCGAGGGATCGGCCGCCTCGAGCCCGGTGGCGTCGACCTTGTCGACCGTGCCCCACAGCCCTTCGCCGACCGGGATCAGCACGTTGTTCTCGGTGAAGCGGACGTTCGGCGCGAGCCGCACCTGCGAGGGATCGCGCGCGGCGAGCGCCTTCATGTGGTCGCGCAGGTGGCCGATCAGGCAAGCGCGGTCGCACTCGTAGACGCGCACGGCGCTGTCTTCGCCGGGGGCCTGGGCCAGGGCGGGCGAGGTCAGTCCGGCACTGGCGAACACCGCCAGCGAGGCCAGCAGGTTGCGGGTCAAACTCATCGTCACACTCTCCCCTAACCCTGTTCGTCACGCTGAACTTGTTTCAGCACCCATTTTTCCTCCGGCGCCGCGCCATCGGCTCGAGATCTTGCCGCACCGTCAAGCTTCACAGCCACCATCCGCGCGTGGGGCACGATGGGTGCTGAAACAAGTTCAGCATGACGGAAGCGGGTGGCTCATCCGCTCAGCTCTCCTTCGCCGCAGCGTCGGCGTAATCCTCGTTGCCGCGGGCGATCAGGTAGGCGTGGATCGCTTCGGCGTCCTCGGGCGTGAGCACGTCGGCGAAGCTCGCCATGCCGCGTTCCTGCAGGATGCCCTTGAGCACCACGTCGGCGAAGCGCGCGTGGCCCTGCGGGGTCATGAAGCGCAGGTCCTTGACCCCGCCGATCGCGTTCTCGCCGTGGCAGCGCACGCAGCTCTGGTTGTAGAGGTCGCGCCCGCGCGAGACCTGCGCCTCGGTCGCTCGCAGCGGCGGCGGCGCGGGCAGCGCGC
Organism: Sphingomonadales bacterium; assembly: GCA_044506565.1. GTDB lineage: Bacteria > Pseudomonadota > Alphaproteobacteria > Sphingomonadales > Sphingomonadaceae > Croceibacterium_A. Next base: position 4,542 of record JBIQKN010000056.1, on the reverse strand, counting down.
TCGGCGGCGGGGGCGGCGGCAGGGCCACGCCGGTGGCGCCGAGCTTGAACACCAGCAGTTTGGCGGTGCCGGTGCGGAACGGGCCGTCGCGGTTGAGATTGTAGACCGGCGAGCCGCCCCAGCCGGCGTTGATGGCGATGTATTGCTCGCCGTCGATCATGTAGGTGATCGGCCCGGCGACCGGCGCCTGGTCGATGTCCATCTCCCACAGCTTCGCGCCGTCGCTCGCGCGGTAGATCGCCAGCGTCTTGGCGATCGTGCCCTGGATCAGCAGGTTGCCTGCGGTGGCGAGCACGCCGCCCGAACCGGGGATGCCGTAGTCGACCCGCCAGGCCTCGCTCTGGGTGACCGGGTTCCACGCGAGCAGGTAGCCCTTCTCGCTGGCCACCGCCTCGGCCTGCAGCCTTGCGCGCAGCTCGGGCTCGTTGCCGAACTGCTGGCCCGAGTTGCTGCGGCCCTTGACGTAGCGGTACTGTCCGTCCTCGGCGCGGGCATAGATCGCGCCCTGCTCCTGTGCCGACAAATAGACCAGGCCGGTGAGCGGGCTGTAGCTCATCGGGTGCCAGCTATGCGCCGCCATCCAGCTCGGCGACATCAGGTGCGGTGTCGTGGTGTTGTGCGCGCCGGGCATCAGTACCGGGCGGCCGGTGGCCATGTCGATGTGGCTCGCCCAGGTGTTGACCGAGACGTAGCTCTTGCCGCTGATCAGCTCGCCGGTCGCGCGGTCGATCACGTAGAAGAAGCCGTTCTTCGGCGCATGCATGATGACCTGCCGGGTGCGCCCGCCGATCTCGAGGTCCGCCAGCACCATCGGCTGGGTGCAGGTGTAGTCCCAGTCTTCCTCGGGGACTTCCTGGTAGTGCCAGCGGTACTCGCCGGTGTCGGCGTCGACCGCGACGATCGAGCACAGGAACAGGTTGTCGCCCTGGCCCTGGCTGCGGAAGTACCAGCTGTGCGGGCTGCCGTTGCCGGTGCCGATGTAGACGAGGTTGAGCTCGGGGTCGTAGGCGAAACTGTCCCACGCGTTGCCGCCGCCGCCCGCGGCGACTTCCCAGAAGCGCCCGTGCCAGGTCGGCTGGGCGATCTTCATCGCGCTGTCGGAAGCTTCACCGTCGGGCCCGGCCGCGGGGTCGGTCGGGACGATGTAGAATTTCCACACCTTCTCGCCGGTCTCGGCATCCCACGCGGTGACGAAGCCGCGCGAGCCGTAGTCGGCGCCGCCGTTGCCGATCACGACCTTGCCGTCGTAGACGCGCGGGGCGCCGGTGATCGAGTATTCGTGGCCCGGAGGGAAGGTCTGCACGGTCCAGACCTCGCGCCCGTCCCTGGCGTCGATCGCGATCAGGCGGCCGTCGAGCGCGCCGATGTAGAGCTTGCCGTTCCACGCGGCGATGCCGCGTGCCGAGGGGCCGCAGCAGGCGAGCCGGGCCCATTCGGGGCCGACCTTGGGATCGTAAGTCCACAGCACGCGGCCGGTCTTGCCGTCGTAGGCGGTCACGACGTTGTAGATGCTCTGGTTGTAGAGCACCCCGTCGATCACCAGCGGGCTCGCCTGCACGCCGCGGAAGGTCTCGAGGTCGGCGTACCAGGCGAGGCCGAGCGCCTGCACGTTCTCGTCGTTGATCTGGTCGAGCGGGCTGAAGCGCTGCTCGTCCCAGGTGCGGCTGTAGCTGAGCCAGTCGCCGACATGCGCGGGGGCGTCGGCGTTGCGCAGCGCCTGCCCGTCGACGACGGTCGCGGTGTCCTGCGCCGCCACGCCGCTCATGCACAGCGCCAGCGCGGCTGCGCCCAGCGCCGCGCGCGTCAACTTCCGGCGCGCCGTCTCGATCATGCCTCGGTCCCGTCCTTCCTTTGGCGCCAAGGGATAGAGCCCGCACGCCGAAAGGAAAGCCCGGAAGCGCCGCCGGCGGGCGCTTCCGGAGCCTCCCTCACTGTCAGAAGTTGCGCCGCACGGTCAGCGCCACCTCGCGCGGCCTGCCGGGCTGGCCGTTGACGTAGAAGGTGGCGAACTTGTTCAGGAAATAGAACTTGTCGAACAGGTTCGTCGCCTCGAGCGCGACCGACCAGTCTTCGTCCGCCGAGCGCCAGGTGAGCCGGGCATTGACCAGCGTGTAGCTGTCGACCGTCACGTTCGGGTCGCAGGTGAAGTTGCCGCAATACCCGGGCGTATAGGAGATATCGACGCGCGGGGTCAGCGAGCCCCAGTTGCCGCCGAGATCGGCTTCGTACTGCGCGCCGAGGCTCCACTTCCACTCGCCGATACCGGGCCGGTTGGCGCCGACGACGATCGCCGTGGTCGGGTAGTTGATCGAGGTGAACTCGAAGTCGGTCAGGCTCATCGCCCCGTCGATCGACAGGCCCGGCACCGGGCGCAGCGTGGTCTCGAGTTCGAACCCGCGGACGCGCGCGTCGCCGATGTTGAGGTACTGCCCGCACAGCCCCGGCACACCGCCGCCGTCGATCGGCAGCGGCTGGTCGTCGGGGCCGAGGCAGGTGGTCGGCGTGCCCTGGTAGCCCTCGTAGTCCATCTGGAACACGCTGCCATTGAGCCGCAGGATGCGGCCGAACAGGTCGGACTTGAAGCCGAGCTCGTAGGCCTTGAGCTTCTCCGCGCCGAACGGGCGGATCTGCTGGTAGACGTAAGGCCGCGGGGCGACGCCGCCGCCCTTGAAGCCGGTCGAAAACTGCGCGTAGACCATCACGTCGGGCGCGATCTTGTACGAGGCCACCGCGCGGTAGTCGGTGATCGTTTCCTCGTAAGTGCCGACGAAGCCGGTCAGCGGATTGCCCGGGTTGCTGAGCGGCAGGTAATCGCCGTTCCGGTCCGGGTTGAGGCGGTTGTAGAGGTATTCCTTCTTCTCGTGCGTCACGCGCACGCCGCCCTCGAGGATCAGCGAGTCGGTCACCGCGAAGGCGACGTTGGCGAACCCGGCATAGCTGGTCAGGTCGGCAGTATCGTCGTTGATGAACGAGAAGCACGGCGTCGCCGCCGGGCAGAAGCCCGAGAACGGCGTGTGGATGCGTGCGTCGTAGCGGGTCGCAGCGTCGTAGTAATAGCCGCCGACGATGACATCGAGCCGGTCGTCGAGGAACTGGCCGGCAAGGCGCAGCTCCTGGCTGAACTGCTCGTGGCTGTAGTCGGATTCGTCCTGGATGAAGACCACCGGCGAATGGTCGTTGTCCGAGCCGGTGTGGCTGAACATGTGGCGGTAGCCGGTGATCGACTTGAGCGACAGGTTGTCGGCGATTTCGTAGTCGATCGTCGCGGCGAGGCCCCAGGCCTCGGCGCCCGCGGCCGACGGCGCCGTGAACGGCCCGAGCGGCGCGCCCGCGACGTACTCCGACGGCGGTCCCGGAGGCGCCGCGATCGCCGAGTACATCACGCCCGGATCGTAGAAGTTGGCGTAGCTCGCGTAAGGATCGTTGAGCACCGCGTTCGCCCGGCGGTAGGGGCCGTAAGTGACGAAGCGGTCGTCGTAGGCGACGCCCTGGTAGGGTATCGAGAGGCCCGAGCGATCGACCGGCGCGGCCGAGCCGGCGTTGGCCGACTCGGCACTGGCGATGAGCACCGAGGCCTGTGTCCGCGAGGTGTCCTTGGTGTAGTCGCCGCTGAGGTTGACCTCGATCGGGCTGCCGGCAGGAGCGATCCGCAGCGACAGGCGACCGCCCCACATCCGCTGATTGCCGAGCCGGCCGAGCACGCAGTCACCCCCGGTGGCGAGGCTCGGCAGGTCGCCGTCGACCACGTCGGGGTCGTTGGGGTTGAGGCAGCCGTAGTCGTAGCGCTTGACGTGGCCGTCGCGGTTACGCGTCACCCCGGTGATCCGCGCGTAGACCGCGTCGGGGACGAGCGTGAAGTCGACGCTGGCCTTGGCGTCGATGCGGTCGAAGGTGCCGGCCGTCACTTCGGCGTAGCCGCCCTCGCCTTCGGGCTTGCGCGAGTAGATCTTGATCGCACCGCCGAGCGTGTTCATCCCCGAGAGCGTGCCCTGCGGGCCGCGCAGCACCTCGATGCGCTCGATGTCGGTCAGGTCGAACGCGCTGCCGAGCACGGTGCCGTAGTAGATGTCGTCGATGTAGGTGCCGACGCCGGGCTCGACCGACGGGCTCTGGTCGGACTGGCCGACGCCGCGGATGAACACGCGCACCGAGTTGCCCTGGCCGGCCGGGTTCCGCTGCAGCAGCAGGCTTGGCATCTGCGCGGTGATGTCGGTCAGCGTGGTCTGGCTGCGCTGCTCGAGCAGCTCGCCGCTGACCGCGCTGATCGACAGCGGGACGTCCTGCACGTTCTGTTCGCGCAGCTGCGCGGTGACGATGATCGCGTCGTCCGCCTGCGGCTGCGTGGCGGGTTCCTGCTGCGCGGCGGCGGGCGTGGCCGCCAGCGCGGTGCCGGCGGCGAGCGCCAGGATCGATGCGCGCGCCATGACGCTGGCCGCACGAGTGCCTCGGTATGTCATGATTGCTCAACTCTCCCCTTGACCATTGCGGCGGGCGCCCGTCTCCTTGCGGACGGGTCGCGGTATCGGCTTGCATACCGCCCCC
>JBIQKN010000055.1:16811-18320 GCA_044506565.1 Sphingomonadales bacterium | reverse complement strand
TTCTCCGCGCCTCCGCGTCTCCGCGTGACCCTATCTACCCCCAGAGCATCACATGACCGAAGACCTAGAAATCCAGGACCGCGCCGCGCGCGAAGCCGCTGCCAGGGCGGCCGAGTATGAGCACGGCTGGTCGGCCGAGATCGACACCGAGTTCGCCCCCAAGGGCCTCGACGAGTCGACCGTGCGCTTCATCAGCGCCAAGAAGGGCGAGCCCGAGTGGATGCTCGAGTGGCGGCTGAAGGCGTTCCGGCTGTGGCAGGAGATGGCAGAGCCGAACTGGGCCAAGCTCGGCTATCCGGCGATCGACTATCAGGACGCGTACTACTACGCCGCGCCGAAGAAGAAGCCGGCGCTCAAGAGCCTCGACGAAGTCGATCCCGAAATCCTCGAGGTTTACCAGAAGCTCGGCATCCCGCTCGAAGAGCAGAAGGTGCTCGCCGGCGTCGAGGGCGCGCGCAAGGTCGCGGTCGATGCGGTGTTCGACAGCGTCAGCGTGGCGACCACCTTCCGCGAGGAGCTCAAGAAGGCCGGGGTGATCTTCCTCTCGATCAGCGAGGCGATCCGCGAGTACCCGGAGCTGGTGAAGAAGTGGCTCGGCAAGGTGGTGCCGCAGCGCGACAACTTCTTCGCCACGCTCAACAGCGCGGTCTTCTCCGACGGCACCTTCGTCTACGTCCCCGAGGGCGTGCGCTGCCCGATGGAGCTCAGCACCTATTTCCGCATCAATGCCGAGAACACCGGCCAGTTCGAGCGCACGCTGATCGTCGCCGACAAGGGCTCGTACGTTTCCTACCTCGAAGGCTGCACCGCGCCGATGCGCGACGAGAACCAGCTCCACGCCGCAGTGGTCGAGCTCGTCGCGCTCGAGGATGCCGAGATCAAGTACTCGACCGTGCAGAACTGGTACCCGGGCGACGCCGAGGGCAAGGGCGGCATCTACAATTTCGTGACCAAGCGCGGGCTGTGTCAGGGCGCGCGCAGTAAGATTTCGTGGACCCAGGTCGAGACCGGCTCGGCGGTGACCTGGAAGTACCCGAGCTGCGTGCTCAACGGCGAGGATTCGGTCGGCGAGTTCTACTCGGTCGCGGTGACCAACAACTACCAGCAGGCCGACACCGGGACCAAGATGATCCACAACGGCAAGGGCAGCCGCTCGACCATCGTCTCCAAAGGCATCAGCGCGGGCAAGAGTAACAACACCTATCGCGGGCTGGTCCGCGTCGCCGCCAACGCCGACGGCGTGCGCAACTTCACCCAGTGCGATTCGCTGCTGCTCGGCTCCGAATGCGGCGCGCACACCGTGCCGTACATCGAGGTCAAGAACCCGACCGCGCAGATCGAGCACGAGGCGACCACCAGCAAGATCTCCGACGACCAGCTGTTCTACGCGATGCAGCGCGGGCTTGGGCAGGAGGAAGCGGTGGCGCTGATCGTCAACGGCTTTGCCAAGGAAGTGCTGCAGCAGCTGCCGATGGAATTCGCGGTCGAGGCGCAGAAGCTGCTCGGGAT
>JBIQKN010000055.1:1572-16711 GCA_044506565.1 Sphingomonadales bacterium | reverse complement strand
CCGCGCACCGCGTGGAACGTGTCCGAGACGCGCCGCGCGCGGCTCAAGGACATGGCGCGTGCCGCTCGGCGCGAGCCGACCGAGGCCGAGACGGCGCTGTGGGCGCGGCTTGCCGGGCAGAAGGTCGGCGGGTTCAAGTTCCATCGCCAGGTGGTGATCGGCTCGACCGTGGTCGACTTCGCCTGCCCGGCGCGCTGGCTGGTGGTCGAGGTCACCGGCGACATGAGCGCCGAGGTCGCCGCGCTGCAGGACAGGAAGCTGGCCGACGTCGGCATCCGCGTGCTGCGGTTCTCCGACGAGCAGGTGCTCGAGGATGGCGACGCGGTGGTCGCGGCGGTGCTCGCCGAGCTGCAGAAGCCGTTCGACCGGCGCAAGGCGATGAAGGCGAATGCGGCGGCCCAGCCGCACGGCGACGCCAGCGAAGACACGGTGTTCGACACCGACAACGACGAGAGTTCCGAATAGATGCTCGAGATTACCGACCTCCATGCCACCGTCGGCGGCACGCCGATCCTCAACGGGCTCAGCCTCGCCGTGAACGCGGGTGAGGTGCACGCGATCATGGGGCCCAACGGTGCGGGCAAGTCGACGCTGGCCTATGTGCTCGGCGGGCGGCCGGGGTACGAGGTGACCGGGGGGTCGGTGCGCTTCACGCCTCCCCTCCCGCTTGCGGGAGGGGCCGGGGGTGGGCCTGTCACCGCCAGCGCAGCGCCGGATCCGACTCACCCACCCCTGACCCCTCCCGCAGGCGGGAGGGGGATCGACCTGCTCGCGCTCGAACCGCACGAGCGCGCGGCGGCGGGGCTGTTCCTCGGCTTTCAGTACCCGGTCGAGATCCCTGGGGTGAGCAACGTGCAGTTCCTGCGCGAGGCGCTCAACGCGCAGCGCAAGGCGCGCGGAGAGGAGCCACTATCGGGCGGCGAATTCCTCAAGCTCGCGCGCGAGAAGGCCGCGCTGCTGCGGCTCGACATGGAGATGCTCAAGCGCCCGGTGAACGTCGGCTTCTCGGGCGGCGAGAAGAAGCGCGCCGAGATGGTCCAGATGGGCATCCTCGACCCGACGTTCGCGGTGCTCGACGAGACCGATTCGGGCCTCGACATCGACGCGTTGCGGATCGTCGGCGAGGGGATCAATGCGATCATGCGCAAGCCCGACAAGGGCGTGCTGCTGATCACCCACTACCAGCGGCTGCTCGACTACGTACGGCCCGATTTCGTCCACGTCCTGTCGAAGGGCCGCATCATGAAGACCGGGGGGCCCGAGCTGGCGCACCAGCTCGAAAGCGAAGGCTACGAGGCGGTGGCGTGATGAAGATTTCTCGCACAAAGACACAAAGACACGAAGGCGCCGCTCGTTGCGGCGAAGCCGCCCTGTCATCGCCAGGTGTCGGCTTCTCCCTACGTGCAAAATGGAAAGCGGCTTCGCCGATGGCGCTCCATCTTCGTGCCTTTGTGTCTTTGCGTGATCATGGAGGCGGCAAGCAGCGCGCCGGGAGGCTCGGATGACCCTGCTCGCCCTGCCGACCACCCGCGACGAGGAATGGCGTTATGCCGATTTCGCGGCGCTCGAAGCGTTCGCGCTCGAGGATTTCGGCCGGTGGAAGGAAATCGCCCTCGCCCCCGGTGAAACGCGGCGGAAATGCCTCATCCTCGACGGCCACCGCCCCGAGCTGCACCGCGTGCGCCTGACCCTCGGCGAAGGGGCGCGGGCCGAGCTGTTCGCGGTCAACGCTGGCGGCGCCTACACCCGGCTCGAGGTCGAGGTCCGCCTTGCCCGCGGGGCGCACTTCGAGTTCGGCGGCGTGACCATCGGCGGCGGCAGCGCGACGCGCGAGTTCGTCACCCGGACGATCCACGCCGAGCCCGGGGCGACCTCGAACCAGGTCGTGCGCGCGGTCCACTGGGGCACCGCGACCGGCAACTTCCTCGGCCGCATCGACGTCGCGCGCCATGCGCAGCAGACCGACGCGGCGCAGGATTTCAAGGGCCTGCTGCTCGAGCGCGGCGCGGCGGCCAACGCCAAGCCCGAGCTCGAGATCTTCGCCGACGACGTCAAGTGCGCCCACGGCGCGGCGATCGGAGAGATGGACGAGATGGCGCGCTACTACATGGCGGCCCGCGGCATCCCGCCGGAGGTCGCGAAGAAGCTGTTGGTCCAGGCGTTCATCGCCGACGCCTTCGTCGCTGCCGGGAGCGAGCAGGAAGCGCTGCTCGACGCGGCGCTGGCGGCGCTCGGAGACACGGTATGAGCGACCGCGACCCAATCCTCTCCGGAACGGAGAGGGGGACCGCCCGCGTAGCGGGGGGGGGAGTGGCACGTGCAGCTGCTCCCGACCTCGCGCGACCGGCCGATCCGCCCGTGCCCCTCCGCCATCCTTCGGATGGTCCCCCTCCCCGCGTCGGGGAGGATCGCAAGGCCGACTTCCCCGGCCTCGTCAACGCCGACGGCACGCCGTGGCACTACCTCGATTCCGCCGCCACGGCGCAGAAGCCGCAGGCGGTGATCGATGCGGTGGCCCGCGCGATCGGCGCCGACTACGCGACCGTCCACCGCGGGGTGTACACGCGCTCGGCGGAGATGACGCTCGGCTACGAGGCCGCGCGGCGGCGGGTGGCGCAATTCATCGGCGGCCGCGAGGACGAGATCGTCTTCACCCGCGGTGCGACCGAGGCGATCAATCTCGTCGCCTACGCCTGGCCCGACAAGCGCCGGGTGCTGCTGAGCGAGCTCGAGCACCATTCGAACATCGTCCCCTGGCAGCTCGCTGGCTGGCAGGTCGACGTGTGCCCGCTGACCGACGACGGCCGGATCGACCTCGACGCGGCCGAACGCCTGCTGACGTCCGACCACGCGATGGTCGCCTTCGCACACGTTTCGAACGTGCTCGGCTCGGTGCTCGATGCGCCCCGCGCCGCCGAGCTCGCCCACGCGGTCGGCGCGAAGCTGCTGCTCGACGGCTGTCAGGCAGTGCCGCGCCTGCCGGTCGACGTCGCCGCGCTCGGCTGCGACTTCTACGCCTTCTCGGGCCACAAGCTCTACGGCCCGACCGGGATCGGCGCGCTGTGGGGCCGGCACGAGCTGCTGGCCTCGATGCCGCCGTGGCAGGGCGGCGGGGCGATGATCGAGCGGGTCACGTTCGAGAAGACCACCTACGCCCCGCCCCCGCAGCGGTTCGAGGCGGGCACCCCGGCGATCGTCGAGGCGATCGGGTTCGGCGCCGCCTGCGACTACGTCTCGGCGATCGGGCTCGAGGCGATTCACGCCCACGAGGCGAGGCTGGTTGCGACGCTGCGCGAAGGCCTGCGCGGGATGAACGACGTCCGCGTGTTCGGCCCAGAGGACAGCGCGGGCATTGTCAGCTTCGCGCTCGACGGCATTCACCCGCACGATCTCGGCACCATATTGGACGAGGAGAACGTCGCCATCCGCGCCGGGCACCACTGCGCGCAGCCGCTGATGGACCGGCTCGGCGTGCCGGCCACCGCGCGGGCGAGCTTCGGATTGTACAGCGACGAGAGCGACGTCGCCGCGCTGCTGCGCGGGATCGAGCGCACCAAGAGGATCTTCGGATGAACGAGCAAACCGGCAACAGCTTCCGCATCGAGGAAGTCGAGGGCGTGCCCCCGCCGCCCCGAGCCCGAGTCGAGGACGCCGAGCCCGCGGCCGACAAGCTTGCACGCAAGCGCGACTATCTCGAGGGCTTCCTCGCGCAGGCGCCGCAGGGCGACAACCCGACCGAACCCGGCGGCGCGCTCTACGAAGCCGTGATCGAGGCGCTGCGCGAGATCTACGACCCCGAAATCCCGGTCAACATCTACGACCTCGGGCTGATCTACGGCGTCGACATCAGCCCCGAAGCCGACGTCATGGTGACGATGACGCTGACCACGCCGCACTGCCCGGTCGCCGAATCGATGCCCGGCGAGGTCGAGCTGCGCGTGAGCTCGGTTCCGGGGGTGCGCGACGCCGAGGTCACCCTCGTGTGGGACCCGCCGTGGGACCCGGCCAAGATGAGCGACGAGGCCCGGCTCGAGCTGGGGATGTTGTAGTGCAGGAGCCGAGCCCCCATCTCGACGAGGCCAGCCGATGACCGAAAGCAACCTCCGCCAGCGACCCGCCGCCGTCACCCTGACGCCCGCCGCCGAGGCGCGCATCGCCGCGCTGATGGCGCGCGCGCCCGAGGGTGCGATCGGCGTGAAGCTCTCGACCCCGCGCCGCGGGTGCTCGGGGCTAGCCTACTCGGTCGACTACGTCACCGAGGAGCAGCCGTTCGACGAGAAGATCGTCACCCCAGGCGGCATCTTCTACATCGACGGCGCAAGCGTGCTCTACCTCATCGGCTCGACGATGGACTGGCAGGAGGACGACTTCGCCGCCGGGTTCGTCTTCGCCAACCCGAACGCCAAGGGCGCCTGCGGCTGCGGCGAGAGCTTTACGGTATAGGCCGGCGCCGCCGCGCCGGTAGTGCCCGCCCAGGCCCCTATTCGCCCGCGAGAAACGCGATCAGCGCCTGTTCGTAGGCGTCGATCCGGCCGTCGGCGCCGATCTTCGCATCGAGCCATGCCTGCTCTTCGGCAGTGATCTCACGCGCGGACTGCAGCTCTGCCATCCGGTCGCGATCGGACGCCTTGCCTCCGAAAGCCACGCTGAAAGCGCGCGGCGCGCTCCTGGCCATCCGGCCGAGGAACCCGGCAACGCGCGTGCTGTCATCGCCAATGAACGCCTCAAGCTCGGCCGCCCGCTCGCGGCTGAGCTGGGCAGTACGCGAGGCGACGCTCTCGAGGTAGCTGGCCACGCCCTGCACGAACAGCTGCTTCCATTCGAGCGCGTTGGCGGCCTCGAGCGTGGCGTCCTTGAGCCGGAACAGCAGCTCGGCCTCGGCGCACGAGACGCGCGCGGGGCCGTCACCGCCCGAAGCGAACAGCACGCGCCGCAGGATCGCCGTCTCGTCGGCATTGACATGACCCGGGGCGAGCTCGCCGTGGCGTGTCGGGCCCGTCCCGGCAAGCACGGCCCGTTCGACCTGCTCGAGCACGTAAACCTTGAGTGTGTCGGGCGCGTTCTGGCTGCGCTCGAGCACGCGGACCAGCAGTTCCAGTTCGGTCATCCCCTGGAGGAGTCCGTCGCGGGCGATCCGCGCGATCAGCCAGGCCGCGGTTTCCTCGCTGACGTAGCCTTTCGGCGCGGTGCCATTGACCACGTACTCGCCGACCGTCTCGACGAAGAAGTCCGACCATTCGGCGGTCGGCTCGGCCAGCGCGTCGTTGAGCGCGAAGATCGCCTCGACTTCCTCGGCCGACATGACGCCGTCGGACCAGCCGGCCTGCCGCATCGCGACGAGGTCCTCGGCGGAAATGGCGCCCCCGGCAGCGGCCTGGCGGGCGATATCGGCGAATTGCATGGTCATGCGCGAGCGGCTCCCCCGGATCCGCCCAGGATATCGCGCGGCAAGCTTAAATTGGAGTTACCCGGCCCTAGCGCCGCAGTGCGGCGACGCAGGCGGCGCGATCGACTTCCTGTCCATCGCTCGCGCGGCGTGCCTCGACGTGAGTCGCGACCGGTTCGGCGCCCTCCTGCAGCGGATAGAGGAAGACGTCGATCACGCAGGGCTCGCCGGCGAACTGCAGCTTGCGCATGTCGCCTTCGCGCACATCGAGGCGCGGCGCGCCGAAGCGGCGCACGAGGCTCGCTGCGTCGTGCTCGATCACGGCCTCGAGCCCCGGCAGGCGCATGACCTGGGGTGCGCGCGGGTGGGTAACCAGAGGCGGGGGTGGCCGGGTCGGCGGAACCTGCGGCTGCGCTTGCGGCGGCGGGGCGGGGCCGGCCGGCGGTTGCGGCGCAGGCACCGCGGTGGTGCAGCCGGCCGAGAGCAGCAGCAGGGCCGCGGCAAGGCCCTTGTTGGGGTCAGGCCATCTCACGAGCCGGTCCTTTGCGGTGAATCAGGTGGGTGGATGCCGCCGCGCCGAGGATCGGGGCGATGAAATTGACGAACGGCAGCGAGAGCAGCGCGGTCACGGCACCGCCGAGCAGCAGCCGCTCGCCGCGCGCGACCGGGGCGAGGTCCGCCGGGTCGCGGCGGTGCCGCAACCAGACCATCTCCTCAAGCTCGCGCCCGACCAGGACCGTGTTGACGAGGAAGAATACCAGCGCCGGGCCGATCCCGGTGAACAGCAGCGCCAGCGCGACCGGCAACGCCACCAGGTTGATCCCCAGCGCCCGCAGCGCCGCCCGCAGGCTGGTCGAGAGCTGTTCGGCGATCGGCAGGTCGCGCGCCCGCCCGGCGGCAGCGGGGTAGTGCCGCGCTTCGACCGCCTGCACGACCTCGTCGGCGAAGAAACCGATCACCGCCATCGCCACGATCCGCCAGACCAGCCACAGCCCGACCAGCGTCAGCCCCAGCGCCGCGGCCTGTCGCAGCCAGCCGGCACCTTCGAACAGGGCTTCGTCGAACCCCGCCCGATCGAGACCCCAATCGATCGCGAGCCACCCGCCCCAGGCGATCGCGACCACGAGCACGACGGTCACCGCCACGCTCTTGACGAGGATCCGGAGCACGCGCGGCTCGGCCAGCTGGCCGAGCGCGAGGAGCAGCGAGGAGATGACCGACGGCATCCGCGCTTGCGATTGCGCGCGCGGCAGGCCAAGTCAACGCCCCGGACACCCCGCGGCCCGTCCCGGCCGTCGCGGCTCCCCCTCGCAACGGAAGGATTCATGACGCAACCGACATATGACGTGATCGCGATCGGCAATGCCATCGTCGACATCATGGCCCCCTGCGAGGATGGGCTGATCGAACAGCTGCAGCTCAACCGCGGCGGAATGACGCTGGTCGACGCGGCGCGCGCACGCGAGCTTTACGACGCGATGGGCCCGGCGCGCGAGGTCTCGGGGGGATCGGCGGCGAACACGCTCGCCGGGCTGGCCGCGCTCGGCGCACGCTGCGCGTTCATCGGCCAGGTCGCGAACGACCAGTTCGGCCGGGTCTTCGCGCACGACATCCGCTCGGTCGGGATCGATTTCGAAACGCCGGCGCGCGAAGGCGAGCCGCCGACCGCGCAGTGCCTGATCTTCGTCTCGCCCGACGGGCAGCGGACGATGAACACCTTCCTCGGCGCCTCGCAGTTCCTACCGGCCGCGGCGCTCGACGAGCAGGCGATCGGCAACGCCGGCATCCTCTATCTCGAGGGTTACCTGTGGGACCCCGAGGAACCGCGCGCGGCGATGCGCCGGGCGATCGAGGCCGCGCGCGACGCCGGCCGCAAGGTCGCCTTCACGCTCAGCGAGGTGTTCGTGATCGACCGCCACGGCGACGACTTCCGCGCGCTGATCGAAGACGGCCTGATCGACATCCTGTTCGCCAACCACCTCGAGCTCGCCGCGCTGACCGGGCTGTCCGATTTCCACGACGGGATCGCCGCGCTGCGCGACAAGGTCCCGACGCTGGTGGTCACCCGCAGCGCCGAGGGTGCCGTGGCCTGCTCCGAAGGCGAATACGCCGAAGTGCCCGCCGAGCCGATCGAGCGCGTGGTCGACACGACCGGCGCCGGCGACCAGTTCGCCGCCGGCTTCCTCGCCGGCCACGTCCGCGGCCTGCCGCTCGAAACGCGCCTGCGGATGGGCGCCATCGCCGCCGCCGAAGTGATCGGCCACATCGGCCCACGGCCCGAAGCCAATGTGGGCGAACTGATCGCAAAGAAGCTGGGAGTCTAGATCCTCCCTGTGGCCGCGAAGCGGTCATGGAGGGGCCGCGACACGGCAGGCGTCGGGGTCGAGGGGAGCAACGCCTGAGCCCCTCCACCACCCTTCGGGTGATCACCCTCCCCATCGCGCTTCGCGCGACAGGGAAGATCTCTACCCCGCCTTCTCCCGCTCGACCTCGCGCCAGCCGATGTCGCGGCGGCAGAAGCCGGTCGGGAAGTCGATCCGGTCGACCGCGGCGTAGGCCCTGGCCTGCGCCTCGGGGACGGTCTTACCGAGCGCGGTGACGTTGAGCACGCGCCCACCGTTCGCCACCAGCCGCCCTTCGCCGTCGCGCGCGGTGCCGGCGTGGAACACCTTGGCGCCGTCGGTTTCGGCCCCGGCGATCCCTTCGATCGTCCCGCCCTTCTTCGGGGTGCCGGGGTAGCCCTCGGCCGCCATGACCACGGTCAGCGCGCGCGCGGCGGAGAACTTGGGCGCTCTCAGAGTCCCGAGGCTGCGCTCGGCGCAGGCGAGCAGGTACTCACCGAGGTCGCTCTCGAGCCGCATCATCAGCACCTGGCACTCGGGATCGCCGAAGCGGCAGTTGTACTCGACCAGCTTGGGCCCCTCGGCGGTCAGCATCAGACCGGCGTAGAGCACCCCGGAATAGGGCGTTCCCTCCTCGGCCAGGGTCTTGACCGTCGGCGCAACGATCCGCTGCATGACCTGGGCGCGCAGGGCCGGCGTGAGCACGCGCGCCGGGCTGTAGGCGCCCATGCCGCCGGTGTTCGGGCCGGTATCGCCATCGCCGACGCGCTTGTGATCCTGCGCGCTGCCGAATGGCAGGATGATCGCCCCGTCGGTGATGGCGAAGAAGCTGACTTCCTCGCCTTCCATGAATTCCTCGATCACGACTTCCGCGCCGGCCGCGCCGAGCGCCCCGCCGTACATGTCGGCGAGCGCCGCCTCGGCCTCCGCGCGGGTCGCGGCGATGACCACGCCCTTGCCCGCGGCAAGACCGTCGGCCTTGAGCACGTAGGGCGCCTCGAACCGGTCGAGTGCGGCGAGAGCCTCGTCGAGCGAGGTGGTGTGCGCGTAGCCCGCGGTGGGGATGCCCGCGCGGTCGCACAGCGCCTTGGTGAAGGCCTTGCTGCCTTCGAGCCTGGCCGCGGCGCGCGACGGGCCGAACACCGCGATCCCCGCGGCGCGCAGCGAATCGGCGAGCCCGTCGACCAGCGGCGCCTCGGGCCCGATCACCACCAGCCCGACCTGGCGGTTGCCGCAGAACGCCACGACCTCGCCGTGGTTGGCCGGGTCGAGCGCGATCAGCTCGGCGTGCTCGGCGATTCCGGGGTTGCCCGGCGCGGCATAGAGCCGGCCGCCCTCTTGCGCGATCAGCCGGGATTGCGCGAGCTTCCACGCCAGCGCATGTTCGCGCCCGCCCGATCCCAGCAGCAGGATGTTCATGCCCGGCCCTTCCGACACTGACTTTGGCGATGACGACGACGTGGCCGCAGGCGGGCTGGTAGCCAAGGGTCAGCCCGGCGACAACGCCGCACCGCTGACGATCACCGAGATTTCCAACCTGCTCAAGCGCACGGTCGAGGAGCGGTTCGGCTTCGTCCGCCTGCGCGGCGAGCTGTCGGGGGTCAAGCGCGCGGCTTCGGGGCACCTTTACTGCTGCCTCAAGGACGAGGGCGCGGTGATCGACGGGGTCATGTGGCGCGGCTCGGTGCAGCGGCTGTCGTTCCTGCCCGAGGACGGGGTCGAGGTCGTCGCCAGCGGCAAGCTGACCACGTACCCGGGTCGCTCGAAGTACCAGATCGTCATCGAAACAATGGAGATCGCGGGCGAAGGCGCGCTGCTCGCGTTGCTCGACAAGACGCGCCGCCGGCTCGAGGCGGAGGGCCTGTTCGACGCCTCGCGCAAGCGGCCGTTGCCGTTCCTGCCCGGCGTGATCGGCGTGATCACTTCGCCGACCGGGGCGGTGATCCGCGACATTCTCCACCGGCTCGCGGACCGCTTTCCAAGCCGCGTGCTGGTCTGGCCGGTGCTGGTCCAGGGCCAGGGTGCGGCCGAACAGGTCGCCGCGGCGCTGCGCGGGTTCGCCGCAATCGGTCACGCCGGGCCGGTGCCGCGGCCCGACCTGCTGATCGTCGCCCGCGGCGGCGGCTCGATCGAGGACCTCTGGGCGTTCAACGAGGAGGTCGTCGTCCGCGCGATCGCCGACTCGCCGATCCCGGTGATCAGCGCCGTCGGGCACGAGACCGACACCACGCTGGCCGACTTCGCCGCCGACCGCCGCGCCCCGACCCCGACCGCCGCGGCCGAGATGGCCGTGCCCGTCTGCCGCGAGCTCGCCGCGACGCTCGACGAGCTCGGCCACAGGCAGCGCAAGTGCGCGCTGCGCCCGGTCGAGCTCGGTCGCGAGCGCCTGGCTGCGCGGGTCGCGCGGTTGCCGCGGCCCGAGACCCTCGCGGCCGTGCCCGGACAACGGCTCGACGAGCTCGCCGAGCGCTTGCGCCGCGGCCTCGCCGACCGCGCAGCGCGGGCGCGCGAGCGACTCTACCGCGATTCGGCGCAACTCTCGGCGCCGCTGCTACGCTCGCGGCTGCGGGCCGCCGGCCAGGCGCTGCAATCGGTGCGGTTCGGACCGGCCCTGCTGACGCGCCCGCTGGCCGAGCGGAGCCAGCGGCTCGGCGCGCTCGAGCGGCTGTTGCTGCAGCTCGATCCGAAGGCCCCGCTGACGCGCGGATATGCACTGGTTTCGGCCCCGGGCCACGCGGTCGTGAAGAGCAGGGCCGTGGCCGCCGCGCAGGAACGGCTGACGCTCGAGTTCGCCGACGGCAGGCTCGAGGTCGGTCCGGCCGACGGCCGCCCGCCGTCGCGCCCGAAGCCGGCTCCGTCGGCCGGGGGCGGCGAGGTCCGGCAGCCGAAATTGCTTTAGCGGCCTGGGGTTGGTAAGCTCGTGCCCATGCTGATGTCTTCCGGCGACAACGCCGCCACCCTGATCTACGGCCCCAACAGCTTCCGCGTGGTCAAGCCCGGGCGCTTCGTCACGTGCGCGGTGACCGGCGAAGCGATCGCGCTCGAGGAGCTGCGCTACTGGAGCGCCGACCGGCAGGAGGCCTACGCCAGCCCCGAGATCGCCACGCGAAGGCTGCTCGGCCAGGCGTGAAGCTCCTCGTCCCGCTCGTTTCGTTCCTGACCACGACCGCCTGCGTGGGCCCCGCCGACGACGGCGCTGCCTCAGCCGCACCCGCCGCCACACCGGCACCTACGCCCGCACCCGCCCCCTCACCGGTTCCACCTCCGCCCCCTGCCGGGCCAGCCACGTTCGTCTTTTCGGGCGAGCTGACCCAGGGCGGATGGATGCGCGGTCAGGCGCCGGCCGGCACGGTCCGCGCGCAGCTCGGCGAGCAGGTGCTGTTGCTCGACGCCGAGGGGCGCTTCTTCGCCGCCTTCGACCGCGACGCTGGGCCCGCGGCGACGCTGACCGCCGTCCTCGCCGACGGCCGCACGATCGAGACCCCGCTGACGATCGCGCCGCGCGACTGGAACATCGAGCACGTCAACGCCGACTACCGCGCCAACGTGCCCGACGCCGAGTTCACCCGCCGCCGCGAACCCGAGCTGGCGCGGATCGCTGCGGCGCGGGCGATCGAGAGCGGCAGCGGGGGCTGGCAGCAGAGCTTCATCTGGCCGGCGTCCGGGCGCATCTCGGGCCGCTTCGGCTCGCAGCGGGTCTATCGCGGCCGCCCCGGCAGCTACCATTCGGGGCTCGACATAGCCGGGGGAGCGGGTGCGACCTACGTCGCGCCCGCGGACGGCGTGGTCGTGCTCGCCGCCGAGACCCCGTTCACGCTCGAGGGCAACCTGCTGATCGTCGATCACGGTCAGGGCCTGTCGAGCGCCTTCCTGCACAGCTCGGAGCTGCTCGTGCGCGAAGGCGAGCGTGTCACGCAGGGCCAGCCGATCGGCCGTATCGGCGCGACCGGACGCGCGACGGGGCCGCATCTTCACTGGGGCCTGATGTGGCGCGGGCAGCGGCTCGATCCGCTGCTGTTCGTCGGGCCGATGCCCTGACGGGGACTGCCCTAGCGGCTGCGCAGGTTGAGCACGTGGCCCAACGCCACGAGCGAGACGCCGATCACCGTCAGCACCGCTTCCTCGACGCCGTGCTCGACCGCAAGCCCGCCACCCATGAAGGTCAGCCCGGTCATCGCCACGACGAACGGGGCCGCGCGGCGGTGGCGGATCGCGCCGATGCCGATCGCGACCCCGGCAATAACCGTCGCCAGCAGCAGGCCGACGCGATGGAAGATCGGATCGAGTAGCAGGCCGCCGCCGAGCCCGAGGCCGGCGACGATGAAGATCCCGACCAGGCAATGCACCGCGCACAGGCACGAGAGCAACATGCCCATGCGATCCAGCCGGCCACGAATCCAGGGAAAAGCTTGCGTCATCGCGGTTCCATCTATGTAACTGTATAACGTTGCGCAAGTCCCTCCAAGACGGATCGTCTCGCTCTTGCGCTTTGCCGTCCGGCGGCGCACCTACGCGGCCATGGCTGCAGGGACGGGACTCGGGGCCGCACGGCCCGCCACGGTTGGCGCGCGCCCGCTCGCGCTGGCGCGCTGGCTGCTCGCGGTCGCCGCGCTGGTCGTGCTGATCGTCGCGGTCGGCGGGATTACCCGGCTCACCGAAAGCGGGCTTTCGATCACCGAGTGGAAGCCGGTCACGGGCACGATCCCGCCGCTGAGCGAAGCGCAATGGCAGGCCGAGTTCGAAGCCTACCAGCAGATCGGCGAGTACCGCCAGGTCAACGGCCCGGCCGGGATGACCCTGGCCGACTACAAGTTCATCTACTTCTGGGAGTGGTTCCACCGCCTCCTCGGCCGGCTGATCGGGCTGGCCTTCGCGCTGCCGCTCGTCTGGTACTGGCTGCGGGGCGCGATTCCCGCGGGCTACAAGCTGCGGCTGCTCGCGCTGCTCGCGCTCGGTGCGCTGCAGGGGGTGTTCGGCTGGTACATGGTGCGCTCGGGGCTCAATGCCGAGGTCACCGACGTCAGCCACTTCTGGCTCTCGATCCACCTGCTGACCGCGCTGTTCACGCTCGCCGGGCTCGTGTGGACCGCGCTCGACCTGCTCGAGCTGCAACGCGATCCCTTCGCGCGCCCGGCCCGGCTGACGGGCCTGGCGACCGTCACCGGACTGATCCTGTTCGTCCAGCTACTGCTCGGCGCCTGGGTCGCTGGGCTCAACGCCGGGCTCGCCTCCGACACCTGGCCGTTGATGCAGGGGCGCCTCGTTCCCGAGGCCGACTGGTCGCGGGGAGCCGGCTGGGCGCTGACCCACGACCCGTTTCTGCTGCACTTCCTGCACCGCTGGTGGGCCTGGGTCGCGGTGGCGGCGCTGATCGTGCTCGCGCGCAAGGTCCGCCGGCCCGAACGCCGCGCCTCGGTCGCGATCCACTCGGCGTTCGGCACGCAGATCGTGCTCGGCGTGGCCACCGTGCTGACCGGCGTCGCGCTGTGGCTCGCCGTCCTGCACCAGCTGGTCGGCGCGCTGCTGGTCGCAGCGACCGCGTGGGGGGCGCACGTCCACGGCCGAAGGGCGTCGCGATGAGCGCGCTGATCTGGTCGCCGTTCGCCGACGCGCAAAGCGCGGCCGAGGCGGCGCGGCAACTGCTCGGCGAGGGGCTCGTCGCCTGCGCCAACATCCTGCCGCCGATGCGCTCGCTTTACGTTTGGCAGGGCGAGAGCGGCGAGGCGAACGAAGTCGGCGTGCTGTTCAAGACCGATGCGAGCCTGCTCGATCGCGCCACCGCGCGGCTCGCCGAGATCCATCCTTACGATACGCCGGCCGTGCTCGGCTGGCGCGCCGACGCCGCGGCGCCCCCGACTGCCGAATGGCTCGGCGCGCTGGCCGGGACAGGGAATCCGCGATGAACGGGTTCGACCGCCGCTCGCTGCTTCGCCTGACGGCGGGCGGCATCGCGCTCGCGGCGCTCCCGGCAAGCCGCGCCGCAGCCGTCGCCGGCTTCGACCCGCCGCTTGCGCCGATGCTCTACACCCGGCAGCTCGAGCGCGAGTTGCCCGATGGCGCGCGCTTCGCGGTCGGCCGCCGCTTCGCCATTCGGTTCGTGCGCGAGGCCGAGGGCTTCCGGGTCGAGGGCGAGCAGGTTGGCGTCGAGGTCGATGCGCCGGCGGCGCTGGCCGAATTCGCCCGGCTTGAGCGGGAGCGGCGCGAAACCGGCCTGTTCCCGCTTGCCCTCGACTTCGCGGGGACCATTCGCGGCGCGGGCCCGGCCGCCGATACCGCCAAGCTCGACGAGGCGGTGCGCGAGGCGGCGGCGCGGATCGCGCGAGGCGACTATCCGCCAGCCGAGCGCCAACGACAGCGCGCATTCGTCGACGCGGTCCACCGCAGCGCCGGCGCGATCCTGACCGAGCTGCCGCGCGACCTGTTCGCCCCGGTCGACTGCCCGCGCAGCTATCGCCGCACGGTGGCGCTTCCCGGCGGCGGCATCGGGGCGGTGCGCCGGACCTTCGACGCAGTGCGCGATCCGGCGACCGGGCTAATGCGCGAGGCGCGGCGCGAGGTGATAACCGAGATCGAAAGCGACCGGCGCCGTACGGTCGAAAGCTGGACGCTCGGCCCGCTCGGCTGAGCGGCGGTATTATTTTACCTCTCCGCAAACCCGCCGATTCGCTTGACTTGCGGGCTCTCTCGCGACAAAGCGCGCGCTTCCGCGGGCCGGACGAATCGGTCCGCCAGTCGTTTCTCAACAAGGTAACCCCAGCCATGAAGGCGCTCAGCAAGGTCACCCGGTCGATCAAGCCGGCGGAGGTCGAGAAGAAGTGGCACCTGATCGATGCCGAGGGGCTGGTCGTCGGCCGCCTCGCGGTAATCGTCGCCAACCTCCTGCGCGGCAAGCACAAGCCGAGCTTCACCCCGCACGTCGACTGCGGCGATCACGTGGTCGTGATCAACGTCGACAAGGTCGCCTTCACCGGCAACAAGCGTGATGAGAAGACCTATTACAAGCACACCGGGTATGCCGGCGGCATCAAGGCGGTGACCGCCGACAAGGTGCTCGACGGCCGCTTCCCCGAGCGTGTGCTCGAAAAGGCAGTCGAGCGGATGATCCCGCGCGGCCCGCTCGGGCGCCAGCAGATGCGCTCGCTGCACCTCTATGCCGGCACCGAGCATCCGCATGCGGGCAACCAGCCCGAGACGCTCGACGTCGCCTCGCTCAACCGCAAGAACAAGGCAGCCAAGTGATGGCCCCTGAAACCGACAACGCCAACGAAACCCCCGAGACCGGCACCGTGACCGATCTCGCCGACCTGCAGACGCTCGCGCCGGCCGCCGACGAGCCCGAGGCGCTCAAGGTCTCGAACGCCCCGCTGCGCGAGCAGGAGCTCGACGCGCAGGGCCGCGCCTATGCGACCGG
>JBIQKN010000055.1:0-1472 GCA_044506565.1 Sphingomonadales bacterium | reverse complement strand
GCGCTGTCGAAGTACGAGCCGGCGCTGCGCCCGACGGTCAAGGCCGCCGGCTTCCTGACCCGCGACAGCCGCGTGGTCGAGCGCAAGAAGTACGGCCGCGCCAAGGCTCGCCGCAGCTTCCAGTTCTCGAAGCGCTGATTGTTCGGCAGCTTCGGAACCCGAAAGGGCGGTCCCGCGAGGGGCCGCCCTTTTTCGTGCGACATTTTCGTCCGTTGCGCTCGCCGCGCGCGGCGTTACCATCGCGTGAGACGGCCCCGCAGAGGGCTGCAAACGAGGAGGATGCGCGGTGGCGTACAACACCAAGGTCGGGTCGCTCGACGCCTACGAGAAAGGCTCGATCGAGCTGGCTGACGATCTCAGGAAATACGCGTTCTCCAATGTTTACGAGGTCGCCAACAAGGCCGCGCCGTTCGAGCGCGTGGCGGTGGTGCAGAACCTTGAATACGTCGCCGAGACCGTGCGGATCGAGGGCGACTCGCCGTGGTACGCCGCGCCGCACGACGAATTCGCACTGGTGATGGACGGCGAGGTCACGTTCCGCTTCGTCAAGCTCGCGGACGACCAAGTCCCGGGGCACGAAGGCGGCGCGGTCCGACTCGGCGGCGTGCCCAACGGGCCGAACATGGGCCGCGTGACCGCGCGCCGCGGACACCAGGTGCTGCTGCCCAAAGGGGCGGCCTATCAGCTCAGCGCGGCCAGGCCCGCGGTGGCGATCGTGCAGACCAGGGACGGGCCGGAGACGGTCAAGCGCTGGTCCGAAATCTGCACGCTGGCCTGAGGAGAACGGCAATGGACGCGATCACCACCAAAATCGCCGCCACCGGCACCGATCCCGACACCGGCTACAGCAGCTACAGGCTCGGCGGGTTCGAGTTCGCCCGCGACGAGTATTTCGCCCACGTCAGCTGGCCCAAGGGCAGCCATATCATCGAAATCGACCGTTTCCTGCGCGCGATGGTGCGCGATATCGGCTGGGGGTTCTTCTACGGCTGGATCTTCTTCGACGATATCTTCGGCACGACCAACCACTACGGCACGGTCGACCTGTTCGCAGGCGCCTACGACGCCGGCTACAAGGCCAAGGGCCTCGACCACCTCGAGACCTTCCCGGCGGAGGTCGTCAAGGAAGCGTTCGAGACGATCAGCCAGAACTGGATCAACGAGGGCTACGACCCGCTGCGCGCGCCGCTCGAGACAGGGTCTCCGCTCGGCCCCAAGACGGTCGAGCGGACCGACGATCTGGTCCGCGGGTTCGCCGCGGCGAGCCGCATGCTCGGGCTCGAGGGCGAGCCGCCGGTGCGCTCGGACGCGACCGGGCACCCGATCAACCGCGCCTTCGCCGACTTGACCTTCGACAAGCCCGAGATCGAGTGCGAACCCGGCTTCGAGGGCCAGCTCCACGCGATCAACCTGTTCGATCACATCGCCCGCGCCGACGTGACCTGGAACCCGTCGTTCACCGCGGTGACCGG
>JBIQKN010000054.1:11532-18497 GCA_044506565.1 Sphingomonadales bacterium | reverse complement strand
CGTCGCCACTCGGGTGCCGTGCCGGCCTCGGTCGTCAAACTATCCACCGGGCGATTTGCTGGCGATTCAAATCGGGCATATCAAGGCCCACGCACGCCCCGGGGGAGAGACTCGCATGAAATTCGACATGAGCGCGGCATGGAACGACGCCATGGCGCTGATCCATGGCAACCGCGAAGTGCTGGCGATCGTTGCAGGGGTGTTCTTCCTGCTGCCTGGCCTCGCCATGGCGGTCCTGTTCGCCGAAGAGCAGGCGCGGGCCATGGAGCTGCTCACGACGATGCTGCAGGGGAGCACCCTGCAGGACGATCCAGGGGTGGCGCTCGATGCCGCGCCCGGATGGTTCGTCGCCGTCAGCCTTCTGGTCTTCTTCGTGCAGCTGATCGGCTACCTCGCGCTGCTGGCGCTGATGGACGGCCGGCGCCGGCCCACGGTGGGCGAGGCGATCGGCAAGGCCTTCAAGGGTGTGCTGCCGCTAATCGGTGCAGTGTTGCTGTTCACGGTCGGCTACTTCGTCGTCGCGCTGGTCTTCAGCCTCGTTGCGGGGCTGATCGTAGCAATCGCCGCCGCCACCGGATCGACGGCGTTGGCAGGCGTAACATCGGCAATCTTGGCGCTCGCGGTCGTATGCGCGATGTTCTACGTGCTCGTGCGCCTGTCGCTGACGCTCGCCGAGATCGTGCTCGGCGACAAGATGAACCCGATCGCCGCGTTCGCCGGATCCTGGCGGCTGACCGAGGGCAACAGCCTGCGGCTGTTCCTGTTCTACCTGCTGCTCACGATCGTCTACGTCGTGATCTACATGCTGATCTTCGGCGTGGTGTTCAGCGTCATCTCGATGATCTTCTCGGGCACCCTCGGCGGACTGATCCTCGGGCTCGTATCGGGGATCCTCGGCGCGGTGTTCGGGGTCATCTGGACCGCGGTAATGGCGGCGGTCTACCGGCAGCTCTCGGGCCCTTCGGCCGCTACGGTCAGCGAAACTTTCGAGTGAGACGCGGGGACCGGCGGCTCAGGCCTTCCAGCCCCATGCGAGCAGGCACGGCGGGATGTTGAGCCAGGTCATCCCGGTCTCGACCCGCTCGAAGTGGCGCGCGGTGAGGTCTCGGGCGGTCGTGCTGAACTGGTAGGTCAGGAACGCGCCGCCGGGGCGGACGACGCGGTAGGTCGCCTCGGCGATTGCCGGGCCGACACCGTCGGGCAAGGTCGAGAACGGCAGGCCGGAGAGCACGTAGTCGGCCTGCTCGTGGCCGAGCGAGCGGACGATCTCCTCGACGTCCGCGGCCGATCCCAGCACCGGGTGGAACCGGCTGTCGCGGATCTCTCGCTTCAGGTAGTCGACGAACAGCGGGTTGGTGTCGATCACCACCAGCTCGCCGCCGCGCGGCAGCCGGTCGAGCACCGGGCGGCAGAACGTGCCGACTCCGGGGCCGTACTCGACGAACAGCTTGCACTCGTCCCACTTCACCGGCGCGAGCATCTTGTCGATCGTCGAGCGCGAGGACGGGATGATCGAGCCGACCATTCGCGGATGTTCGAGAAAGCCGCGGAAGAACACGCCCGCCGGGCCGAGAGCCCGTTCGAGCCGCTCGAGCGGTCCGCGTCGTGGCTCTTCGGCCAGCTCGTTGCCGTTCATGGGTGGGTGTGCGCCCCTTGCAAGGCGAGCGGGCTGCTCGCGGTCAAGCGGCGGGACTGGCAAATCTGAAGGTCCAATGCAAGCGCGACGCGATCACCCGGGCGCGATCAGTCATCCCTGGAGCGCATCGCCGGGACCGCGCTCGCGGCGTCGCGGAGGTCGATTCCCGGGGCCGGCGCGGCGCTGATCCGCTCGAGGCGGCGGGCGACGCGACCCGCCCGCTGCACCGCGCGGACCAGCCGCGGATAGACACCGCAGCGGCACAGGTTGGGGATCGCCTGCTTGATCTCCTCCTCGCTCGGATCGGGATTGCGGGCGATCAGCGCTGCGGCGGCGATGGCGATGCCCGGCGTGCAGAAGCCGCACTGGATCGCCTGCTCGGCCACCAACGCCTGCTGCACCGGGTGCGAGCGGTCGCGCGACAGGCCCTCGATCGTGGTGACGATGCGTCCCTCGGCTTCGGCGAGCGTGACCAGGCAGCTCCTGAGCGCGGCCCCGTCGATCAACACCATGCAGGCGCCGCAATCGCCGACGCCGCAGCCGTACTTGGTCCCGGTCAGGTTGGCCGCGTCGCGCAGCGCCCACAGCAGCGGGGTCTGCGGGTCCATATCGAACCGCAGCGGGCGGCCGTTGACGGTGAGGTCGGTCATCGCCCGTCCCTAGCCGCCTGCGCCGAGGCTGGACACCCACGCCTTGAGCGCCTCGGTGTCGTCGAGCGAACCGGGATAGGGCACGGCGGGCTCGTAGGGACCAAAGTTCCCGATCCCGAGCGCCAGCTTCATCAGGGTGCTGAAGCTCCGCAGGCCCGAAGGCAGCGGCTCGTCGCGCACTTCCATGTAGCGGGTCGACATGTCGGTTGCCTCGCCCAAGTGGAGCGCCCCGAGGCGCAGCCAGATGTCGGCGGCGATCAGGCACGAGCTGAAACAGGCGCGATCGGTCAGCAGCGCCAGCCGCCCGCGCATCGCCAGCGGCGGGGGTGCAGCGAAAGGCTTCGGTGCGTCGGCGACCTCGCGCGCACAATCCGGGAGCGCCGGTGCAAACGCCTGCTCATCAGCCACCGCCTGCTCGAGCTCGGCCAGCGACGCGAGCAGCAATTCGCGCTGCCGACCCTGCGTCCCTTCGAGGTAACGCCGCATGGCCTGCGCGTTGCCGGCGGACGCCCGCCAGAATGCCCCCGAACAGGATTCTCCCACCCCGCGAATCCCCTCGACCGCCTCGGTCCCGGCCAGGACCTCGGCAATGCGCGACGCGTAATTGGAATTGCCGCCGCCGTTGCCGCGCAAATCGAGCACCACCATCGGCGCGGCGCGCAGCTCGGCCTCAAGCACGCGAACTTGTTCGACCACCGCCTCGGCGGAGGCATCGAGCGTTTCCAGCGCGATCCAGTAGCCACCGGCGAACGGCTCGACCCCCATCCCGGCGCGCGGGCGCGAGAGCGCTTGCGCGACCTGCTGCTGCAGCTGCGGTACTGGTACGCTGTGCCAGGCCAGCGTGTGCTGTTCCTCACCCCCGCCGGCAAGCCTGAAGCGGCATTCGCGCAACCGCTCGAGGAACGGGTTTCCGTCGTCGATCAGCAGGGTCCACGCGACTCGGGCCAGGTCGGCCTCGACCGCCGGATTGGCGCGGAACTGGCCGAGCCGGTCGCGCGCGAGCGTATCGGCTTCGACGCCGTCGCACGATAGCAGCTCCGCCCCGTCGAGCGCCGCGCCGTCGTTGAAGTCGCGCGCAATCAGCCAGCGGCCGCCGCGCCGCTGCGCGACCAGCCCAGCCCACTCTATGGCACCCTGCGAGACCAGCGCGCTCGTGCGAATGTGCCCGTCGCCGAACTCCGCGGCGAGGCCGAGGATCAGCGCATTGTAGCCCGCGAGGTTCGTCACCTGCGGAAGACGCTCGGCGACATGCCTGCGTGCTGTAGCGAGGCGTTCGAGAAACGCCGCGTCGCCGAGATCGGGGTGAGCGCCCGGGTGATTCTGCTCGATCAGCACAAGCGCGGCGGCGCTGTCGATCTCGGCGAGCCGCCGCCAGGCATCGCCCACCTCGTCGGCGCGCGCGGGCACCGAGGCGCCGAGGAGCGCACCGCCAAGCAGAGCCAGCCAGCGCTTCATCGATCAGTGCCCGGGCGCATAGCTTTCGAGATAGCCGCAGCGGCCGCAGCGCCAGGTCTCGATCTCGAGCCGACGGCGGCCATGGAACGAGATGCCCCACCACTTCTTCTGCGGTGCGCCTTCGACCCACATCTCGACCCTGGTCGAGGCGTCCTTGGCTTCGGGCACGAAGCCCTGCTCCATTCGCCCGCCGCACTTCGGGCAGGACTTGCTCATTCGCGCCAGCCGGAGTCGACGGCGTCGAGCTTGCGCTTCCACGCCTCGAAATCGAGCTTGCCGAACTCGGCGGTGAGCATCCGGTCGCGGTCGCGCTGGTGCACTTCGACGACTTCGGGCGGTACGCGGATCGGCTTGCCGAGCGCGGCGGTCTTGACCTGGATCTCGCAGGCGCGCTGGAGCATGTAGTAGCTGAGGAACATCGCCGGCAGCGTCTCTGCCATGACCACCGGGCCGTGATTGCGCAGCATCAGCACGCGGTTGTTGCCGATGTTGCGGATCAGCCGCTCGCCTTCTTCCGGCCTGACGGTGATCCCCTCGAAGTCGTGGTAGCCGATCGAGCCCTCGAAGAAGCACGAGTAGAAGTTGGTCGGGGTCAGCCCCTCCTCGCTCGAGCAGACGGCCATCGTGTCGGGCGTGTGCGTGTGGACGATCGCGTGCGCCCACGGCAGCCGCTTGTGGAACACCGAGTGCTGGGTGAACCCGGCGAGGTTGACCGGGTAGGGGCTGCCGCAGAGCTTGTTGCCGTCGCTGTCGATCTTGATCAGGTTGGAGGCTGTCACTTCCGACCACAGCAGCCCGAACGGGTTGATCAGGAACGCTTCCTCGCCCGGCACGCGCAAGGTGATGTGGTTGTAGATCGATTCCGACCAGCCGAGCATGTCGAAGATGCGGTAGCAGGCGGCGAGATCCTGCCGCGCGGCCCATTCGGCCTCGCTGCATTCGGGACGCTGCTTGAGCTGGGTCGCCATGTCGATCTCCTCTCCGCACCGAGGCTTACCGCAAAAGGCGGCTGAATCCACCCGCCGTCCTTTCCCCGCTTGGAAAGGGTAGCGTAGCTTCCCCGCGCAGCGAGCCAGCGACGCCTCGATGGGTAGGAACGCCACCGAGCCAGCGCAAAATGAGGGACAGTCCCTCTTTTTGGGGTGGAGCGAAAAGGAGGGACTGTCCCTCTTTTCCGAGGGAGCGTGCCCGCCTCGGCTAGCGATTGACTTTGTCGCGCCGATTGGCGAGCCATGCAGGGACGGACTCCGGAGCATGCCGGAGCGGGAGAGGATCATGGCAAGCGAGCTCGGCTACGGCCAGCCGATGGGCGGTGTCGCCCAGACGGCGTTCATCGTCCCCGACCTGCAGGAAGCGATCCGCCGCTGGGTGGCCGACATGCGCGCGGGGCCGTTCTTCGTGCTGCCCAACTTCCTCGTCCCCGGGCAGACCTACCGCGGCGAGGAATCGCGCGCCGACATCACCATCGCGATGGGCTTCGCCGGGCACATGCTGATCGAACTGATCCAGCCGCTCGACGACGAGCCGTCGGTGTACCAGGAAACGATCGCCTTGAGGGGCTACGGCTTCCACCACGTCGGGATCGCCTGCGCCGACGTCGACGCCGACAGCCGGGCCTACCAGGCGCGCGGCTACCACGAGGCGTTCCGCGCCGCGGTGCCGACCGGCGGCGAGGTGGTCTACCTCGACAACGGCACCGGCGCGCAGCTCGGCTTCATCGAACTCCTCCCGGTGACGCCCGGCATGGACGCGACCTTCACCCGGTTCTGGGAGGCCTCTCGCGACTGGGACGGCAGCGATCCCATCCGCTCCTTCCTCTGATCGCCAACCACAGGACCCACAGCATGCAGCCCAGCGCCACCCCGCAGCACGGCAACTGGATGAAGAACTCGGCGGGGTACCAGACCCTGCTGGTGTTCCTGCTCAGCCTCAACTTCGGAATCGTGTTCTTCGACAGGCAGGCGACCAACGTGCTCATGCCGCTCGGCATCGAGAGCGAGCTCGGCCTGTCGCAGACGCAGATCGGCGTGATCGCCGGCGGCATGAGCTTCACCTGGGCGATCGCCGCGTTCTTCGTCGGCGGCCTGTCGGACAGCCTCGGCAAGCGCAAGGTGCTGCTGATCCTGGCGACGATCGCCTTCTCGCTGTGCTCGTTCCTCTCGGGCCTCGCGACGAGCTTCCTGTTCCTGTTCGCCGCGCGGCTGCTAATGGGTGCGGCCGAGGGCGGCGTGATGCCGATCAGCCACGCGATGGTGGCGAGCGAGGTGGACCCGAAGCGGCGCGGCCTTGCCCAAGGCGTGGCCCAGAACCTCGGCTCGAACCTGCTCGGCAGCTTCGCCGCGCCGGTGGTGCTGGTCGCGGTGGCGCAGGCGTTCAGCTGGCGCGAGGCGTTCTACTTCGCCGCGCTGCCCGGTCTGCTCAGCGCGGCGCTGATCTGGTTCCTGCTGCGCGAGCCCGAGATGCCCGCACGCCAAGTGAGCGCGGCACGCTCGTTCGGCACGGTCGCGGCCGAGTGGTTCGCCGGTGCCGCCGAGGCGATGAAGATCCGCAACATGTGGATCTGCGTGGTCGTCGGCATCCTGATGGTCGCGCACTTCGTGATCACCTGGGCGTTCATGCCGCTGTTCCTCGTCAACGCCCGCGGGATGGACGCGGATTCGATGAGCTACCTGATGGGCTCGCTCGGCATCGCCGCGGCGATCTACAGCTTCGCGGTCAGCGGGCTGTCGGACAAGATCGGCCGCAAGCCGGTGATGGTGTTCCTGCCGTTCCTCTCGGTGGTGGGGCCGCTCGGGGTGCTGTTTCTCGACCCGACGGCGTTCGACGGCTTCGCGGTCGGCAGCATGAGCGGCTACGCGGTGGTGCTCGTGCCGATCTTCTTCATCGGCTGGATGGTCAACGGGATCTTCCCGATCTTCATGGCGACGATCCCCTCGGAGACCTTCCCGCCGATGCAGCACGCGACCGTGCTCGGGCTTGCGATGGGCTTCTGCGAAATCCTCGGCGGCGTGTTCGGCCCGCCGCTGGCCGGCGCGCTCAACGATACGCTCGGCGCCGACGCCTTCCTGTGGATGCTGATGATCCTTGCGGTGATCAGCGGCTTCATCTCGATGGGCCTGCGCGAGACCGCGCCGGCCGCCCTCGCCCGGCGCGGTCTCGCGCCTGCCACTGCCTGAAGGAACCCCCATGCCCGAAGCCCCCACCACCGAACCCTGGGCCGGCAC
>JBIQKN010000054.1:0-11432 GCA_044506565.1 Sphingomonadales bacterium | reverse complement strand
TTCGAATATGCCGACCTCGTCGCGCGCCACTCGCCGGGCGGGCGCTACATCGACGCGCAGACCGACGTCGACAGCCCGTGGGTCCCGTTCGGCGAGACCGCGGCGATCAAGCACCTCGCGTTCGACGTGCGCCGCAACCTGTTCTCGAACATCCTGTGGGTGAAGGGCCCGGGCGTGGTCGGCACGCACCTCCACCGCGGCACGATCACCATGGTCTGCCTCGAGGGCTCGGTGCGCTACCTCGAGTACGACTGGGTTGCGAGCCCGGGCGGGCTGATCCTCGAGGTGCCCGGCGAGAGCCACACGCTGGTCACCGAGCACCCCGACGGGGTCAAGCTGTTCGGCTGGATGGAAGGGCCAATCGAGTTCTACGACGACAACGGCGCGTTCGTGCAGACGGTCGACGTGTGGTGGATGATGAACCACTACGAGACCTACTGCCGCGAGCAGGGGATCCCGATCAACCCGAAGCTTTATCTCTGATCCATCCGCGAAGGGGGCGCATTGAATCGCGCAGAGACCGCAGAGGACGCGGAGATTCAGCGCTACACCTCTGCGGTCCCTGCGATCTCTGCGCGAACCAAATAATCCGGCCCCGCATTTGCGAGGGAGGGCGAAAGGACGACGATGGAAGGCCCCAGGACCCTCGACCAGTTCGACATCCGCGGCCGCTCGGCGCTGGTCACCGGCGCGGCGAGCGGGATCGGGCTGGCCTATGCCGAGTGCATGGCCGAGGCCGGTGCCAGGGTGACTCTGACCGACATCGATGCAGAGGGCGCGGCGCGCGAGGCGCAGCGGCTGGTCGACGAGGGCTACGAGGCGCGCTGGAGCGTGTGCGACGTGTCCAAGCTCGACGAGGTCGCCCGCGCGTTCGACGACCATGTCGCGGCCTATGGCGGCTGCGACATCGCTTTCGCCAATGCCGGGCTCGACGTCGGCAACGGCTTCTGGACCCCCGAAGGCAAGCGCAACCCCGAGGGGCAGATCGACGTATACGACCCGCAGCGGTGGTACAAGTCGATCGGGATCAACCTCAACGGCGTGTTCCACACCGTGCGCGAGGCGGCGCGGGTGATGAAGGCCAACACGCCTGAAAAGGGGTCTGGCCGCCGCGGCGGTTCGATCGTGATCACCAGCTCGAACGCGGCCGAGGTCAACGAGGCGATCGTCGGGGTGCCGTACATGGCCGCCAAGGCGGGCGTGAAGCACTTCATGCGCCACGCCGCCTACGAGCTCGCGGCCTACGGCATCCGCGTCAACGCGATCGCTCCGGGTCCGTTCGTGACCAACATCGGCGACGGCTGGGTTAAGAAGAACCCCGCGGCCAAGGCGGCGTGGGACGAGCTGGTGCCGGTCGGGCGGATGGCCGAGACTTACCAGATCAAGCCGCTCGCGCTGCTGCTCGCCAGCGACGCGGGCAGCTACATGACCGGCAGCCACGTGATGATCGACGGCGGGATGCAGCTCGGGCCGGTCAAGCCGCTGGACGCGTGAGCCGATGAAAGCCGTCACCTTCCAGGCCCTGCACACCCCGCTCGCGTTCGAGGAACTGCCCGATCCGACGCCCGATGCCGGCCAGATTGTGGTGCGGGTCGGCCGCTGCGGAATCTGCGGCAGCGACCTGCACATGACCGAGGATGCGGCCTACGGCTGCCAGCACGGCGACGTGCTCGGGCACGAGTTCGCCGGCGAGGTGGTCGGGCTCGGGCGCGAGGTCGAGGGGCTCAGGACCGGCGATCTCGTCTCGGTGATCCCGCTGATGAGCTGCGGACGCTGCGAGCACTGCCGCAAGGGCGAGGTGCAGTGGTGCGCGCAGTTCGGCCTGCAGGGCGGCGGCTATGCCGAGTACGCGCTGACGCGTCCGAACCAGTGCGTGAAGCTGCCGGCGGACCTCAGCCTCGCCGACGGCGCGATCGTCGAGCCGCTGGCGGTGGCGCTGCACGGGGTCAACCTCTCGGGAATGCAGGCTAGAGACCGGGTGCTGGTGCTCGGCGCCGGGCCGATCGGGCTGGCGGTGGCGTTCTGGGCCCGGCGGATGGGCGCGGGCAAGGTCGCGGTGCAGGACATCGCCGAGTTCCAGCGCGAGCGCGCGCTCGGCATGGGCGCCGACGTGTTCGTGGTCGACCCGGCCGATCCGGTCGGCAGCGCCGAGGCCGGCCTCGGCGGCAAGGCCGACGTGGTTTTCGAGTGCGTCGGCATCCCCGGTCTGATCGACCAGGCCGCGCAGCAGGTGCGCAACCGCGGCACGATCCTGCTGCTCGGGCTGTGCACGCGGCCCGACCCGATCAACAGCTTCGCCATGCTGTCGAAGGAAGTGCGGCTGGTGACGAGCGCGTTCTTCACCGTGCCCGAGTACCGCGCCTCGCTCGACGCGCTCGCCGCCGGGGCGATCGAGCCGCGGCTGCTGGTGACCGACACCATCGCGCTCGAGGACACGCCCGAGGTGTTCGAGAGCCTCAAGCGCCGCAGCGGACAATGCAAGGTGCTGATCGCGCCGTAGATGGCGCGGAAAAGAGGGACAGTCCCTCTTTTCTCCGGTCGCACGAAAAAGAGGGACTGTCCCTCTTTTTCGCGGTGAGGTGCTCGTCAGGCGTGGGCTTGCGCTTCGAGCGGCTCGGCCCGGATGGCGGCTTCGAGCGCTGCGTAGTCCTTCCCTTCGACCCCGCGCTCGACTTGCGCCGCGAGCGCGCGATAGGCGGCGAGCGCCATCTCGCCTTCCGCTGTCAGCTTGGCCCCTGCCTGCTGCCCGCCGCCGGGATGGGTCTCGACCAGCGGGTTGCGGAAGCAGCGGTTCATCGTGTCGACCAGCAGCCAGGCGCGACGATAGCTCATGCCCATCGCACGGCCGGCGGCCGAGATCGACCCTTCGCGCGCGATGGCCTCGAGCAGCTCGGCCTTGCCGGGACCCATGGCGATCTCGTCGCCGCAGTAGAGCTGGAGCTTGAGCTTGAGGCGGGCCATCGCCCGCCACCGTAGCTCAGGACAGCGGCCGGCTCGAACCGAAAAACAGCGCCTGGCTGATCGCCGCGCGCACGGTGTCCTCCTGGAACGGCTTGGTCACGAGGTAGGTCGGCTCCGGCCGGTCGCCGGTCAGCAGGCGCTCGGGATAGGCGGTGATGAAGATCACCGGGACGGAGTCGATCGCGAGGATGTCGTCCACCGCGTCGAGCCCCGAAGAGCCGTCGGCGAGCTGGATGTCGGCGAGCACGAGACCCGGCCGGTTGGCGGCGACCACCTGCTGCGCCTGGGTGCGCGTGGCCGCGGTGCCGCAGATGTCGTGCCCGAGCGAACGGACGAGGTCCTCGAGCTGCATCGAGATCAGCGGCTCGTCCTCGATGATCAGCACGCTCGTCGTCGTCTCGCGCTCGATCTCCTCGACGGCTTCCTGCACCAGCCGGTTCACGTCGTCTTCGGACAGGTCCATGATCTGGCCGGCTTCCGCGGGCGAAAAGTCCTCGACGGTCGTGAGCAACAGCGCCTGGCGGTTGACCGGCGTGATCCGGCGCAGCTGGTCCTGCGCGGCCTGCTCGTGAATCCCCTTGCTGGCCCCCTCGTCGACGACTTCGAGATAGGCGCTCGCCCAGACCTTGGTGAAGGCCTTGTACAGCGGCACCCGCCCTCCGCGCAGCGACTCCGCCAGGTGGCTGTCGGCCAGGGCCGCCTCGAGCGTCGCGCGCACGAACGCGTCTCCGGTCGATTGGGACCCGGTCAGGGCACGGGCGTAACGGCGAAGGAACGGCAGGTGGGAGGCGACTTCAGCACCGATCGACATAGAACCCCTTCCCGAAGGACAACGGGCTAGAAACGTCGCCGGGCGCGACTTGTTCCTAGACGCCAGCCAGACACTTGAGCCTTCATAGACGCGGGCGAAAGGGGGCCGCAAAAAAATATTTGCATTGCGGGAACCACTGTCGGGGCCGGTCATTGAGGCAATGTCACCGCCGAGACCCCCCCTCCCGTCCAAGCGGCTGGTGATACGATCCCGAAAGGCCCCCGCTCGTTGGAGCGGGGCCCTTTTTTTCGTCGACCCGCCTGCCTCGTCAGGTGCCGCTCACCCGAGCAGGCGTGCGATCAGCCCGCGGCGCGCCCCATTGACCACGGCCTCGGCGAGCTCGCGGGGATCGTAGGGCTTCTCGAACACCGGGCCCATTTCGGCGACTTCCGGCGGGATGTCCTGCGGGGCCCCGGTAGCGAAGACGATGTAGGGAGGTCTGGGACCTAGCAGTTCGACGAGCTCGGCCAGGGCCCAGCCGTCGTCGCGGTCGGCGAGGTGGACGTCGAGCACGATCGCCTCGGCCGGCCCCTGTTCGAGCGCCGCCATGGTCACCGCGATGCTCGGGCAAACAACGACCTCGGCCGCGCCGGCGTCGAGCAGCGCCGCTTCC
This sequence comes from Sphingomonadales bacterium, assembly GCA_044506565.1. Lineage (GTDB taxonomy): Bacteria > Pseudomonadota > Alphaproteobacteria > Sphingomonadales > Sphingomonadaceae > Croceibacterium_A. The sequence goes on along the minus strand of JBIQKN010000054.1, from coordinate 7,047 downwards.
GTGGCGAGCGCAACGATCAGGTCGTCCTCGACGAGGAGAACCCTCTCCAGCCGCTTGTTGCTCTTGTCAGTCTTTTCGCGGCGCATGTCTGTCCCTGACGAGCTTTCCGACCGCCCGCGATGGTGGAACCCCTACGAGCCGATCCAGGTTCCGCGGTCCGGCGCGAGCCTACAGCCCCTTGTCGTATATACGATACTCGCGATTGACCTTGCTGCCGATGGCGTCGGCGATCGCGACCATTCCCTGGTTGTCCTCGAGAATCCAGCCAACCTCGGCGCGTTTCGCCCCGTGCACCCCGACGCCCGCACGGCGGATGTACTCGATCATCATGAAGGCGAGCTGGCTGGCCATGCGGCTGGCCTGCAACCTGCGGACGACGCCCATCAGCGGAACGCGGAAATCCGCCGGGCGCGCCTTGCGCAGCCACCAGAGCAGCTTGATGAAGTTGAACGGAAACAGCCGGCCCTTCATCGGCTTGATCACCGCGTTGACGTCGGGCAGCGCGAGCATGAACGCGACCGGCTCGCCGTCGAGTTCGGCGATCATGTTGACCTCCTCGAAGATCAGCGGGGCGAGCTTCTTCGCGCCGTAGGCCTTCTCGGCCTCGGTGAACGGAACGAAGCCCCAGTTCTCCGACCAGGCGTCGTTGAGGATGTCGATGATGATCGCCGCGTCGCGATCGAACTGGCGCTTGTCGACCGGCCGGATGCGGATCCGCTCGTTCTTCTCGCCGAGCGCGACGATCTTGTTGACCAGCGGCGGGAAGCCTTTCTCGACCGGCAGGTCATAGGTCAGCAGCCGCTTGGCGACCGCATAGCCGGCCTGCTCGATCCACGCCTCGTACTCGGGCCGGTTGTGCCCCATCATGACCATCGGCGAGTGGTCGTGGCCCATGACCAGGAGGCCGGGCTCTTCCCAGATCGACAGGCTGATCGGGGCGAGCACCCTTGTCATGCCTTGGTCGCGCAGCCAGGCTTCGGCGCGGGCGATCAGGGCATGCGCAACGGCCTCATCCTCGGCCTCGAACAGGCCCCAGTTGCCCGTGCCCGGCCCCATGCCCTGCCGTACGGGCTGGGCCAGCGCGAGTTCGTCGTAATGCGCAGAAATGCGGCCGACCACGCGGCCCCCGCGTCGCGCGAGGAACAATTGCATCTTCGCGTGCTCGTGGAACGGGTTCTTGCCCGGCGTAAGCAGCTCGACCACCTCGGCGCGGAGCGGCGGCACCCAGTGGGGATCGGGCTCGTTGATCCGGTAGGCGAGGTCGATGAAGGCATCGAGGTCCGCCTTGCCGGAAACCGGGGCAATCACTACTTCTGCTGTCGACACGACGTAGCCTTCGTTCAGGGAGGGTTAGCCCTGCGTATGGTCTCGGCGCCTTGTCAAGCGCACCCCTGTGGCGCAGTCTCTCAACGTCGGGCGCCTTAGTTGGAAACAGTTGCATGAATGCCCAGCCAGCCATGACGGTCTCCGTCAGGACCGAACCACCGAGCCGCACGGGAATCGAGGCCATTCCTGACGACATGGCGATGCTGCGCGCCGCCGCCGAGGTGACGCGCGATCTCGCCGCCGCGCGTCCGGGCATCTACTGGCCCGACATGCTGCTCTCGGCCGCGCTCGGCTATGCAGCGCTCGCCGGGGCGATCCTGATCGACGACACCTGGCTGGCGGTGGCCTCGGGCGTGCTCGCCGCGTTCGCGCTCTACCGCGCGCTGCTGTTCATCCACGAGCTGACGCACATCCACCGCAACGCGCTGCCGGGCTTCCGGCTCGGCTGGAACCTCCTGGTCGGCATCCCGCTGCTGACGCCGTCGCTGATGTACGAGAACGTGCACACGCTGCACCACGCGCGCACCCGCTATGGCACAGCGGAGGACCCCGAATACCTGCCGCTGGCGCTAATGAAGCCGTGGACGCTGCCGGTGTTCATCCTCGTCGCGGCGCTTGCCCCGCCGGCGTTCCTGATCCGCTCGGCCGTGCTGGTGCCGCTCGGCGCGGTCATCCCGCCGCTGCGCCGGCTGGTGTGGGAGCGGTTCTCGGCGCTGTCGATCAATCCAGCCTTCCGCCGCCGGCCGGCCGATGGCGAATTCGCGCGCCAGGTGTTCTGGCAGGAATTCGGCGCCTCGGTCTGGGCCCTGGCGGTGATTGCCAGCGTGTTCTGGCTCGGCTGGCGGCCGCTGCTGATCGCGCTGGCCGTGCTTTCCGGCACGGCGGTACTCAACCAGTTGCGCACGCTGGTCGCGCACCTGTGGGAGAACGACGGCGAGCCGATGACGGTCACCGCGCAGTTCCTCGATTCGGTCAACGTGCCGCCGCCCGGGCCGCTGGCGGCGCTGTGGGCGCCGGTGGGGCTGCGCTATCACGCCCTCCACCACCTGCTGCCGAGCCTGCCCTATCACTCGCTCGGCGAGGCGCATCGGCGCCTGATGGCGAAACTCGGCGCTGGCTCGACGTACGAGCGGGCGAGCTATCCCGGCCTGCTCGGGCTGGTCGCGCGGATCGCCCGGCAGACGATGTGGCGTCATCGGCCAGGCGGTGCGTCCGAAGGCAAGCTTACCGCCTGACCCCCACAGTCGCATGCAAACGAAAAGGGCGCGGAGCCGTTCGGCTCACGCGCCCTTCGCCTTGGTATCGCCGGGCCGGGGCCCGGCGATGCGCAATGGCTTACTCCGCCGGAGCTTCCTCGACGGGAGCGGCCTCGGTCGCCGCAGCGTCGGCGGCCGCAGCGTCGGTCGCGGTAGCGTCGGTGGCCTCGACGGCCGGGTCGGTGGCTTCCATCGGAGCTTCCTCGACGATGGCGGTATCCTCGGCGACCGGCTCTTCGGTGGTGGCGTCGCCGCCACAGGCGGACAGAGCGAACACGGCGGTGGCCGAGATGGCAGCCAGAGCAAACTTCTTCATGACAGTATCTCCTAGAATGGGACTGATCCCACGAGAGACTCGCAGCGGCGCGAGCGGGGTCTCAAATAATGGCAAAAATGTGGCGTTGCAAGCGCGATGCCGCGGAGCGGACGCTCATTCCTCGGTGCGGATGAGCACGGTTTCGCCGAGCAGGAAGAACAGCACGAACGGCGCCCAGGCGGCGAGAAGCGGCGGATAACCGCCGAATCCGCCGAGCGCCAGAGCGGCGTTGTCGACCACGAAAAAGGCGAACCCGAGCGCCATTCCGATGATCGCGCGCGCCAGCAGGTGCCCCGAACGAGCCAGTCCGAAACCGGCCACTGCGCCGAGCAGTGGCATAAGCGCGGCGGAGAGCGGGCCCGAAATCTTGTGCCACCACTTGGCCTTGTACTCGCTGGTCCGCCGTCCCGCCGCCTCGAGCGCGTCGATCGACCGCGCGAGCTGTCCGATCGATTCCGCCTCGGGGTCGACCCGCTGCAGCTCGACCTGCCCGAGGGACAGGCCCGGGGCGACGACGACCGTGCCCGCCAGCTCGCGGGTGTCCGTGGGGCCGACCTCGAACAGCCGCGGCTTCTCCAGCCGCCAGCCGGGCCCTGCATAGCGCGCGACGGGCGCGCGCACCTGGCGCTGGATCATCCCGGCCTCGTCGCGTTCGTAGTAGGTCACGCCGTGCATGACGGTCGCCGGGCCGGTGCCCTCGATCCGCGAGGCGAGCAGCACGTCGTTGCCGTCGTTGAGGTAGATGTTGGCGCGTGTCTGGGCAGCCGGGGGAACCGGACCGTAGTCGGCAGCCTCCCACGCCTTGAGCGAGGCGTTGGCGCGGATCACGATGCGCTCGTTGAAGGCGAACGACAGCGCCGCCACGGCGAGCGCGACCAGCACCAGCGGCGCGAGGATCTGGTGCGCAGAGAGCCCGGCGGCCTTCATCGCCACGACCTCGCTGTTCTGGTTGAAGGTCGCCAGCGTAATGATCGTGGCCAGCAGCACAGAGTAAGGCAGGAAGCGGGAGATCAGCTGCGGAATGCGCAGCGACACGTAGTGCAGCAGCTGCGCTTCGCCGTTGTCCGGGTGGGCGAGGATGTCGCCGGTCCGGCTCAGCAGGTCGAGCATCATCAGCACGACGACAAGCATGAACAGCACCGCGAGGATGCGGATCGCGAAGGTCTTGCCAAGATACCAGGTAAGGGTTCGCGACGGGAAGAAATCAAGCAGCACCGGCGAACGCCTCCTCCGCGCCGGTCTCGTGCGGATGCGGGCGGTCGCGCCGCCGCAACAGGGAGGTCAGCCTCTTGGCGAGCTTGGCGTAGAACGACTCGAGCGCGCCGATCGCCTGCCCGCCGGGCACGAACGCGACGCGGAAGTACATCCAGGCAATCAGCGCGGCGAACAGCACGAATGGCCCCCACAAGGCGAGGAGCGGGTCGACCCGCCCGAGTTCGGCGACCGACTGCCCGTACTGGTTCACCTTGTGGTAGGCGACGACCATCACGATCGAGACGAACACGCCGAGAGCCGAGGTCGATCGCTTGGGCGGAATCGCCAGCGCCACCGCGAGCAGCGGCAGCATCAGCATCATCAGGACCTCGACCATGCGGTAGCTGAAGGCCGCCTGCCCGCCCGCGCGCTCCTCGGCGGTCGAATCCTCGCTCCAGCCGAGCTGGAGCAGCTCGGGCAGCAGGTACTCGCGGTTCTTGTCGCCCCGCTCGCGGAAGCGCTCGATCGCCGGCAGGTCGATCGGCAGGTCGTGCTGCGAGAAGCTCAGCACGCGCGGGGTCTGGCCGGGGATGTCCTGCACGATCGTGCCGTCGGTCAGCCGGAGAATGATCGTGTTGCGATTTTCGCGGTTGGCGAGGAAGCGGCCTTCGCGCGCCGAGATCGACAGCACCTGCCCCTTGTCGTCGGCGATCCGCGCGAAGATCCCGAGCAGGCGCTGCCCGTCGTCCTCGCTGCGTTCGATCCTGAGTGCGACGCGGTCCTCGATCTGGGTGAATTCGCCGACCTTGATCGACGCGCCGAGCGCGCCGGAGCGCAGCTCGAAGTCGAGCTGCTCGTAAGAGTAGCGGGCGAGCGGCTGCCAGTAGCCGACGATGGCGAAGTTGATCCCCATCAGCAGGATCGTGATGATGTACGGCACGCGTAGCAGCCGCGTGTAGCTGAGCCCGACCGCGCGCATCACGTCGAGCTCGCTGGTCGTGGCCAGCTTGCGGAAGGCGAACAGGATGCCGAGCATGACCCCGAGCGGGATCGCGAGGCCCGCGTACTCGGGAATCAGGTTGACGAGCATCCGGAACACGATCGTCACCGGCCCGCCTTCGGTCGAGACGAACTCCATCAGCCGCAGCATCTTCTCGAGCATCAGCAGCGACGCGGCGAGCGCGAACACGCCGAGCATCGGCATCAGCACGAGCCGGAATACGTAGCGGTCGATGGCGGTGAACAACGTCAAGTCAGGTCAACGGCCCGGGCGGGTGTGAGTTTCGCGCGCTATAGCGGCGCCCTTGCCCGAGGTCATGCCTTCATTGCGGCCTCGTTCCCGTTCAGGAGAGAGGGCTCAGGCCTTCTCGAGCGTGCACTGCAGCGGGTGCTGGTTCTGGCGGGCGAAGTCCATCACCTGGTTCACCTTGGTCTCGGCGACCTCGTAGGGATAGACGCCGCACACCCCGACCCCCTTCTGGTGAACATGGAGCATGACGCGGGTGGCCTGCTCGAGATCCATCCGGAAGAAGCGCTTGAGGCACATCACGACGAACTCCATCGGCGTGTAGTCGTCGTTGAGCATCAGCACCTTGTACTGGCTCGGCTTCTTGGACTTGGCCCGGGTCTTCGTGGCGACGCCGACCTGGCCTTCGCCGTCGATCGGCTTGCCGTCGTCGTCATCGGACGCGCGCACGGGCGAACGGTACGCTGCGCTGGCCTCGTGCGGCAGGGTGGCATGAATCCGGAGCATGGGACGACAAATATCGTATCGGGCCGCGCTGTCGCAAGATGCGCAGCCGAAAAGCAGGGTTAACCGGAAGCGGCCGTCCCGAATCGAGCCGGCCCGGGTCGTGCGACCCGGGCCGTCCGTGTCCGCCGGCAGGGAGAGGAGCGCCGGCGGAGGGATGTCCGTTCGATCAGGCGACCTTGGCCAGCTTCTCGGCGGCGAGGCTGACGCGGCCGGAGATCGGCGCGAAGGCGTCGTTGGCCAGCTTCATCACCGCTTCGGTGTTCTTCGAGCCGGTCGCGACCAGCGTGTCGAAGTTGCGGCGCATGATCTTGCCCTGGAGCTGGAACAGCTCGGTCGGGCTCTTGATCGCGGCCAATTCCTTGAGGTCGGCGGTCAGCGTCTCGTAGGCGCTCTTGGCCTCCTCGACGTAAGTCTTGCCGAGATCCTGCGCGCCGGAGGCGAGGATCTTGCCGCTCTCGACGAGCGCCTCGACGTTGCCCTTGGCGAACTCGGTCGCCTCGGTCATCGCCTCGGTGCCCTTCTCGTAGGCCGCCTTGGCCTTGGACTGGAACTCGCCGATCGCTTCGGTGACGGGCTTGGTGAAATCGGGGGTCTTGGCAGTCGCCATGATCTTTTCCTTCAATTCGGTAATCGTCGGTTGCTGGGGCGTCTTCTCGATCGATGCCGGCGCCTCTTTCGGGACTTCGGACGCGGCCTCGACGACCGCAGCTTCCGTCACGGGCTCCGGAGCCTTCACGACCTCGGGCGAGGGTTTGGCCACGGGCTTCGGCACCTTCTTCACCGCGACCGGCTTTCTCTTCGCCGGTGCGCGCTTCGCAGGAGCCGCCCCATTCGCAGTCCCGGCCTGTGCGGCGGCTTCGGCGTATGCCTTTTCCGCGCTGTCCGTCGGCTTGTCGGGTCCGCTGGCCATCGTGTCCTCGCTTCGAAACCGCGATTCAAACGCCATTGCTGCAGTGCACAATATGCATCGCGGGTACGAACGTCAAGGAATTTTTGTGCAGCGCACAATGCGGGGTGCAGGCGGCGGATCGTTATCGCATCGCGACATAACGCCCGGGCGCATCCTCGATGACCTTGTCACCCTTGCTGCCGGGCGCGCGCTTGCCTCTGGCGGGGACCGTGTCGCCGCCCAGCCCTGCGAGCCAGGCGAGCCAGTCGCTCCACCAGCTGCCGGAGTGCTGCTCGGCTCCGGCGAGGAACGC
>JBIQKN010000053.1:0-19305 GCA_044506565.1 Sphingomonadales bacterium | reverse complement strand
ACCGCCGGCAGCGCCGCCTCGGCCATCACCCGCTCGATCACCGGGCTCGCCGCGCCCACGTCGCCTTCGGGCAGCTCGAATACCAGTTCGTCGTGGACCTGCAGCAGCATCTTCACGTGCCCGAGCCCGGCATCGGCCAGCGCCGCGGGCATGCGCGCCATTGCCCGCTTGATGATGTCGGCGCTGGTGCCCTGGATCGGCGCGTTGATCGCCGCGCGCTCGGCGCCCTGGCGCTCGTGCGGCACCCGGGCGTTGATCCGCGGGAACCAGGTCTTGCGGCCGAACAGCGTCTCCGAATAGCCGCGCTCGCGCACGCTCTCGAGCGTGTGGACGATGTAGCGCTGGATCCCCGGGAAGCGCTCGAAGTAGCGGTCGATGATCGCCTGCGCCTCGTCGGCCTCAATCCCGAGCCGCCCGCCGAGGCCCCAGCGGCTGATGCCGTAGAGGATCGCGAAGTTGACCGTCTTGGCCCGCGCGCGGGTGTCGCGGTCGACCGTGCCGAACATCTCCATCGCGGTACGCGCGTGGATGTCCTCGCCGGCGTGGAACGCTTCCTTGAGCTGCGGCACGTCGGCCATGTGCGCGGCGAGCCGGAGCTCGATCTGCGAGTAGTCGGCCGACATCAGCACCATGCCGTCCTCGGGCACGAAGGCCTCGCGGATGCGGCGGCCGATCGCGGTGCGGATCGGGATGTTCTGCAGGTTCGGGTCGGTCGAGCTGAGCCGCCCGGTCTGCGCGCCGACCAGCGAGTAGCAGGTGTGCACGCGGCCCGTGGCCGGGTTGATCGCCGCCTGCAGCGCTTCGGTATAGGTGCTCCTGAGCTTCGACAGCTGGCGCCATTCGAGCACCAGCCGGGCGACCGGCGCGCCCTGGTTGGCGAGGCCCTCGAGCACCGACTGGTCGGTCGAGTACTGCCCGCTCTTGCCCTTCTTGCCGCCCTTGTAGCCCATCTTGTCGAACAGCACCTGGCCGAGCTGGGCCGGGCTGCCGATGGTGAACTCGACCCCGCAGCAGTCCCAGATCTCGCGCTCGATCCGCGCGGTCTCCTTGGCGAACTCCTCGGACAGGCCGGCGAGCGCCTGGCGGTCGACCTTGATCCCGTGGCGCTCCATCTGCGCCACTACCGGGATCAGCGGCCGGTCGACGCGCTCGTAGATCCGCGTGCCGCCTTCCTCGGCGAGACGAGGCTTGAGCACCTTGTGCAGCCGCCAGGTCACGTCGGCGTCCTCGGCCGCGTATTCGGTCGCGCGATCGAGCGGCACTTCGCCGAACGGGATCTGCTTCTTTCCGCTGCCGCAGATGTCCTTGTAAGTCAGCGTGGTATGGCCGAGGTGGCGCTGGCTGAGCTCGTCCATCCCGTGGCCGCCGCCGATCCCGTCCTCCGAGCGGCCGGCGTCGAGATCGAAGCTGATGATCATCGTGTCGTCAACCGGCGCCACCGCGATGCCGTTTCGCGCGAACACGTTGATGTCGTACTTGATGTTCTGCCCGACCTTCAGGACGGCGTCGCTCTCGAGCAGCGGCTTCAGCGCCGAGAGCGCGGCGGCCTTGTCGATCTGCACCGGCCGCTCGGCGAACATGTCGCTGCCGCCGTGCCCCAGCGGCACGTAACAGGCGTCGTTCGGCCCGAGCGCCAGGCTGACCCCGGTCAGCTCGGCGCGCATCGCGTCGATGTCGGTCGTCTCGGTGTCGATCGCGACCAGACGCGCGTGGAAGGCGCGCGCGATCCAGTGCTCGAGCCGCTCGAGCGACTGCACGGTCTCGTAAGCCGAGCGATCGAGCGCCGGCCACTCGGGCAGCGGCTGGCGGTTGCCGCCATGGCCGTCGCGATCGCTCGCCGGAGCCCCGGCCCTGTCCGCTTTCGCCGGGTTGAGCTGGACGGCTCGGTCGGGGCTGCCCTTGCCGTCGCCGAGCCGCTTGAGCAGGCTGGTGAAACCGTGCGCGGTCAGGAACTCGGCCAGCGGCGCCTCGGGGATCGGGCCGAGCCTGAAGTCCTCGAGCGGGATCGGCAGCGGGCAGTCGTCCTTGAGCTGGACCAGCACGCGGCTCAGCTCGGCCATCTCGCGCCCCTCGATCAGCCGCTCGCGCAGCTTGCCGGGCTTCATCGACGGCGCCGCATCGAGCGCGCCCTGCAGCGAGCCATGATCCTGGATCAGCTTCGACGCGGTCTTCGGGCCGATGCCGTAGATCCCCGGGATGTTGTCGACACTGTCACCCATCAGCGCGAGCACGTCGCCGACCTTCTCGGGCGGCACGCCGAACTTGTCGATCACCTCGGGGATGTCGATCCGCTGGTTCTTCATCGTGTCGAGCATGTCGATGCAGCCGCCCTCGATTCCGTCGTGCGGTTCGGCGCAGCGGCCGACGAGCTGCATCAGGTCCTTGTCGCTCGAGACGATGGTGACATCCCAGCCGCGCCGCGTCGCCTCGATGGCGTAACTAGCGATGAGATCGTCGGCCTCGAGGTCGTCCTCCTCGATGCACGGCAGGCTGAACGCGCGCGTGGCGTCGCGGATCAGCGGGAACTGCGGCACGAGGTCCTCGGGCGGCGGCGGGCGGTTGGCCTTGTACTGGTCGTAGAGCGCGTTGCGGAAGCTGGTCGAGCCCTTGTCGAGGATCACCGCGAGGTGGGTCGGTCCGTCGGCCCTGTCGAGCTCGTCGGCGAGCTTCCACAGCATCGTGGTGTAACCGTAGACCGCCCCGACCGGCACGCCGTGCGGATTGGTCAGCGGCGGCAGGCGGTGATAGGCGCGGAAGATGTAGGCCGAACCGTCGACCAAGTAGAGATGCTGCTTGTCGGCCATCGGCCTTTGCTAGCAGCGTTGTGCGGCGAGGTCAGCCGGTTTGACGGCGTTCGCAGAGGCCGCGCGGGGTTGCCTCGCCACAAAATTGCCATTATTTCGATGGGCGGAGTTCACCGCATGGTGGGTTTCACGCGTGCTTTCGCCCTGCGGGGGAGGCGCGCGTCCCGTTCCTGCTGTTGAAGGATAGACGAACATGCGCAAGATCGTTCTCGTTGCCGCCATTGCCGGTGCCGCTCTCTCGCTCGCCGCCTGCTCGGAAGGCACCGAAGACGCCGCCGGTGAGGCTGCCGATTCGGCGATGGCCGACGCCGAGGCCAATCTCGACGCCGCCGGCGAAGCGGTCGAAGACGCCGCCACGGACGTCGGCGAAGCGGCCGAAGGCGCCGCCGCCGAGGCCGAAGCCGAAGTCCAGGACGAGACCCCGGCCGAAGCCGCCGTCGACTGATCGACGGTCATCGAACCGACAGGAAGGGCGTGGCCGCAAGGCCGCGCCCTTTTTCGTTGGCTGGTTTTCCGTTGGTTTAGTTGGCGGCGGCGGCCGACCCGGACGAGCCGTAGCGGGCGTTGGCATACTGGCGGGCCGACTCGCCGTATCCGTCGTAGATCGCCCGCGCCAGCGAGGCGATCTTGGCATCGCGATTGGCCTTGCCGCCCTGCCCGGTGACGTAGATCGCCACGGCGATCGAGCGCCCGTCGGGAGCGGTGATGATGCCGATGTCGCTGGCGGTGTTGCTGAGGGTACCGGTCTTGTGCGCGACGACGGTGCCGTCGGGCATCAGCGCCCGCATCCGCCGGGTGCCGGTGCGGCAGCGTTCCATCGCGCCGATGATGACGTCACGACTGGAGGCGCTGAGCCACTTGCCCTGGTAGAGGCCTGCGAGCAGCCGCACCATGTCGCGCGGCGTCACGCTGTCGCGGATGTCGATCTGTGCGGCGGGATTGATCTCGCCGTCGTCGCGGACGAGCGTGGCGATGTCGCGGGTCAGGTTGAAGTTCTGGATGCCGGCGCGACGCGCCCAGTCGTTGACGGCGGCCGGACCCCCGACCGCAGCGAGCAGGGCGTCGGTCGCCGGATTGCTCGAGCGGGTGATCATCAGCTCGATCAGGTCGCGCGCGCTCATGTATTCGCCGGGCCGCACCGGTGCGACCGCCGACGAGAACGGCCGCGAGGCGACCGGGATCAGCAGCGGGAACTCGCTCGTCAGGCTCCAGCGGCCCTGGTCGACGCCTTCGAGATAGGTCGCGGCAATGGCGATCTTGCTCGTGCTGGCCATCGGAAACGGCTGGTCGCCGAGAATCGCCACTTCCTGACCGGTCGACAGGTCGATCGCGGCGACGCCGATGCGGCCGTTCGAACCGTCGGCGAGCTGCGCGATCTGCGCGACCAGCGGGTTGCTGTAGTCCGGTGTGAAGTCGCGCGGCGCGCGCAACTCGGTGCCGAGCGCGCTGTCGAAAGCGGCCTCGAAGGTTTGCGCCTGTGCCGGCGCCACGGCTGCGGCGGCCAGCGCGATGACGGCTGCGACCCGTCCAATGATCCCGAGCTTCATGTGTCGAAGCGTACCCTTATGAATGTTGTGGAAATCTTAACCACGGGAGCGCTCAGGGCAATCGGCGCCGCGACGAACGGACTCGCCGCGGCGGTCAGCCGTGAAATCGGAGCGGTTCGTCGCAATCAGCCCGGTTTGCGGGCGCGCAGGACGAACTGGTCGGTGCGGCCGCGAATCGCCGGGTCGAACACGTTTGCCGTGCGCGGATCGTCGGGCCGCGCATAGATGTCGCTCTCGGCCTCGATCGCGAATCCCGCCTCGGTCAGCGCGGCGATCGCGACCGCGAGATCCATGCGGTGGACCGAATTGGCCGCAGCGATCCCGGAACCCGGAACCGCGCTGTGATCGACCACCAGCAGCGTGCCGCCGGGCTTGAGCGCGGCGAACAGCGCGGCGAGCGCCTTCGATGCCGTGCCCTCGGGCATGGCGTCGAGGTAGAGGTCGTGCATATTCTGCACGGTGATGATCGTGTCGAGCGGCTCCGGGAACGGCGGAGCGGCGACCGGCCCCCTCAGCGCGGTCACGTTGGCCCGACCGGCGACCGCGGCGTCCTGCTCTTCGCCGTAGGCGGGCCGAAAGGCGATGAACTCGTCGGGCTGGAACGCGTAGACCTTTCCCTCGGCGCCGACGGCGTTGGCAAGGATCGGGGTCCAGTAGCCGCCCCCCATCATGTAGTCGCCGACTTTCTCGCCGGGGTCGATCTGCGCGAAGGCCAGGATCTCCGCGGGTATCCGCGCGGCGTCGCGTTCGCGGTCCGCGGCGGGCCGCTGCGGATCGGCTAGTGCGGCGGCGTACTGGCCGGGCGTGTGCGAGGATGAAACGGTGCTTCCCGAGGGCGCGCAGGCCGCGAGCGCCAGCGCGAAACCCAGGCCTATCATTGTCCGCATATCGTCTCTCCCGCCGTGCGCGCCCCATCGTATCAGCGGACAACGACGCGGCAAGGGACGCCGCGGACCGAACTGCGGGTTTCGCGTCACCGGCCGTAAGCGCCGATCAGCGGTACGAAGCGGACCCTGCCGAGATCCTCTTGGCGCCACTCCTCCTCGCCGGTCCGGGTCACGCACAGCAGCTTCTGCAGGGCTTCCCCGCCGACCGGGACGACCAGCCGCCCGCCGATGGCGAGCTGGCGCTTGAGCGGCTCGGGCACCTTGGTTCCGCCCGCGGCGACGAGAATGGCATCGAACGGCGCCTTGTCGGGCAGCCCGAGGCTGCCGTCGCCGGCAAGGATCGTCAGGTTGTCGTAGCCGAGCTCCGCGACCCGCCGCTGCGCCGCCTCGGCAAGCGCCGGGTGGCGCTCGACCGCGAACACCTCGGCCGCGATGCGCGAGATGACCGCCGCCGCATAGCCCGAGCCCGCCCCGACTTCGAGCACGCGGTCGCCCGGCGAAACCTCGGCCGCCTCGATCATCAGCGCGACGATATAGGGCTGCGAGATCGTCTGATCTTCGCCGATCGGCAGCGGCCTGTCGTCATAGGCGCACTCGCGCAGTCCTTGGGACACGAACCGCTCGCGCGGCACTTCGCCCATCGCCTGCAGCACGCGCCGGTCGGCGATGCCGCGCGCCGCGAGGTGGCGCTCGACCATGCGGTGGCGAAGCTCGGCGGGGTCGACCATCGCGGCGCTCCTCAGCCACGCGCGCAACCGCCGCGGCATCTGGTCAGGCCGCGGCGAGCACGCGCTCGATCTCCGGTAGCGGCGAGTTGGTCAGGTCCTTGGCGACCTCGCCGACGATCCGGCTTTCGAGTTCCTTATGACAATGCTGGCGGATCTGGCCGAGCGTCTTCGGGTCGGCCGCGATCACGAGCTGGCCGATGCCGCCGCGCAGCGTTTGCGTGTTGAGCCATTCCGCGATGGCCGCACCGTGCGCGAGTTCGTCGATGTCGGTGCTGCCGCTGCGCTGCCCGGCCGGATCCTGGTGGCGGACCCCGGCGCTGAAGTTGGTCAGCTCGAGGTCGAGGTCGGTCACGTGCTCGAGCTTCGGCGCGAACGGCTGGCCGACGTTGCGCATGAGCACGAACCGCTCGCCGTTGGCGAGCGCGACCAGGGCCTGGTGGGGAATCTTCATCGGCGGCTCTCCTCTGTCCTCTTTCGCCGTCAACGAGCCAGACTGGCGAGAGTGCCTGCCGGGCGTCGGGCAAGAGGTGCCAGCCTTGGAGGAAGCGGCCACTTGGTAGAGTTCCGGAGTCGGACGCGCGAAAGGAAAGGGCCGGAGGATCGCTCCTCCGGCCCCGTCGTCCCGGCAAGCCGGGATCTCTTTGAGCATGTCGTGCCTTGCGGCACGAGGTCCCGGCTTTCGCCGGGGCGACGCCTCAGAAGCCCATGCCGCCCATGTCGGGCATGCCGCCCGGGGCCGCCGGCTTGTCTTCCGGAATCTCGCTGATCGCCGCCTCGGTGGTGATCAGCAGGCCGGCGACCGAAGCCGCATCCTGCAGCGCGGTGCGCACGACCTTGGTCGGGTCGATAACGCCGGCCTGGACGAGGTTCTCGTAGACGTCGGTCTGGGCGTTGAAGCCGAGCTGCTCGTCGTTGCCGTCGATCAGCTTGCCCGCGACCACCGCGCCGTCATGGCCGGCGTTCTCGGCGATCTGTCGCACCGGCGCCTGCAGCGCACGGCGGACGATGTCGATGCCGCGGGTCTGGTCCTCGTTGGCACCGGTCAGGCCCTCGAGCGCCTTGGTGGCGTAGAGCAGCGCGGTACCGCCGCCGGGGACGATGCCCTCTTCGACCGCCGCACGGGTCGCGTGCAGCGCATCGTCGACGCGGTCCTTGCGCTCCTTGACCTCGACTTCCGAGGCGCCGCCGACCTTGATCACCGCGACGCCGCCGGCCAGCTTGGCCAGCCGCTCCTGCAGCTTCTCACGATCGTAGTCGCTGGTGGTGGTCTCGATCTGCGCGCGGATCTGCTCGACCCGGGCCTTGATGTCGTCGGCATTGCCGGCGCCGTCGACGATCGTGGTGTTGTCCTTGTCGATCGTGACGCGCTTGGCTTCGCCGAGCATCGAGACCGTGACGTTCTCGAGCTTGATGCCGAGATCTTCCGAGATCATCTCGCCCTGGGTCAGGATCGCGATGTCCTGCAGCATCGCCTTGCGGCGATCGCCGAAGCCCGGCGCCTTGACCGCGGCAACCTTGAGGCCGCCACGCAGCTTGTTGACCACCAGCGTGGCCAGCGCCTCGCCCTCGATGTCCTCGGCGATGATCAGCAGCGGACGGCCCGACTGCACCACGGCCTCGAGGATCGGGAGCATCGACTGCAGGTTCGAGAGCTTCTTCTCGTGGATCAGGATGTACGGGTTGTCGAGTTCGACGACCATCTTCTCGGCGTTGGTGACGAAGTACGGCGAGAGATAGCCGCGGTCGAACTGCATGCCTTCGACGACATCCAGCTCGAACTCGAGGCCCTTGGCCTCCTCGACGGTGATGACGCCTTCCTTGCCGACCTTCTCCATCGCCTCGGCGATCTTTTCGCCGACCTCACGGTCGCCGTTGGCCGAGATGATGCCAACCTGGGCGATCTCGTTCGAGCCGGCGACTTCCTTCGAGCGGCTCTTGAGGTTCTCGACGACCTTGCCGACGGCGAGGTCGATGCCGCGCTTGAGGTCCATCGGGTTGATGCCGGCGGCGACCGACTTCATGCCCTCGCGCACGATCGCCTGGGCGAGCACGGTCGCGGTGGTGGTGCCGTCGCCGGCGAGGTCGTTGGTCTTCGAGGCCACCTCGCGCAGCATCTGCGCGCCCATGTTCTCGAACTTGTCCTTGAGCTCGACTTCCTTGGCGACCGTGACGCCGTCCTTGGTGATGCGCGGCGCGCCGAAGCTCTTGTCGATCACGACGTTGCGACCCTTCGGGCCGAGCGTGACCTTGACGGCATTGGCGAGCGTGTCGACGCCCTTGAGGATGCGCTCACGCGCATCGCGCGAGAATTTCACGTCCTTGGCAGCCATGTGACTAACCTTTCAAAATTGCATGTTCCGAATGTTCGCAGTGGCCATGGGGCAGGCTGGGATCAGCCGATGATCCCCATGATGTCGCTTTCCTTCATGATCAGCAGGTCTTCGCCGTCGAGCTTGACCTCGGTGCCGGACCACTTGCCGAACAGCACGCGGTCGCCGACCTTGACGTCGAGAGCGATGCGATCGCCGTCGTCGTCGCGGGCGCCGTCGCCGACGGCGACGATCTCGCCCTCGCTCGGCTTCTCCTTGGCGCTGTCGGGGATGATGATGCCGCCGGCCGTCTTTTCCTCGGCCTCGATGCGGCGGACCAGAACGCGGTCGTGCAGCGGACGGAATGCCATGTGTATGACCTCTTCCATGTGTTGGCGATAAGTTTGGCACTCTCATGCCGAGAGTGCCAGCGGCGCGCATATGGTTCGCCTGAACCGGGGCGTCAACCGTCGTTAAGGAAGAAAATCGTCCGCGCCGTTCGCCGCGACAGGCACCAGCCCGAGCCGTTCCCGGCGTATCCAACGCTGGAGCATCAGCAGCGCGACGACCACCAGCCCGACGGCGAGGCCGATCCAGATTCCGAGCCCCTCCAGCGGGGTAAAGAAGCCGAGCCAGATCGAGGTGCCGAGTCCGGGCACCCAGTAGCCGAACAGCGCGTAGAGCATCGGCGTGCGGGTGTCCTGGAGGCCGCGCAAGGAGCCCGCCGCCACGGCCTGGAGGCCGTCGAACAGCTGGAACGCGGCGGCCACGACCATGAACTGCACCGCGAAGCCCATCAGCGCGGCGTTGGCGGCGGCCTCGGTGTCGACGTAGATGCCGAGCACGAGCTTCGGTGCCAGCAGCATGACCGAGGCCGTCAGCGTCATGAACCCGGTGCCGAGTACGATCGCCGTCCACCCCGCGCGGCCGAGTGCCTCGCGGTCGCGCGCGCCATAGTGGTAGCCGACGCGGATCGTCGCCGCCTGCCCGACCCCGAACGGGACCTGGAACGCGAGCGCGGCGACCTGCAGCGCGATCGTGTGCCCGGCAAGCTGCGAGGCGCCGATGTTGCCCATCAGGAACGCGGCGCCGCTGAACAGCGCCGCCTCGGCGAGGATCGCCGCCGCCACCGGGAGCCCGGTGCGCAGCAGCTGGCCGAATCGCTCCCACTCCGAACGCCACCAGTTGCCGAACAGCCGATAGCGCCGCAGGCGCCGGTCGGCCTGGATGGCGACGACGTAGGACAGCAGCCCGAACACGCCGGTGATCACGCTCGCGAGCGCTGAGCCCTCGAGCCCGAGTGCCGGCGCGCCGAGTCGGCCGAACACGAACGCGTAGTTGGCCAGCGCGCTGACGCCGATCGCGAGCCCGGTGATCGCGGTCGCGTAGACCGGCCGGCCGAGCGCCGAGACCACGCTGCGCAGCGCGTTGGCGGCGATCATCGGCACCATCGCCCACATGATGATCCGCAGGAACCCGCCGGCCAGTTCGGCGATGCGCGGCTCCTGTCCGGTGACGAGCATGATCTCGCGCCCGAACCAGCACACCCCCATTCCGACCAGCCCGCACAGCACCGAGAGCCACAGGGCCATCCGAGCGCTGCGGCGAACTTCGCGCACGGCGTGGCGGCGATGGCCGAGCTCGGCGGCGATCAGCGCGGCGACCATGCCGGTGAGCCCGGAGAAGCACCACATCATCAGCCCGAACAACGCAATCGACAGGCTCGAGGCGGCGAGGGGTTCCTCGCCGAGCCGGGCGACGAAGATCACGTCCATCGCGTAGACCAGCATCTGCAGCAGGTTGGCGAGCGCCAGCGGCGCCGCGATCCGCAGCGTCGCAGCCAGTTCGCCGCGCCAGGTCGAAGGGGATGGATCGAACATGAAGCCGGCCCGGATAGGCCCGCGCCGGTGCGGGTGGAAGGACTCTGACGCCATGCCCGCGGATTTCACGCCCCGTGCGGCAGGGCGGCCACAAAGCCGCCGCCGCGAGGCTTCACAACCCTTGCGTCGGACGATAGGGAGCCGGGCCGAATCCTGAGAGAGAAGCCATGACAACCCCCGTTTCGAAGTCTGTCGTCGCGCTCGCGCTGGTGTTCGCCTTGGCCGCGTGCGGCGCCGCGACCGACGAGACCGACGACCAGCCGGTCGCGGTCGAGACCGAGGCCCCGACCGATGCCGCCATCCCGACCGACGACGCATCGCCGGCCGTTGCCGAGAGCCCGGTCCCGACCGACACCGCGAGCCCCTCTCCCAGCCCAACGCCGACGGCTTCGGCCTCTCCGACCACGGCCGCGGTTACCGAGCCGGCCGCGTTCGCGGTGTGCAAGGCATGCCACTCGGTCGAGCCGGGCAAGCACGGCATCGGGCCGTCGCTCGCAGGTATCTGGGGCGAGAAGGCCGGCGCCGTGCCGGGCTACGACTTCAGCGAGCCGATGAAGGAATCGGGCCTGACCTGGAACCAGGCGACGCTCGACCGCTACCTCGCCGACCCGCGCGGCACAGTGCCCGGGACCAAGATGGCCTTCGGCGGCGTCAGCGATCCGGCCAAGCGCCAGGCGATCATCGACTACATCAAGGCCAATTGAGCCACTAGCGACGGCCGCTCGGGCCACCCGTCCAGCCGACAACTGATAGAGGCGGCGCCTCACGGCGCCGCCCCGGTTGGTTCGGCCGGTCAGGGACTCCCCGGCCGATCAGACGTCGAGATCGTCGAGCGGTCTCGGTTGCGGTTCGGCCGCGGCAGCCGGGACCGGCGCGGCATCGAACGCGCCCTCGCAGTTGCCGCTACTCGCCCGGGTGACCTTCGGCTCGGCGCCGCTGCCGTCCGAGCTGTACTGCACGGTCCGCGTGCAGCCCCTCGCGTCGGTGGTCGAGGAGAAGTAGCGCACGTGGGCCCCCTCGGGGAGCTCGCCGACGAGCGTCAGCCCGTCGCCGTCGCCGATCCGCGCGGCCTGCTTCAGCGCCGCATCGTGCAGCGCCTCCATTCGCTCCATCATCGCCCGATGGCGGGCGCGCATCTCGTAAGCGATCCGATCGAGCTCGGCGAACGGTTCGTGCGCGGCCCAGCCGCGCCTTTCGGCGGGAACGACGGTGACCGTGGGTGCGACCTCGCCCGAGTACTCGATATGGGCGACCGACCCGTCGGGAAGCGCGACGTCCATCGTCTTGAGCTTGTCGGCTGCAACCGCAGCCGTGCCGGCGGCGAGCAGCGTCGCAGCGCCGGCGAGGGACAGGGTACGCCTGAAGCGCATCGGTATCCTCCGTTGGTTACGACGGCGGCGAAATCTATTCGGCGAACCTGAACGCTCGATTACAAGTGAAGTCGCGGCTCAGCGCGGTGCCGCGGCATAGGCCGGGTCGAGTTCGACCGCTCGCTTTGCGTCCGCCTCGGCCCGCGCCTCGTCCCCGCGCGCACGGTAAAGCCGGGCGCGGTGATAGTACCCCCGGGCGCCGGTGCGATCGCGGGCGACGGCGCGGTTGAAGTCCGCAAGCGCGCGGTCGAGGTCGCCCTTCTGCTGATAGGCCAGCCCGCGATTGAGGTAGGCCAGCGGCAGGCCGGGCTCGGCGGCGAGAGCTCGCCCGAACGCCCGGATCGCGGCATCGAGGTCGCCCTGCCAGGCAAGCGCGAGCCCTTCGCTCAATCGCGCGGAGCTCCGGCACGCGGTGGGGTTGCGGCGCGGGTCGTCGAGCGTGCAGGCGTTCCACTTGCCATCGAGCGGGGCGGCATCGACGATGGCGGCGACCGGCGCGCGTGCTTCATAATCGCCGCGCTCGAGGCGCGAGCCGGTGACCGTGATCTCCGCGACCTGACCGGCGTCATCCGCCGCCTGTTGAGCCGTCCGCGCCGGAGCCGGCGGAGGGGGCGGAGGAGGTGGTGGCGGCGGCGGAGCGGACGCGCGCGTGGCGGGGGCCGCGGACGGCTGCGCTGTCGAGCTTCGCGACAGGGCTTGCTCGCTCGCTGGGGAGGCCTCTGCCGGGGGCGTCTGAGCCGGGGTGAACTGCGGCAGTTTGTTCAGGTTCGACTCGAGGACGAACGACTCGGACGAACGGGCCGGTTCGGCCTGCGCCGCGGCGGACTCGGCCGGCGCAGCGGTGGCTCCCGCCGCTGCCGGCGGGACGATGGACGCGGGGCTGGCGACAGCCGATGACGGCGGCGCGGCCGGAGCCGGCACACCTTCCACAGGCTCAGGGCTCGGCGCCGAAGTCGACGTGGGCCCAAGAATGACCCGGTCGCGCTCGGCCCACCAGATCGGCGTAGTGACCAGGACCACCAGCACGGCGCTGGCGAGCAGGGCGAACTGCGGACGCGCCCAGCCCGGTCGGACAGGCCGTGGCGGGGACGCAGGCCGCGAGGCTGGCGCGGCGCCCTGCCCGTCGAACCGCCGCAGCGCCTCGGCCAGCGCGGCCTCGCGCGCGGCCGGGCGCGGCGGCGGCGGGTCGGGCAAGAGCGCGGTAAGGTCGTGGTCGGTGGTCATTCGCCTGCCGGTTGATGCACCCCGCCCCCGCGCCTCGCCGACGGACGGCAGGTCGCGAGGACGAAGCACACTAGATTGTCGCGACCGGTCTTACACTTCAAGCGAAGGCCGGTCGAATGCGATCGGCTACCCGCCGAGCCGGGCCATCGCCGATGCCGTCCCGGCCGCGCGGACCAGCTGGACGAATTCGGAACGGTAGCCGTACGGGTCGTCGCCCCTCGCGGCGCTGACGATCCGCAGCACGTCGTTCCAGGTCATCTCGCCGCTGTAGCGCCCGCCGCGCAACAGCTCGGCGAACGACGCGACACCGGCCGCGAAACGCGCGTCCTGCGGGGCCTCGGCAAACGTGCGGACTTCGGCCGAACGGTCGATCGGGGTCGAGATCAGCTGGCTGCGGTCCGAATTCGGTCGCTTGTAGCGGATCTTGACGAAGCCGTACTCGCTGCTGTTCGTCGCCGCCGCGCGCGCGACCGGCCGTGAATAACGCAAATCGCCGATCGCGCGCGGTCCGCCGACCGGGACGATCTCGTAGATCGCCGTGACCGTCTGCCCGGAGCCGACGTCGCCGGCGTCGACCTTGTCGTTATCGAAGTCCTCGCGCGCCAGCATGCGCGTCTCGTAACCGACCAGCCGGTATTCGGCGACCGTGGCCGGGTTGAACTCGACCTGGATCTTCACGTCCTTGGCGATCGGGAACAGCGTCGAGGTCGCTTCCTCGACCAGCGTCTTGCGCGCCTCGTTGAGGGTATCGATGTAGGCCGCGTTGCCGTTGCCGTTCTGCGCGAGAGTCTGCATCAGCGCGTCGTTGTAGTTGCCCATGCCGAAGCCGAGCACCGAGAGGAACACGCCCTTCGCGCGCTGGCGCTCGACGTAGCCCTTGAGCTCCTCGGGGTTGGTGATGCCGACGTTGAAGTCGCCGTCGGTAGCGAGGATCACGCGGTTGACCCCTTCGGCGTCGAAGTTGCGCTCGGCGAGCGCGTAGGCCTGGCGGATACCCTCGGCCCCCGCCGTGCTGCCGCCCGCGCCGAGCCGTTCGATCGCCGCGAGGATGCGGCCACGTTCGCTCGCGCGGGTCGGCTCGAGGACTGTGCCGGCACGCCCGGCATAGGCGACGATCGAGACCGTATCGTTCGCGCCGAGCTGCCCGACCAGCATGCCGAGCGACTGCTTGACCAGGCCGAGCTTGTTGGGTGCGCTCATCGAGCCCGAAGTGTCGATCAGGAACACCAAGTTGGCGCGCGGCCGCGCGGCGCGCTCGACCTCGTAACCGCGGATGCCGATACGCACGAGCTTGCGGCCCTCGGTCCACGGGCTCGGGAACACGTCGATGCGGGTGCTGAACGGCTGCTCGGCCGAGCGCGGCAGCGCGTAGTCGTAGGGGAAGTAGTTGATCAGCTCCTCGGCGCGGACCGAGTCCGGCTGCGGCAGGACGTTGCGGTTGAGCGAGGCGCGCATCCAGCCGTACGAGGCCGTGTCGACGTCGATAGAAAAGGTCGAGACCGGCTCTTCGGCGACCACGCGGAAGGGGTTTGCATCGACCGCGCTGAAGCGGTCGCGGCCTTCGTAGGCATATGGAAGCGGCGCGATCCTGTCCCGGGGCGGAGGCGCCGGAGCATAGGTTATCGGGGCACTGGCAGCGGCCCGCGTCTGGGCCTGGTGAGACGCCGGAAGGCGATTAAGGTTCGACTCCAGCGCTCGCGAGCCCGTAACGACGACGCTTTGTTCCTCGTCTGCCTGCTTCAGCTCTGGGGAAGGCGATGAAACGGAAAGCGCATCGTCCGCGACTGCGACGGGCGGCGCGTCACGCGTCAGCCCGGCGTCCTGACGATCGACCCCGGAGCACGAGGCAAGAAGGATGGCGACCAGCGCTGCAGCCGTGGTCGGACGAGGATAGGTCATGCGAATTCTCCCTGGCATCTGCGCCGGATCGTCCTGCGCATGACCCTGAGACGCGCGGGCCGAGGATTTCCTTGGAAGGATTCGCAATGCGCGGGCTCAGGCGCCGCCGGACCCCAGTATTCGCCGCACTTCGTGCATGCGCCACGAGACCGTCGCCTCGGCGACGCCGAGAATCTCGGCGGCCTCGGCGTGGGTCAGTTGCTGGCCGGCGACGAGCACGACCGTGTCGCGCAGGTCGGGCTTGAGCCGGCTGACCGCGCTTTCGAGCCACATCCGGTCGTGCAGGTCGCGGCCGTCGGGCCCGCGCGCGAGGCCGGCGAGCACTGCCAGCTTGAGCGTCATGCCGTGGAACGAGCGCCGCCGGCGGTGGTGATCGCGGCATGCGTTGACCACGATCCCGCACAGCCAGGTCGAGAACTTGGCCTGGCCGCGGAACTGGCCGAGCTTCTCGACCAGCGCGCAGCAGACCTCCTGGGCGATGTCGTCGGCATCGGCGCGCGACCCGGTCATCCGCCAGGCGAGGCCGTGGATGCGGTCGTAGTGGCGGCGGAGCAGGGTATCGAAGGCCTCGCGGTCGCCGTCGAGCGCCGCGGAGACCAGTGAACCGTCCGGATCGCGCTCGCCCCCCGTCATCGGCGCGATGATGCCACTCCCGAGCCGCGCCGAACAGGTGTCGCGGCCGATCCTCCGAAGATCGCTGGCGGACGGCTCGAGATTTGCTTTCCCGAGCTTGTCGCCATAGCCTGCGGCCGGTCGCACCGAGGGGGAGCATGGCAGCGCGACTGGCCCGCCTGGCGAAGTTCGCACCGGAGCTTGCCGGGCTGGCGGCGCTCGCGCTGGTGGTACTGCTGCAGCAGGCAGATACCGCGTGGCTCGAGCGCGTGCGGCTGCAGGTGTTCGACGCCTACCAGGCGGCCGCGCCGCGAACCGGCCCCGAGGCGGGCCAAGTGGCGGTGGTCGACATCGACGAGGAGTCGATCAGGCGGCTCGGCCAGTGGCCGTGGCCGCGCACCGACCTCGCCGAGCTGACCCGCCGGCTGGGCGAGGCCGGGGCGGCGGCGGTCGCCTACGACATCGTCTTTTCCGAGCCCGACCGGACCTCGCCGTCGCAGGTCGCCGCGCGTTATGCGCAGGCCGGACCGGACGAGACGGTCGGCCGGGCGTTGACCGGGTTGCCGGATCACGACGCGCTGTTCGCCGCAAGCATCGCCGAAGCTCCGGTGGTGCTGTCCTATTTCTTCATCGACGGCGCGGGCGGGCGCGACGTCGAGCCCAAGGTCGGCTTCACGCTCCACGGTTCGATGCCGACCGCGCTGACTGAGACTGAGGGCGCCTTGCTGCCCCTGCCCGGACTTGAGGCCACGGCCTCCGGTCTGGGCTTTGTCACGCTCGAGCGCGACGCCGACGGGATCATCCGGCGGGTACCGCTGGCGGCGATCCACCGCGGCACGCTGGTTCCCGGAATGTCGCTCGAGGCGGTGCGGGTCGCGCGCGGGGCAGGCTCGCCAAACCTCGTCGCCAGCGACGGCAGCGGCGAGACCCTCTCGGCGCCCGGCGCGGCGGTCGCCGTGCGGCTCGACGGGCTCGAAATCCCGGTCAACGACCAGGGCGAAATGTGGGTCCATTTCCCGAAGGAGGGCACGCGCGAAGCGATCCCGGCATGGCCGATCGTCACCGGCGCGATGAGCGACGAGGAACTCGCCCGCGCGGTCAGGGGGCGGATCGTCTACGTCGGCGGCAGCGCGGTAGGGCTGCAGGACCTGGTCGCGACCCCGCTCAGCGACAGCGTCGCGGGGGTCACCGTGCACGCGGCGGCGACCGAGCAGATCCTCGCCGGGGATTTCCTCGAGCGGCCGGACTGGGCGCGCGGGCTTGAGCTGGTGCTCGTGCTCGTGCTCGGTCTCGGCCTGTCGTTGCTGCTCCCGCGGCTGGGTGCGGCCCTGGGAGCACTGGCGGCGCTGGTCGGCATCGCCGCGGTGGCTGCGGCAAGCTGGCTAGCCTTCACGAACCTCGGCTACCTGCTCGATCCGACCTATCCTGTCCTCGCGCTGGTCGCAGTCTACGCAGTGCAGACCGTTGTCGTGTTCTACCGCGAGGAGCGGCAGCGGCGCTACATCCACGCCGCCTTCGACCGTTACCTCTCGCCCGAACTGGTGCGGCAGATCGCCGCTGACCCGGGCAAGCTCGAGCTCGGCGGCGAGGAGCGCGACATGAGCGTGCTGATGTGCGACGTCCGCGGGTTCTCGCGGATCTCCGAGCGGCTCGGCCCGCGCGAGGTGATCGAGTTCCTGATCGCCTTCCTCACCCCGATGAGCGAGATCTTGCTCGCCCGCAAGGCGACGCTCGACAAGTACATCGGCGATGCGATCCTCGCGTTCTGGAACGCACCGCTCAACGACCCCGACCACCATGCCAATGCCGCGCGGGCGGCGCTGGCGATGGTGGCGAAGACCGACGAACTCAACCGCACGATGCCCGGCCGCGAGGGAGTGGTCTGGCCCGGCGAGGTCAGGATCGGGATCGGGCTCAACTCGGGGCTGTGCTGCGTCGGCAACATGGGCTCGCGCCAGCGGCTGGCCTACTCGCTGATCGGCGACACGGTGAACGTCGCCTCGCGGCTCGAAGGGCTGACCAAGCTTTACGGAGTGCCGATCGTCGCCGGGCATTCCCAGGCCGAGCGGCTCGACGGGTTCGCGCTGATCGAGCTCGACCGCGTGCGCGTGGTCGGGCGGGACGCGCCGGAAGAGCTGTTCGCGCTGCTCGGCGACGAAACGATACGCGCCGAGCCTGGCTTCGAGCGGCTGGCGCAAGCGCACGCCGCGGTGCTCGAAGCCTATCGGACCCGCGAGTGGGACAGGGCCGAAGCGGCGCTCGCCGCCGGACGCGACCTCTACGCCGCGTTCGGGATTCCCGGCCTGCACGACCTGTTCGCGAAGCGGATCGCCGAGCTCAGGCAGAGCCCGCCGCCCGGCGGCTGGGACGGCGTGTACCAGGCGACGCAGAAATAGCGTCCCGCGCTCAGCGCGGCCGGTTCGGATTGTTCGAGGTGTCGCGGTTGCGGGGGTAATCGCTGGTGCTGTCCGAACCGATGTCCTGGTTCGGCCGCGGTCGGTCGTCGTCATCGCCGCCGCTCAGCAGGACGCCGAGCGCGACGGCGCCGATGGCCGCGGGAACCAGCGCCTCGAGCAGGCCGCCACCGTCGGCCGCACGGGCCACCTCGGGCGCGAGTTCGTCCTGGATCTTGCCGAGCCCGCGGTTGGAGATGAAGAACGGCCCGATCGGCGGCGCACCGTTGCGCGGGATGAAGGCCGCCATGCCCGGCTCCGTCAGCTCGACGCGCACCCCGGCCGCCTCGACCTCGGCCCGGCCGACGGAGAGCCCGCCCGCGGTGGCCGCGCCCGGGCCTCGCAGCACTACCAGCGTGGCTTCGTCCTTGTTGCTGCGGACGTTGGCGTCGTCGACGAAGTCCTCGTCCTTGGCAATGTCCCGCGCCTCCTCGCCGACGAGCATGTCGAGCGCCGTGCCGCGGATGCCGATGCGCCCCGACGGGGTCTGCACCTCGGCAGTGTTGTTGCCGCCCTGCCGGCCCGAGAAGAACCGCAGCGCGCCCTTGGCCAGCGTGGCGAAGACCGAGCGGCCTTCGTTCGGGTCGTAGACGAACCGGTCGATCTGCACGCGCGAGCTGGCGCCGACACCGAACGTCGAGTGGTCGAGCAGCAGGATCTGCAGCTGCGAGCGGCGGCCGGTGTCGATCCGGTCGCCCCACGCCAGCCGTTCGCGGCGCTGGACCGCACGCGCGTTGCGGATCGTCGCGTTGCTCAGTTTGACGTCGCCGACGACGGTCGCGGCGTTGCCGACCTCGACCCGCTGCGCGGCCGCCGGTTGCGCAGCCAGCGCGGCGACGAGAGCCGTACCGGCCGCCAGCGGGACGAGCAGGCGGTGCGTCAGTCCCATCGCTCAGCCTCCCGAGCCACCCTCGCACCGGGCACGCGCCTCGGCGAGGAGTTGTCGGCCGTAGTGCTTCTCCTTGAGCTTGGAAATCTCGACCAGCCCGCCGCGGCGATCGTCGATCTCGCACAGGTAGATCGCGTGGATCAGCCGCGCGTCGCGCGATCGGGGATGGACCGCGAGGACCCGTTCGAGGGTGGCCAGCGCCTCGAGATATTCTCCGCGCCCCGCCTGTTCGCGCGCGGCGGCGATGCCCGCGGTCTCATCGGTGGCGACGTCGGACAGCGCATCGAGATCGGCGAACGACTGGGCACCGGCAGGCGCCGCGGAGAGCAGGGCCAGCCCGATCAGGATACGGCGAAAAGGCGATCGCTGCCGCATCGAATTTCCCATCCCCCCTCGTCGCGCTTATGCCACGGACTGGCGCGGCACGCAAACGGCGGCAGGGCGGAGGGCCGGCACGAGAAAAGGGCGGCGCCTCGCGGCACCGCCCTCGTCGCCCCGGCGAACGCCGGGAATTCCGCACGCGGTCCCGGCTTTCGCCGGGATGGCGCTTACTTAAGCTCGACGGTACCGCCGGCTTCCTCGATCTTCTTCTTGATCTCTTCGGCCTCGGCCTTGTTGACGCCTTCCTTGAGCGGCTTCGGCGCGCTCTCGACGAGGGTCTTGGCTTCGGTCAGGCCCAGGCCGGTGATGGCGCGGACTTCCT
>JBIQKN010000154.1:0-2886 GCA_044506565.1 Sphingomonadales bacterium | reverse complement strand
CGTTCCCCGTACCGCTCGCGGATCTTGTGACGGCGAATCTTGAGGCTCGGGGTCATCTCGCTGTTCTCGATTCCGAACGGCTCATCGGCGAAAGTGAACTGGCGGATCTTCTCGATCACCGACAGCTCGGCGTTGACCCGATCGATCGCGGCGCGGATCGCGCTGCGGAAGGCGGGCAGCGCCTGCAGCGCGGGCAGGTCGAACTTCTCGTCGTTGGCCTTGGCCCACTGGAACGCCCAGTCGGCGTCGGGCACGATCAGGCCGACGATGTAGGGCCGCTTGTCGCCGGAGACCATCGCCTGGGCGATCTCGGGCTGCAGCGTCAGCATGCCTTCGAGCTTCTGCGGGGCGATGTTGTCGCCCTTGTCGTTGACGATGATGTCCTTCTTGCGGTCGGTGATGACGATCCGCCCGGCCTCGTCGAGGTGGCCGATGTCGCCGGTGTGCAGCCAGCCGTCGACGATCGTGCTCGCGGTCGCCTCATCGTTGCGCCAGTAGCCGAGCATCACCAGCTCGCCGCGGACGAGGATCTCGCCGTCCTCCGCGATCCTGACCTCGACCCCCTTGAGCGGCGGGCCGACCGTGTCGAGCTTGATCCCCGCCGAGGGGTAGTTGACGCTGACCACCGGGGCGCTTTCGGTCTGGCCGTAGCCCTGCAGCATGACGAGGCCCATTGCCTCGAAGAACGCGCCGACCTCGGGGTTGAGCGGCGCGCCGCCCGAGACCAGAGCCTTGATCCGTCCGCCGAACTTCGCGCGGATCTTCGGCCGCAAGGTCACGTCGAGCAGCTTCTCGATCGGCCAGTCGGTCAGCCGGCGCTGGCCGGAGGCGCGCCGTTCGGCGAGCGCGAGCGCCTGGTCGAGCAGGAAGTTCGCCACCTTGCCCTGCTTCTCGACCTGCTTGACGATGCGCCCGCGCAGCAACTCGAACAGCCGCGGGACCACGACCATGAAGGTCGGGCGCGCCTCCTCGATGTTGCTGGCGAGCTTGTCGAGGCCCTCGGCGAACCAGATTTCTGCGCCCAGCGCGATCGGCAGGTAGAGCCCGGCGGTATGTTCGAGCGCGTGGCTCAGCGGCAGGAACGAGAGGAACCGCTCGTCGTCCCAGCCGAAGTCACCGGCGAGGATCTCGGCCGCGCCGTCGATGTTGCACAGGATCGCGCCGTGGTGGAGTAGCACACCGCGCGGCAGCCCGCTGGTCCCGCTGGTGTAGATGATGCACGCCGGGTCGCGGCGGCCGATTTCGGCGATGCGCGCATCGACCGCCGCACGCGCGGCTGCCGCGTCTCCCTCGATCAGCTCGCTCCACAGGTGCGCGGTGAAGCCGGCCTGCCCCGGCTTGAGCGGCTCGATGCCGATGACGTGCTCGGCCAGCCCCGAACGCAGTATCGCCGGGAGCAGCGGCTGCGCCAGCTTGCGGGTCGAAACGATCACCGCCCGCGCGCCCGAGTTCTCGAGCACGTGCTGGTGATCGCGCTCGGTGTTGGTGGTGTAGGCGGGCGTGGTGATGCAGCCCGCGGCCATGATCGCGAGGTCGGCGATAGCCCACTCGGGGCCGTTCTCGGCGACCAGCACCACGCGGTCGCCGGACTCGAGCCCGAGGCGGCGCAGCGATTCCGCCAGCAGGCACACGCGGCGCCCGGTCTCGGCCCAGCTCAGCGACTGCCATGCGCCGTCCTCGCAGGCGGTCAGGAACGGCTTCTCGCCGAGCGCGTCGGCGCGGTCGAGGAACAGGCGCACGAGGTTCGGCGCGGCCGCGAAATCCGTCAGCTGCAAGGGCAGCGCCTCCATCCCAAATCCGGCCGGTTCTCCGGCTCCGGTTATGTCTCGGGCTTAAGGCGCGCGCGTTCCGCGCTCAAGGGGCGCCGTGCGAGCCTGCCCGCAAAGCGCGCGCCTATTCGGCGATTGCCGCTCCCTCGCTGCGCGGATCGGCGGCTCCGGTCCAGCCGCCGGCCGTCCGCTCGGCGCCGTTGGTCTTGAGCGGGAGCCCGCGCGCGCCGACTTGCGCGTGGCCAAGCGCCTGCAGCGCCGGGATCATCGCCTCGAGCGAAGAGCCCTGCTCGACCGTCAGCGCATCGCCCGGCGCGAACAGCACGGGCAGGGCGATCGCCTCGCCGAGCGGGAGGCCGAAGTCGATCACCCCGATCAGCGCGCGGGCGACCTGCACCGGGATCGTCGCGCCGCCGGCCGCGCCGACCGCAAGCACCAGCTCGCCGTCATTGTCGTAGACCAGCGTCGGCGCCATCGAGCTGCGCGGCCGCTTGCCGCCTTCGACCCGATTGGCGACGGGACGGCCATCGGAACCGGTCGGCGAGAAGCTGAAGTCGGTCAGCTCATTGTTGAGGTAATAGCCGCCGACCATGAGTCCCGAGCCGAACGAGCCCTCGATCGTCGAGGTGTAGCTGACGGCATTGCCCTCGCGATCGATGGCGACGAAGTGCGAGGTGCCGTTCTCGCCCGGTTCGTCGCCGTCGGGCGGCGCCAGCGCGAGACCTTGCGGCGTGCCGGGCGCGACCGAGGCGAGCGTGCCGGCCGGGTCGATCAGCGCCCCGCGCGCGGCGAGGTAGCCGGGGTCCATCAGCCCGGCGACGGGGACCGAGACGAAATCGGCGTCGGCGAGGTAGCGCTCGCGGTCGGCATAGGCGAGCCGCTGCGATTCGGCGAACAGGTGCCAGAAGGTCGGCGAGTCGGGCCCGAGCGCGCCGAGATCGAACCTCTCGAGCTGCTTGAGGATCGCGTAGACCGTCGTCGCCCCCGACGAAGGCGGGCCCATCCCGCAGATGCGGTAGCCACGGTAGTCGCCGCACACCGCATCGCGCTCGACCACCCGGTAGCCGGCGATGTCGGCAACGGTCATCCCGGCCGGATGCGGTGTCTCGGCGGCGAC
>JBIQKN010000153.1:0-2887 GCA_044506565.1 Sphingomonadales bacterium | reverse complement strand
ACTGCATCGGCGCGACCACGCTCGACGAGTACCAGAAGTACGTCGAGAAGGACGCCGCGCTGCAGCGCCGCTTCCAGCCGGTCTACGTCGACGAGCCGAGCGTCGAGGACACGATCTCGATCCTGCGCGGGCTCAAGGAGAAGTACGAGCTGCACCATGGGGTGCGGATCACCGACGGCGCGATCGTCGCCGCGGCGCAGCTTTCCAACCGCTACATCTCCGACCGCTTCCTGCCCGACAAGGCGATCGACCTGATGGACGAGGCGGCGAGCCGCATCCGCATGGAGGTCGAGAGCAAGCCCGAGGAGATCGAGAGCCTCGACCGGCGCATCATCCAGCTCAAGATCGAGGAGCAGGCCCTCGGCAAGGAGACCGACGAGGCCTCGAAGGACCGCCTCGCCGCCTTGCGCGAGGAGCTCGCCAACCTCGAGCAACAGTCGAGCGAGCTGACCACGCGGTGGCAGAACGAGCGCGAGAAGATCCACGCAGAGGCAAAGATCAAGGAGCAGCTCGACCAGGCCCGCATCGAGCTCGAACAGGCGCAACGCGAGGGCGACCTCGCCCGCGCCGGTGAGCTGTCCTACGGCCGCATTCCCGAGCTCGAGAAGCAGCTCTCCGAAGCCCAGCAGCACCAGGCGAACGCGTTGCTGCGCGAGGAGGTCACCGAGGACGACATCGCCTCGGTTGTCAGCCGCTGGACGGGCGTCCCGGTCGACAAGATGATGGAAGGCGAGCGCGAGAAGCTGCTCAAGATGGAAGAGGTCATCGGCAAGCGCGTGATCGGCCAGGCGGATGCGATCGAGGCGGTCTCCAAGGCCGTCCGCAGGGCACGCGCGGGGCTGCAGGATCCGAACCGCCCGCTCGGTTCGTTCCTGTTTCTCGGGCCCACCGGCGTCGGCAAGACCGAGCTGACCAAGGCGCTCGCCGAGTTCCTGTTCGACGACGACACGGCGATGGTCCGGATCGACATGTCGGAGTTCATGGAGAAGCACGCGGTCGCGCGGCTGATCGGCGCCCCTCCGGGCTACGTCGGCTACGAGGAAGGCGGCGTGCTGACCGAGGCGGTGCGGCGCCGGCCGTACCAGGTCGTGCTGTTCGACGAGGTGGAGAAGGCGCACGCAGACGTGTTCAACGTTCTGCTGCAGGTGCTCGATGACGGGCGGCTGACGGACGGGCAGGGCCGGGTGGTCAACTTCGCCAATACGCTGATCATCCTGACTTCGAACCTCGGCAGCCAGTACCTGTCGAACCTCGACGAAGGGCAGAAGGTCGAGGACGTCGAACCGCAGGTGATGGAAGTCGTCCGCGCGCACTTCCGTCCCGAGTTCCTCAACCGGCTCGACGAGGTGATCCTGTTCCACCGCCTTGCGCCCGAGCACATGGCGCCGATCGTCGATATTCAGGTCGGGCGGGTGCAGAAGCTGCTCAAGGACCGCAAGATCGTGCTCGACCTGACCGAGGCCGCCAAGCGCTGGCTCGGCCGCGTCGGCTACGACCCGGTCTACGGCGCGCGTCCCCTGAAGCGGGCGGTGCAGCGGTACCTGCAGGATCCGCTGGCCGACAAGATGCTCGCGGGGGAGATCCCGGACGGCAGCACAGTCAGGATCGACGAGGGCGACGGGGAGCTGAAGATTACCGTCGGCTAGTCCCTGGCGAGCGGCCCGAGGACCTCGCGCAGGGGGCCGAGCCATTCGGCGTAAGGCCGCCAGACGGCCATGCCGTCGCGATTGAGCGGGCGGCGGACCTGCTCGCTGCTCGGCGTGCGTACCACCCGGTCGAGTTTGTGGAACTCGAGCACGGCGGGGTCCCA
Organism: Sphingomonadales bacterium; assembly: GCA_044506565.1. GTDB lineage: Bacteria > Pseudomonadota > Alphaproteobacteria > Sphingomonadales > Sphingomonadaceae > Croceibacterium_A. Next base: position 1,077 of record JBIQKN010000153.1, on the reverse strand, counting down.
CGGAAGACCGAGATAGTCGAGCGCGCCGCGGATCTCGTTTTCCGGACTCTCGACCAGCCGCTCGTAGTCGACGTGATACACCAGGCCGGGCGCGACGCCGTCGAGATGGGTCATCAGGCGGACGTAGTCGACGTAGCACTGGCCGATGTCGCGTAGCGCGAACGATGAAGCGTGCGCGCTGGAGAACGACTGGGTGAAGTTCGAGAAGCAGCAATCCATCGGGTCACGCCGGATGTCGATGAAGCGCGCCTGCGGCAGGATTCGGCGGATGAACAGGATGTTGCTCCAGTTGTGCGGGAGCTTGTCGATGAACAGGCGCCGGTCGGTCTTACGGTGCCAGCCCGCTCGCCTGAGATAGTCCCGCCCCATCGCTGCGGCGTGCTCGGGGCTCAATCCGGCGATGAGCTGGGGCACCGTAACCCGCCCGCGCCGGGTCGCCATTTCCATGACCGAACGGAGGATCGCCGGTGCATAGGGCAGTTCGCCGACCGCCTCGACTTCGGGATGACTGGCGAGCATCTGTTCGAGCAGCGTCGAGCCGGAACGCGGCAGGCTGACGATGAAGACCGGAATGCTCTCGTCGACCGGATCGCGATCGAGCGAGCGGATGAACGCCGCATCGACTGCACGCTCGATCTCGGCGACCTCGGCGGTCAGTTCGCGCGCGTCGTAGCGCAGGCTCTCGGCGCGTTGGCGGTTGCCCTCGGAGTAGTGCTCGAAGGCCTCGCGGTAGCGAGCCCGGTCGTGCAGGGCCCGGGCGAGCGCGAAGTGCAGCGGGGCACTGTTGCGCTCGTCGATTGCGATGCCGATCGCCTCGCGCATTCGGGCGATGTCCTCGTCGGTCAGGATCGGGCGCTTGATGCTGGCGAGGCCCCACCACGCTTCGCCACATTCGAAATCCGCGGCGATCGCCCGGCGATAGGCCGCGACCGCCTCCTCGACGCGTCCGGCGGCGCGCAGGCTGTGTCCCCAGGCGATCCACCCGGCCGGCTTGTCGGGATGCCCTTCGACATGGGCTTCCTGGATCGCCATCGCCTCGTCGTGGCGCCCGAGCTTGGTGAGGATGTGCGCGTGCAG
>JBIQKN010000152.1:0-2928 GCA_044506565.1 Sphingomonadales bacterium | reverse complement strand
CCAAACGGGGCGGCACCGGTAATGCACCGGCGCCGCCCCTGCTCGGGTTCAGCGCGCTTTCCTCGCTCAGAACTCGCCGGCGACTCCGACGGTTGCGCCGGTGTTGCCGCCACCCGCGTAGCTGACGCCTGCCGAGATCGCGAAGGGCGTGTCGCTGGCGATCCGGTGGTTGAGAGTCGCGCTGATCGCCATCTCGCCGCGGAAGACCGCGCCTCGGGCCGCATAGCTGGTCTTGCCCGGCGCCGAGGGGAACGGCGCGTCGGCCATGGCCATCGCGGCGGCGATCCCGCGCCGCGCGTTCTTGCGGTCGACATCGGCAAGGTCGAACAGTTCGCCTACCTGCCCTGCGAGAGCGCCGTACTGGTCTTCGAGCACGCCGACGCGGCCCGACAACGCGGCGAACTGGGCGTCGCTGACCTGGGCGACCTGGCTCATGCGCGCGTTGACCGCGGCGACCGAGGCGAGGCTGGCCACGCTGCTGCTGCCGATCGTGCCGTTGCCGTCGATCGTCAGCACTTCCACCGGGCCCTGCTGCGCCGCGGTCGAGGCGTCGATGTCGCCGATCCTGACCGAGCTGCCCGTCCCTCCGAGCGTGACCTGGTTGGCCGCCGTGGTCGTCGCTCCCGAGCCGACCGCGGTCGCGTTGTCGTGACCCGCGTTCGCCCCGCGGCCCACCGCGGTCGCATTGGTCGCGCTCGCCGTGGCGGTCTGGCCGACCGCCGTCGCCCGCGTGCCCGTCGCCCCCGCGCCATAGCCAAGCGCCGAGGAGCCGGTCGCCGAGGCCGTCGAATCGCGCCCGACCGCGGTCGCATGATCCCCGCCCGCCGACGAAGACCGTCCCACCGCGCTCGCGTTCTGGCCGGCCGCCTGCGCCTGATTGCCGAGCGCCAGCGACGCCACGCCCGAGGCCGCCGCATCGCGACCCACCGCGGTCGCCCCGGTTGTCGAAGCCGTCGCCCCGGACCCCAGCGCGTTCGCGTAGTCCGCACCCGCCACCGCCGAACCCAGAGCGATCGCGTTGAGCCCGGTCGCGCTAGCGGTATAGCCTACCGCGGTCGCGTTCTGCCCGCTCGCGGTCGTCCCGCGCCCGAGCGACGTCGACGACTGCCCCGAGGCCGTCGCATTGCGCCCCATCGCGCTCGCACCCCCGCCCGAAGCCGACGCCGCCGTGCCCAGCGCCAGCGCGTTGTTCCCGATAGTCGAGGCTCCGACTCCGATGGCCGTCCCGTTGAACCCGTTCGACAGCGCGTCCGCTCCCAGCGCGATACCACCGTCCAGCAACGCCTGCGCGCCGAGTCCGTCCTCGTCGAGACCGTCGCCGCCGATCGCGATCGAGGCCACGCCGAGCGAGTCCGTGCCCCCGCCTAGCGCGATCGATTGCTCGCCGGTCGCCGTAGCCTGGAATCCCAGCGCCATCGCCGAGGTATTGCCCGCATAAGTGTCGTAGCCGAGGCTGAGCGCGGTTGTGCCCGACGCTTCGGAGCTATAGCCCAGTGCGGCGGCGCCGATACCGTTCGCAAGGGCAAACCCTCCGAACGCCAGCGTCCCGCTGCCCATCGCATCCGAGCCATAGCCGAACGCCCCAGCGTAATTGCCGGAGGCATAGGCAGTCGCTCCCGCCGCCGTTGAATAGGAGCCGAGCGCATCGGCACTATAGCCCAGCGAGGTCGCATAAGAACTCATGGCGATCGCTCCGGCGCCGACGGCGGTCGCTTGGGCAGCGCTAGCGGCGGCGGAGGAGCCGAACGCCGAGGCGGCATTCCCCGACGCGTTGGCGGTCGAGCCAACACTGGTGGCGTAGGCCTGGCTGGCCTGGGTGTTGAAGCCGACCGCGACCGCATTTAAAGCCGTCGCGTCGGCAGTGGTCCCCAGCGCGGTCGCCGCGGTTCCCGTCGATTGAGCGTTGTGCCCGAGAGCTACGGCATTGCTCTGGGTCGCATCGGAGGTTCGCCCGACCGACGTCGAATTGGTGCCGGTGGCGTTGGCATCGTAGCCCACGGAAGTTCCATCGGTCGCCGCATTGGCGTGCGCGCCGAGGGCAGTCCCGCCCGCGCCGTTGGCGACTGCCAGATAGCCGAACGCCGAGCTGAACCCGCCCGAAGCGAGGGAATCGCCGCCCACCGCAGTACCCGCAGTTGCGGTCGCCTCGGCCTGGTAGCCGAACGCGCTCGAGTAATCGAGCGTCGCCAGGCTCGAGCCACCGACCGCAGTCGAGCCGCCGGTCTGCGACGTCGCATCGGCGCCAACACCGCAGGCGAGGTTGCTGTTGCGGCCGTTGTCGGACGTCGCGCCGCCGTCGGTGTCGGCTCCGGTAGCCACGCCGTCGTTGGTGGAGTCGAGGAGGCATTCCTCGGCCTGCGCCGTGCCTTGCGGGAACAGGGCAGCAGCGGCGGTACCGGCCAGCAGTGCAGCCGCGAAAGTCGTGTTCTTGAGAATCATGGGTCTTGCTCCGTCGCGTTGTATCAGCGCGAGGGAGGCGCATGCGCGCCGCTCTCGCGCATGCATGTCGGCGCGACCCATTGATGTTGCTGAATGTTGCTATAGCGGTCGCCGCGCGCGAGTCGACTCGCGCGCGGCGCACTGTTCAGAATCCGAACGCAACGCCCACGCGCCCACCACTCGAGCCCTTGACGGTCGAACCGGTAAACCCGCCGGTGACGTAGACCTTGGGTGTGACCCGTGCGGCCACCGTCCCGGCAAAGCCCTGCTCGCCGCGGTAGGTGGCGAGGTTGAAGTTCACCGAGACGGTGCTGTCGGGCACGATCATCGTCCCGCCCATCGCCATGGCGGCGGCAACCCCTCCGTTGTTCTGGCGCTCAGGCCGTCCCCTTTCCGAGGGGAATCCCGGACGCCCCCGAAACGGCCTGTGGCGAGCTACAGCACGAAGTCCCCCGCCACGAGGTCGTGCAGCCCATTGAGGCGGATGAC
>JBIQKN010000151.1:0-2971 GCA_044506565.1 Sphingomonadales bacterium | reverse complement strand
AAGATCGGCGCGTCGGGATCCTTGTTGATCGCCACGATCAGCTTCGAATCCTTCATTCCGGCGAGGTGCTGGATCGCGCCGGAGATGCCGACCGCAATGTACAGCGCCGGGGCGACGATCTTGCCGGTCTGGCCGACCTGGTAGTCGTTCGAGATGTAGCCGGCGTCGACTGCGGCCCGGCTCGCGCCGACCGCTGCGCCGAGCTTGTCGGCAAGCGGCACGATCAGCTGCTCGAAAGTCGCCGCATCCTTGAGCGCGCGGCCACCCGACACGACGATCCCTGCGCTGGTCAGCTCGGGCCGCTCGCTTTTCGATGCCTCGAGCGAGACGAAGCTCGACAGACCCGCGTCCCCGGGTCCGCCGACCTCTTCGACCGCCGCCGAGCCGCCTTCGGCCGCCGCCTTCTCGAACGCGGTTCCGCGCACGGTCAGTACGAGCTTGGCATCGCTGCTCTCGACGGTCGCGATCGCATTGCCGGCGTAGATCGGGCGCACGAAGGTCTTCGGCCCCTCGATCCCGATCACCTCGGAAAGCTGCATCACGTCGAGCAGCGCCGCGACGCGCGGGGCAATGTTCTTGCCGGTGGTCGTCGCCGGGGCGACGAAGGCGTCATAGTCCGCCATCAGCTGCGCGGCGAGCGGGGCGACGTTCTCCGGCAGCGCATGGGCATAGGCCGGGTCGGCCGCGAGCAGAACCTTCTCGACCCCGGCGACCTTCGCCGCGGCCTCGGCCACGCCGCGCGCCTCGTCGCCCCCGGCGACCAGCGCGTGGACCGCGCCGAGCTTCGCGGCGGCGGTAACGGCCGCGAGCGTTGCGTCCTTGAGCGCGCCCGCTTCGTGTTCGACCAGCACCAGCGCGGTCATGCGACGGCTCCCAGTTCCTTGAGTTTCGCCACCAGCTCGTCGACCGAGCCGACCTTGATCCCGGCCTGCCGCACGGGCGGCTCGGCAACCTTGAGCACCTTGAGCCGGGGCGAGATGTCGACGCCGTAGTCGGCCGGGGTCTTCGTCGCGAGTGGCTTCGATTTGGCCTTCATGATGTTCGGCAGCGAGGCATAGCGCGGCTCGTTGAGCCTGAGGTCGGTGGTGACGATTGCCGGCAGCGAGAGCTTCACGGTCTCGGAGCCGGCATCGACCTCGCGGGTCACGGTCACGCTGTCGCCGTCGACTTCGACCTTGCTCGCGAAGGTCCCCTGCGGCCGGTCGGTCAACGCGGCGAGCATCTGCCCGGTCTGGTTCGAATCGTCGTCGATCGCCTGCTTGCCCATGACGACGAGGCCCGGCTGCTCCTCTTCGAACACCCCCTTGAGGATTTTCGCCACGGCCAGCGGCTCGACGGTTTCGTCGGTCTCGACCAGGATCGCCCGGTCGGCGCCCATGGCCAGCGCCGTGCGCAGCGTCTCGGCGGCCTTCCCCGGGCCGATCGAAACCGCGACGATCTCACTCGCGACGCCCTTTTCCCGGAGCCGAATCGCCTCCTCGACGGCGATCTCGTCGAACGGGTTCATGCTCATCTTGACGTTGGCGAGATCGACCCCGCTGCCGTCGGTCTTGACCCGCGGGCGGACGTTGTAATCGATCACGCGCTTGACCGGCACGAGGATCTTCATCGGCTCTCTCCGACAGGCCTTCGCGGCACTTGTAATAATCTTGCGCCAGCGCCTTTGCGCCGCTCGCGCGGGAGGTCAAGCGTCGTCGCTTGGAGCGCAGCGGTCGAAGCATTATGCTCGCGCTTTCGCAACCTTTGAAAAGGGCTGCCGATGCGCTGGATCGTTTCGTTGCTCGCGCTCTTCCTCGCCGCGGTGCCCGCATTCGCGGCCGAGACTCGCACCGCGCCCGAAGGTCACGTGCCGCCACCCGCGACGGTCGCCCAGCTCGGCTGGCTGGCGGGCACCTGGACCGGAGAAGGCATCGGCGGCGCGCCGGCGACCGAGGTCTACTCGCCGCCAGCCGGGGGCTCGCTGGCCGGACACTTCGTGCAGCAGGACGGCGAGGGCGGGATCGAGTTCTTCGAGCTGATGCAGATCGCCGAAGTCGACGGCAGCGTGGTCTATCGCCTCAAGCACTTTGGGCCGGACCTCGTCGGCTGGGAGGACAAGGCCGAGATGGAAACGTTCCCGCTCGTCGCGTTCGAGCCCAATGCGGCCTACTTCGACGGTCTCACCATCCGCCGCGAGGGCGACACGCTGATCAGCGCGGTACTCGTCCGCCAGGATGACGGCTCGGTCCAGGAGTATGTGTTCCGCTATCGGCGGGTCGGGTAGGCGGGCCGAAGGCCGCGAGCGGCACGGGCCCCTCCGCCGTCTGTGGGCTCATCCACCAGGCCGCGCTATCGTCGGTGCGCTGATGAAGGAGGGGGCAATGCGGAGTGTTCTGATTGGCCTCGCGTTCGCCCTGATGCCTGCGGTAGCCCCGGCGACGGAGCCTGATGCGGGCGATCCCTGCGGCGGGGCGAGCACGCCCGAGATCAACGCCTGCTTTGCCGGCAAGCTCGAGGCGGCCGAAGCGCAGATGCAGCGCTATCTCCGGGCGGCGGTCCTGCGCCACCAGGACAGCGGCGACCCCGGAATCGCGCTGGGCATGGAGAGCTCGCAAGAGGCCTTCGAGGCCTATCGCGACATCGCCTGCGGGGCGGTCTACTACCGCTGGCGCGACGGCACGATTCGTGGGCTGCATGAACTGACCTGCCGGATCGCACTGACCGACCAGCGGACTCATGTCATCTGGGCGCAGTGGCTCACTTACCCCGACGGCACCTCGCCGACACTTCCGGAGCCGACCAAGACGGAATAGCGCCCCCGGGCCTCAGGCCGCCTGCTTGACCTCGCCGACGATCTTCTTGGCCGCGTCGCCGAGATCGTCCGCCGGGATGATCGGCAGGCCCGAGCCGGCGAGGATGTCCTTGCCCTGCTGCACATTGGTGCCCTCGAGGCGCACCACCAGCGGCACCGACAGCGAGACTTCCCTGGCCG
>JBIQKN010000052.1:7061-20537 GCA_044506565.1 Sphingomonadales bacterium | reverse complement strand
GGAACCGCAGGGCGAACTTGTCGCTCGTCGGCTGGACCTCGCGCGGACTCACGTCGTGCGGATCGTCCGGGTTGTGCAACAGGTCGCTCTCCGCATCGAGCGCGAAGCCCGCCGAGGTGACCTGCTGCTTGACCGCCTCGGGATCGATCCGGTGCAGCGTGCTGGTCGCGCTGGTGCCGGTGCCCGGCGCCGCATGATCCTCGACGAAATAGAGCCCGCCGGGCTTGAGCGCGGCGAAGGCCCAGGCGTTGACCGCGCCGATGTCGCCGTTGGCGAGGTCGTGGTAGTTTTCGGTGGTCCACACGAGGTCGACCGGCTCGGGCAGCTTGGTGGCGGCGTAGTCGATCACGACGACCTCGATGTTGCCATACTGCTCCGCCAACGCGTTGATTGCGTCGAGCCCGCCCGGACGGTTGGCGAAGAACCCGGGCATCAGCGCGTAGACCTTGCCCTCGGGACCGACGGTCTTTGCCAGCACGCGCGTGTAATAGCCGCCGCCAGGGGCGATCTCGGCGACCTTGTCGCCCGGCTTCACTCCGGCGAAGGCAACGATCTCTCCCGGCTTGCGCAGTGGATCGCGCGCCGTGTCGGCCGCGGGTCGATCGGCATCGGCGACCGCCGCTGCGATCGCCGCGGGGACCCCGGATTGCGCCAGACCTGCAGTGGCCGCCAGCGTCAGGCCCACCGCCACGGCGAGCTGGGTAAACTTGGGCATCGATCTCTCCTTGGTTCCTGAAGGCCTAGAGTGTCGCCGCCCGACGGAACTTCCTGGCCGCCTTGATTGCACCGGCCTTGTGCTCTTCCGTGCAATCGCCCGAGACGAGTTCCTCGATCTCGTCGGAGGCGCTTTGCAGCAGCTGTTGCAGCGCGCGCTTCTGCTGCTCGGTGTTGGCGAGCTGGTGCCTGAGTTCGCGCTCGGCTTTGCTTTCCGGCATCGCAAGACCTCCGCTTCCCGTCGCGCATAGTCTATTGCATTGCCCGCTGGCTGGCTAGGGTGTCCCCCGCTCGGCCAGACGCACGGTCTGCAGCGCCATCAGCATAACCAGCCCGATCAGGACCGCACCGACGTACCACGGCGCGTCGTGGCCGGCCCGATCATACAGCAGGCCGAATGCCGGTGGCACGACGATCCGCCCGACCGCGTTCGAGGCCATCAGCAACCCCATCGTGCTCCCCTGCCGCTCGGGCGGCGTGTTGCGCGACAGCAACGCCCCGGCGGAGGGAAAGGCCAGCGAATGGCCGACCATCAGCAGTCCCATCAACGCCACGCCCGAGACCGGCGTGCGGATCACCGGCTGGAGCACCATCGACAGCGCGAGACACGCGAGGCCGATGACGATTACCCGAGCCTCGCCGTAGCGCGCAGCCAGCGGACCGATCAGCACCAGTTGGGCGAAGAGCCCGCCTCCGCCGATCGCGAGAAAGGCGAACCCGAGGTCGTTCGCGCTCCAGCCGAAATTGGCCTCGCTCCACAGGCCGTAGATCGCTTCCATCGAGGCGAACATCGCAATTCCGCAGAACGAGATCGCGAACAGGCGCAGCAGCAACGGCTGGCCCCCGACGAAACGGAAGGCCTCGCTGTAGGCCGGCAGGCCGCCCTTGCCGCGTGGGGGGACCGCGTCGCGCAGGACCGCGAAACACCACAGCGAGGCGATCAGCGACAGGGCGCCGGCGATGTAGATCGGCAGGCGGAAGCTCTCCGCCACGGCTTCCTCGCCGGCGAACACGCCGCCGAGCACCGGTCCCATGACGAAGCCGAGGCTGAAAGCCGCGCCGAAGTAGCCCATCGTCTTCGCCCTGCGCTCGGGCGGCGAGACGTCGGCGATGAACCCCTGGGCCGTGCTCAGCGTGCCCGAGAAGAACCCGCTCACCACGCGGATCGCGATCGCCAGCTCGAGCGTGGGTGCCCAGGCGAAGGCGACGTAGCTCAGCGCCGCGCAGAACGTGGTAACGCCGAGAACCTTGCGCCGGCCCCAGGAATCCGACTGCCGCCCCCAGTGGATCTCGCCGAAGACGTTGCCGAAGCTGTAGGCTGCGAACAGCAGCGCCACCTCGAACGGCCCGGCGCCGAACACCTGCCCGTAGAACGGCAGCAGCGGCAGGATCAGGCTGAACCCGGCAATGTTGATGAATACCGCGACGAGCAGCGGCGGCAGCCGCCTATCCACGGTATCGCGGCTCCGGCAGACCCTGCACCCCAAGTCCGTCGACCGCGTAGCACCAGCCGTCCGCCTCCGCCGGCTCGCGGCCGAGAAACGAAGGATCGATGCTCGGCACGAACAGCCGGTCCAGCCCGGGACCGAAGAACATGCAGCTCGCGGGGAGCCGGGTCGGCATCTCGATGACCTGCCTCACCTCGCCCACGGGCGACAGGCGCAGGACCACCCCGCCCTCGCAGATCGCCAGCCACATCTCGCCGGCCGCGTCGACCGTCGCCCCGTCGGGAATCGGGCCGTAGGCGGTGCTGTCGAAAAACACCCGCCTGTTCGAAACGCCGCCCGTGGCAAGGTCGTAGTCGTAGGCGAACACGGTCTGGCGCATCGAATCCGCATGGTAGAGCGTGCGGTCGTCGGGCGAGAAGCACGGCCCGTTGCCGAGCGTGATCTCCCGATCGAGCTGGGCGATGCGCCCGTCGGTGCCGAGCGCATAGAGCCCGCCGGCCGGCTCCTTCACCTGACGGTGGCTGGTGCCGAACACGAACCGGCCGGCGCGGTCGACCTTTCCGTCGGCCAGTTGCACGGCTGGGTCTGGCGGATCGAGCAGCGCAAACGGAGTCACGGCTCCGCTGGCGAAATCGAGCGCATGGATCCCGTCGGGCAGCGCGACGATCGCCCCGCCCGCTTCGCGCAGGGCCATCGAGCCGATCATTGCCGGCACGTCCCAGCTCCGATGCTCGCCGCTCGCCGGATCCCAGCGGAACACGCGCTTCTCGAGGATGTCGATGTAGTACAGCGCCTGCTCGGCGACGTCCCACACCGGCCCTTCGCCGACGCTGCAGCGGGGCAGATCGAGCCGCGTGATCCTCATCGCCAGCCTCCCCTTCGGCCGGCGATCCTAACGAGTGTTACGATCGTAGCAAGCCTCCCGAGCACGGGAGGCGAGCATCACGCAGCGCCGTGACAGTGCTTGTACTTCTTCCCGGATCCGCACGGGCACGGCGCGTTGCGGCTGATCTCGGCTCCGGCGAAGGGGTCGGCGGCCTCTGCGGCACCGGCCATCGCCGGCATGCCCTGGCCGAGCGCACCCATGACCGCTTCCGCACCCGCCATCGGGTTGCCGCCGCCAGGCCCGTCGGCGCCGAACACCGGTTCGACGTGGCCGGTCAGGAAGTCGGGCAGCTCGGGCAGGTCGAGCGGCGGCGGCGGCGCCATGCGCAGCGGAGCGGTCATCAGCACGCGGGTCACGTCCTCGCGAATGCCTTCGAGCATGCGCTCGAACAGGCCGAACGCCTCGTGCTTGTACTCGTTGATCGGCTGCTTCTGCGCATAGGCGCGCAGGAACACCGCCTGACGCAGGGCGTCGAGCGTCGCGAGGTGCTCCTTCCAGTGGTGATCGAGCCGGTCGAGCAGGATTTCCTTCTCGATGCGCCGCCATTCGGCCTCGGGGATCGGCGCCGTACGCTCGCCCATCTGCTGGTCGGCGAGCGCTACCAGCCGCTCCTCGATCAGCTCGGGGTCGACCGCATCCTCCTCGAGCCATGCCTCGATCGGCGCGTCGATCCCGGTGATGTCGACAACGCGTTGCTTGAGCCCGGCGACGTCCCACTGCTCGGGGTACGAGTTCGGCGGGCAGAAGCTGCCGACGATGGCGTTGATCGTGTCGGTCCGCATGTCGATTACGACGTCGTCGACGGCCTCGGCGTCCATGATCTCGGCGCGCTGCTCGTAGACCACCTTGCGCTGGTCGTTCATCACGTTGTCGAATTCGACGACCTGCTTGCGCGCCTCGTAGTTGCGCGCCTCGACCTTCTTCTGCGCGGTCTCGATCGCTTTCGACAGCCACTTGCTGCCGATCGCCTCGCCGTCGGCGAGGTTCGAGTTCATCATCCGCGCGAACAGCGTGTCCGGGCCGAAGATGCGCAGCAGATCGTCCTCGAGGCACAGGTAGAACCGCGACAGGCCCGGGTCGCCCTGGCGGCCCGAGCGGCCGCGCAGCTGGTTGTCGATGCGCCGGCTCTCGTGGCGCTCGGTGCCGAGCACGAACAGACCCCCGGCGGCGAGCACCTTCTCGCGCTCGGCGCCGACCTCGGCCTTGATCCGATCGATCTCGAGGTCCCGTTTCGGACCCGGCTCGAGGTCTTTCAGCTCGTCCTCGATGCGAAACTCGACGTTGCCGCCGAGCTGGATGTCGGTGCCGCGGCCCGCCATGTTGGTGGCGATCGTCACCGCACCGAGCCGTCCGGCCTGGGCAACGATGTGCGCCTCCTGCTCGTGGAAGCGGGCGTTGAGGACCGCGTGCGGCACGCCCTCCTTCTTGAGGTAGCTGCTCAGCAGCTCGGATTTCTCGATCGACACCGTGCCGACCAGCACCGGCTGGCCGAGCTGCTGCTTCTCCCTGATCGCCTTGGCGATCGCCTGGAACTTGTCGGCGGTGTTCTTGTAGAACTCGTCTTCTTCGTCGATGCGCGCGACAGGCTTGTTAGTGGGGATCTCGACGACGTTGAGCTTGTAGATGTCCCAGAACTCGGCCGCCTCGGTCGCCGCCGTGCCGGTCATGCCGGCGAGCTTGGGATACATGCGGAAGTAGTTCTGGAAGGTGATCGAGGCGAGCGTCTGGTTCTCGGGCTCGATCCGCACGCCCTCCTTGGCCTCGACCGCCTGGTGCAGGCCGTTAGACCAGCGGCGGCCCTCCATCATGCGGCCGGTGAACTCGTCGATGATGACGACCTTGCCGTCCTTGACGATGTAGTCGATGTCGCGCTTGTACATCACGTTGGCGCGCAGCGCCTGGTCGAGATGATGCACGACGAGCGTGTTTTCGACGTCGTAGAGGTTGTCGGACACCAGCGTGCCGTCGGCGATCAGCTTCTGCTCGACGTGCTCGATGCCTTCCTCGGTGAGGCTGACGTTCTTGGCCTTCTCGTCGGTCTCGTAGAGCTCCTTGGGGAGCGTCTTCACCAGCGCGTCGAGCGCGAGGTAGAGGTCCGACTTGTCCTCGGTCGGACCCGAGATGATCAGCGGGGTCCGCGCCTCGTCGATCAGGATCGAGTCGACCTCGTCGACGATCGCGAAGTTGAACGGCCGGTGCACCTGGTCGGAGCGGTTGCGCTTCATGTTGTCGCGCAGGTAGTCGAAGCCGAACTCGTTGTTGGTGCCGTAGGTCACGTCGCTGGCGTAGGCCTCGCGCCGGGCATGCTCTGGCAGGTTGGGCACGATCACGCCCACGGTGAGCCCGAGGAACTTGTGGATCCGCCCCATCCATTCGGCGTCGCGGCGGGCGAGGTAGTCGTTGACCGTGACGACGTGGACACCCTTGCCTTCGATCGCGTTGAGGTAGGTCGCCAGCGTGGCGACGAGGGTCTTGCCCTCGCCGGTGCGCATCTCGGCGATTTCGCCGCGGTGGAGCACGATGCCGCCGATCAGCTGCACGTCGAAGTGGCGCATGCCGAGCACCCGCTTCGAGGCCTCGCGCACGGTGGCGAAAGCTTCGGGCAGGATCTCGTCAAGCGTTTTCCCCTGGGCGAGCTGTTCGCGGAACTTGTCCGTCTGGGCTGTCAGCTCGGCGTCCGAGAAGGTCTCGAGCTGGGGTTCCAGCGCGTTGATCTGGGCGACGATCTTGTCGAGCGAGCGAACGTAACGGTCGTTGGCGGAGCCGAATACGGCCTTGGCGAGCGCACCGAACATGCAGCGGTGTCCTGTCTTGGTCTGGAAATGCAGGGAAGGCCGCGCGTGCGCGGCCGGAAAATCACGCGGAAACTATGGCTTGCGCGCGCTTACTCGCGCGCACGATCCGCGTGCAGCATCACCGTCGGCACCACCAGCACGATGCGCGGCGGCTTCGGGCACGGCTTGGGCTGCACGTCCTCGCGATCGCGGCGGATCGACGAGGGATTGCTCCGCTGGGCCGGTTGCGAGGTGCAGGCAAAACCCGCATCCACCGCCTGCACGTTGTCGACCTTGAGCACGACCGCATGGGCCGGCTGGCCGATCGCGGCGAGGCCGGTAACGAGGACAAGCAGGGCGAGCAGCTTGCGAAGCATGTGCGTTAGATAATTCATACAGTGCCCGTCGTCCAGTGGGACAAGCCGATTCCGCTTCCGACAGAACGGCGGCGGCTGGGGAGTGTTCTTGCGGCAACGGTTCGCAATCGATAGGCCCTCGTTCGCCCCCGGGCTTGCGTACCCCTGCGGCGCCGGATTGTCGCGCCGCGCCCCGCGGACTAGAGGGCCGCGATGGATATCGAACGCTCGCCGCTCGCCCTGCCCTTCCCCGAGATTCCGCCGGTCGCCGGCGTGACCTTGCGCGTCGCCCGCGCGCGCTACAAGGAATGGGACCGCTGCGACCTGACTTACGTCGAGCTGGCCGCGGATACCGCTGTCGCCGGCGTGTTCACGAAGAACGTCTGCTGTTCGAGCGAGGTCGAGCTCGGCCGCGAGCAGGCGCGGCTCGGCAGGGCGCGGGCGCTGGTGGTCAACGCCGGCAATTCGAACGCCTTCACCGGCTACCGCGGGCGCGAGGCGGTCGAACAGATCATGGCCCAGGTCGCTCAGTATCTCGGCTGCGCGCCGAGCGAGGTGTTCGTCTCCTCGACCGGCGTGATCGGCGTGCCCCTACCCAGGGACAAGGCCCAGGCCGGGATCGCGGCGGCGCTCGTCGCTCCTCCCTGCTCGTGGGAGGAAGCCGCCACAACCATCGGAACGACCGATACTTTTTCTAAAGGTGCGGTAGCCACAGCGGTGATCGGCGAGCGCACGGTGACGATCGCCGGGATCATCAAGGGCTCCGGGATGATCGCGCCCGACATGGCAACCATGCTTGGATACCTGTTCACCGACGCGGCGGTCGAGCCCGCGTTCCTCCAGTCCTGCCTCGACAGCGCCAACCGCAGCACCTTCTCGTGCATCACCGTCGACAGCGACACCTCGACCAGCGACACGGTGCTGGCGTTCGCCACGGGCAAGGCCGGCAATCCGCCGCTCTCCTCGTTCGACGACCCCGGGGCCGACGCGTTCGCCGCCGCGATTCACGACGTCTGCCGCCAGCTCGCGCTGCTCGTGGTGCGCGACGGCGAGGGTGCGCAGAAGCTGATCGAGGTGCGCGTCACCGGGGCCACGAGCGACGAGAGTGCCCGCAGGATCGGTCTCGCGATCGCCAACTCGCCGCTGGTCAAGACCGCGATCGCCGGGGAGGACGCCAACTGGGGCCGCGTGGTCATGGCCGTCGGCAAGGCCGGCGAGCCGGCCGACCGCGACAAGCTGTCGATCGGCTTCGGCGGCGTCTGGGCGGCCCGCGAGGGCCTGCCGCTCGCCGACTATGACGAAGCGCCGGTCGCGGAGCATCTCAAGGGCCGCGAGATCACCATCGAAGTCGATCTCGGCCTCGGCGACGGTCGGACGACCGTGTGGACCTGCGACCTCACTCACGGCTACATCGCGATCAATGCCGACTACCGCAGCTGATCTGACGGGCGGGTGCCTGTGCGGCACCGTGCGCTACCGGCTCGCCAGCGCGCCGTTCGGCGCCGGCTGGTGCCATTGCCGGATGTGCCAGCTCAATTCGGGCAGCCCGGCTATGGCCTTCGCCAAGGTGCCCTCTTCCGACTTCGTCATCGAGAGCGGCGAAGACGAAGTGCGCCGCTACACTTCGAGCGAAATCGCCGAGCGCTGGTTCTGCGGGCGATGCGGCACGCCGCTGCTGGTGCGCGACTTCGACGGGGCAACCCACGATTTCAGCCTGGCGACGCTCGACCGGCCCGAGGCGGTCGTTCCGGAAGCCCACTTCTACTACGCGAGCCACATCGCCTGGGCCGAGGCCTGCGACACCCTTCCGCGCTTCCCCCGGGGCCGCGAAGGATGACGTCTGCTGCATTCCACGAGGCCGTCGGCGCGCTTCTGCGCGAGGTCTCGGACAAGGTAATCCTCCCGCGCTACCAGCAACTCGCCGAGCACGAGATCACCGCGAAGCTCGCCGACGACGTAGTAACCGTTGCCGACCACGAATCCGAGGCCCTGCTCGAGGAGGGGCTGCGCAAGATCGCCGACCTGCCGGTTGTCGGGGAGGAAGCGGCTTTCGCCGACGCCTCGGTGCAGGAGCGACTCTCAGGTGATTGCTGGATCGTCGACCCGCTCGACGGCACGCGCAACTTCGCCGCCGGGAGGCCGCCGTTCGGCATCCTCGTCGCGATGGCCTCGGGCGGCGAGGCGCACACCGGGTGGATTTACGACTGTCTGAGCGGCCGGCTGTGCATGGCCGAGCGCGGCAGGGGCGCGTTCGTCGACGGCGAGCGGATCGCCGCCCGCCCTACCGGTGAGACGCCGCCGGTCGCGGCGGTATCGCTGATCTTCATGGACGGCGCCCGGCGCGAGGCTGTCAGGTCGGCCATCTCCGACTACCGCCTGGTCGACGTGCCCTACTGCGCGGCCGAGCAGTACCCGCGGCTTGCGCTAGGCGTGAACGACGTCTCGATCTTCGAGCGCACGCTGGCGTGGGATCACGCCGCCGGCGTGCTGTGGCTCAACGAGGCCGGCGGCAAGGCGGCCCGCTTCGACGGCTCGCCGTACCGGGTCGACGAATGGGCGCGAAAGGGCCTGATCGGGGCGGCGAGCCCGGCGCTGTGGGAGGCGATGGCGGAGCGGCTAGTCGGGATCTGAAGCGGCGCGGCACGCCCTCGACGGCTCAGCGCCCAAAAAGAGGGACAGTCCCTATTTCTCGCAAACGGTTCGGCAAAAAGAGGGACTGTCCCTCTTTCCGCCAGCCTGCCGTTACAGCACGCTCTCGAGCCACCCCTTGAGCTGGCTCTTGGGCGCCGCGCCGAGCTTCTGCGCGACGGGCTTGCCGTCCTTGTAGAGCACCATCAGCGGGATCGACTGGACCCCGATCTGGCCGGGGACCTCGGGGTTCTCCATGATGTCCATCTTGGCGATCGTCACCCGCCCGGCGAGTTCGTCGCTGATCTCTTCGAGCGCCGGAGCGATCTGCTTGCACGGTCCGCACCAGTCCGCCCAGAAATCGACCAGCACCGGCGTGCTGGACTCGAGGACGTCGGCCTGGAAGCTGGCGTCGGTGACGGTCGTGGTGGCCATGGTCATGCTCCTGATGTCGTGTTCCGGAAATCTAGGGCGCGTTCGCGCGCAGGCAACGGTTCATCCGCCCAAGCTTTCCTCGGCCCCGATCAAGCCGGGTTTGTGCGCTTCGAGCAAGTCGGCGGGCAGCGCAATCAACCGCGGCGTCTGCGTATAGAGCACCGCCGCCTCGATCCGCCGTCCCGGATAGATCGCCCCGAGCGCGGCAACGTAGGCGGCCATCTGCCGGACGGTCGACAGCGGAACCTGCTCGAGCGAGGCGGGCGGCCGCCGCGCGGTCTTGAAGTCGGCCACCAGCACACGCTCGGGCTCGACCAGCAGACGGTCGGCCGTGCCGGCGATGACCTGCCCGCCTACCGTCGCCGCCAGCGGCACTTCCGCCAGCGCCGCGGGCCCGAACAACTCGGCCCAGTGCGGTTCGCCGATCACCGCCAAGGCGCGATCGAGGATGTCGGCCCGCTCTTCCGCAGGCAGGTCGGCCGCGTTGCGTTCGAGCCAGCCCCGCCCCCGGGCCTCGCGCTCGGCGGGCGCAACGTCGGGCAGGCGCTCGAGCAGGCGGTGGATCTGCACCCCGCGCCGCGCCGCCAGCGCCAGCGCCTCAGAGGGCAGAGGCGGCTCGGCTCCCTGCTGCTCGCCCGCCGAAGACGGCGCCAGCGGCCTCGGCGGCCGCGGCTCGGGCCCGATCGGGCGCAGCACCCAGTCCGGCAAGTCGAGCGTAACGTGAGGTTCCAGCGTCGCCTGGCCGGACGGTAACGGCGCCCGCGTGCCCCACTCGATCCGGCCACTCCAGATCGGGTCGGCCAGCGGCTCGCCGCTCATCAGCGGCGCGAGCCGCGCATACCAGCTATCGGGTGCCGGCTCGGTCTCGCGCTTGCCGAGCGCACCGCCGATGAACAGCGCCTCCTCCGCCCGCGTCATGGCGACGTAGAGCAGCCGCCAGTGCTCCTCGCGCTCCTCGCGCTTCGCCTTTTCTTCGGCTTCGGCGACGCGCCCGGCCTTTTCGCCCTTCTGCAAGTCCGGCACCGGAACCACCAGGCCCGAGGCTTCCTCGGTCAACGTTAGCCCGCGGGTCGGCGAGCTGTCGGGATTGCCGGTGGCATCGGCGAGGATCACGATCGGCGCCTGCAGGCCCTTGGCTCCGTGCACGGTCATCACGCGGACGAGCCCCTCGCTCGCGCCGGGCTCGCGCTTGAGCTCGCCCTCGCCCGCGTCGAACCACTGGATGAACCCCTGCAGGCTCGGCGTGTGCGCCGAGGCATAGGCGAGCGCGGCATTGAGCAGTTCGTCGATCGGGTCGTTGGCCTCGCGCCCGAGCCGCGCGACGAGCTTGCGCCGGCCGTCCCACGGGCCGACCAGCAACCAGTGCAGCAGCGCCTGCGGCGGCTCGAAGTCGGCCCGGCGCAGCAGCTCGAGCAGCATCGGCACGTGCGGGTGGCCCGATCGGTGCAGGTGGTCCCACAGCGGCACGCCCTTGTCCCGGTAACCGTACGCTAGCAGGTCCTCCTGGCTCCACCCGACCAGCGGCGAAACGAGCAGGCCGGCGAGACTGAGATCGTCGAGCGGCTGCGCGGCGAAGCGCAACGCCGCCATCAGGTCCTTCACGGCCAGCGGCGCACCGAGCCGCAGGCGGTCGACACCGGCGACCGGGATCCCTGCCGCGTGCAACCGAGCGACGATCAGCCCGGCGAGCTCGCGGCGCTTGCGCACCAGCACCATGATGTCGCCCGGCCCGGCCAGCCGCGGTTCGCCCTTGGCCAGCGGGAACCGACCGACCAGCGCCCGAATCTGCGCGGCGAGCTTGTCCGCCATCCGGCGCTCGGGCGCGGAGACCCAGGTCTCCGGCCCTTCGCCGTCTTCCTCGTCGTCGGGCCGCGCGGTGACCGGGTTCCACAGCGTCACCAGGCCAGGCCGGTCGTCGCCGAGGTGTTGTTCGGGCGCCTTGTCGAGGCCGAAGTTCTCCGGCCCGATCGCTGCGATCGCCCGGTCGACGAACTCGAGCACGGGTTTCGACGTGCGATAGGAGCGCCCAAGCCCGAGATCCTGCAGCGGTCGGGCCTCGCGCGGCGGCCGCAGATCGCTCGCGCCGCTCGCCCAGGCATCGATCGCCTGCGCGAACTCGGCCTTGGCGAGCGAGAAGTTCTCCGGGCTGGTACCCTGGAAGCGGAAGATCGCCTGCTTGTAGTCGCCGACCACGAACACCGTGCGCAGCTTGCCGTCGCGCTGGCCCTCGCCGCTGAAGAAGTCGTCGGTCAGCGCCTTGATGATGTCCCACTGCGCCTTGTTGGTGTCCTGCGCCTCGTCGACCAGCACGTGGTCGATCTGCCGGTCGAGCTTGTAGCGGATCCACTCGCCGAGCCCGGGCGTGGCGAGGAGCGTTGCCGCCCGGCGGATCAGGTCGTCGAAATCGACCAGCCCCTCGCGCGCCTTGGCCTCGTCCCACGCGAGCGCGAACCGGCGGCCGACGGTCAGCGCGGGGGTCAGCACCTCGACTTGCGCGAGCAGCGCCCGCTGGCGCTCGACGGCCTCGAGGCAATCGCGTACCCGCTCGACCATTCCCCGGTAGTTCATGTCGAACTTCTCGAGGTTCTTGAGCCACTTCGGCTCTTTGTCCTGGGTCAGCAGCGCCTTGGCGAGGGCCTCGCAGGCCTCGGCCCGGGCTGCCGCGTTGCCCGCCAGCCAGGATTCGATCGCGTCGATCGCCTTGGCCGCCGAAGCCGTCCCCCATGCCCGGTTGATCTCGAGGCACCGGCGCAGCGCCGCGCAGTCGAACACCTCGTCGGCGCACAGGGCGGCAACCGTCTCGGGCCCTGCGCCCGCTTCGAGCCCGACCAGCCGCTCGACTCGTTCGCGCACCGGCTCCTGCCAGCCGCCTGGCCCGAGCCAGACGTCACGCGCCTCGGCGCAGCGCATCAGCCAGGCGCGCGCCTTGTCCGGGCCCATCCTCAGGCTCAGCTCCTCGAGCGCCTCGACCGGTTCGCGCGCGCCGCGCTCGTCCCACTCGACCAAGAGGTCCGACAGGACGCGGTGCGCGAGCAGCTCGCGGTCGCGGTCCTCCATCGCCCGGGTGCCGGGCACCAGCTCTGCTTCCTCGGGGAACGCCGACAGCAGCCACTGCGCAAAGGCGTGGATCGTGTCGATCCTCAGCCCGCCGCCCGGGCAGTCGAGCACGCTCGCGAACAGCGTGCGCGCCCGCGCCTGGCGTTCGGGCGTCGGCTCCTCGCCAATCGCGATCAGGTCCGCCGCGAGCGCCTCGGGCTTCATCCGCACCCACCGCGCGAGCACCGCGTTGACCCGCTCGGCCATCTCCGCCGCGCCGGCCTTGGTGAAGGTCAGGCACAGCAGGTTCTCGGGCCGCACGCCCGGCGTCAGCAGCAACCGCAGCACGCGCGCCGAGAGCACTTGCGTCTTGCCAGTCCCGGCCGAGGCCGACAGCCAGACACTGTCGCGCGGCTCTACGGCCTTCGCCTGGTTGTCTTGCAGCGGAAACACCCGGCTCATGTCTCGCGCCCCATCCATTCGTCGAGCCGCATGAGCTGGTCATAGTCGGTGTAGGCGGGGAAGTCCGGCGCCATCCTCGCCGTGAACGGGAGCTCGCCGAGGATCCAACCGCGGATCGCCTTGTGCAGCTGCTCCTCGGTCTTCGGCAGGAACTCCTCGGGCGGAATGCCGGACCGCTTGTTGCCCACCAATAGCGGCGTTTCGACGTAGCCGAATGCGTTCTCGTCGCGACGCTTGCCGTCCTTGCCGAGCGACCAGTACTCGAAGCCGGTCACTCGTCCCTCGACACCTTCTACCCCGCCGTTCTCGACCATCAGGCCGAGCACGCCGAGCTGCAACCGGTAGCCTTTGGCGACTTCCGCGGCCGAAGGCGGCTTGCCCGTCTTGTAGTCGATTACCGCGACGGTCCCGTCGGGCAGGCGGTCGAACCGGTCTGCACGGCCGTAGATGCGTACGCCGTCGACCTGCATTTCCGCCCTGCGCTCGACTGCGATCACCGTCCGCCCCTCGGCCTGCGCCTCGTGAACCCTCGCGACGACCCATTCGAGCGCCGCCAGCAGCCGCGGCTGCCACAAGGCGCGCATCAGCGGGTGCGCGTTCAACTCACGCAGCTGGTCGAGTGCGATCGCCCGGATTTCCCCGCCGTGCTCGTGCCATTTCTGCAGGATCCGATGCGCGAGCGTGCCCTGCCAGGCCGGCGTCGGCTCGGCGTCGAGCGCATCGAGCGACTCGAGCTT
>JBIQKN010000052.1:0-6961 GCA_044506565.1 Sphingomonadales bacterium | reverse complement strand
AAGTCCGCCCCCGGCACGCCGAGCGCGCGCAGCACCGCGGGCGCAAGCAGCGGGTCGGGCGCCGCCGCTCCCGGCCAGGTACCCTCGTTGAGCCCGGCGCAGATCGTCAGGTCGGCGCGGGTCATGCGCGATTCGAGCAGGCCGTAGATCGCCACCCGAGGGTGTCCGCCCCACGGCGGACGCACCGCCACCCGGTCCATCGCCTCGCGCAACACGGACGGCAGCTCGGCCGAGTCGAGCATCGTGCCGACCTCGCGCGCCGGCATGCGCAGGCCGTCGAGGAACGCCGACAGCGCGCGCCCGTCGGCCTGGTCCCACAACCCGGTGCCGCACAGCACCTCGCCCGCCGCCGCGAGCCGATCGAGCTGTTCGGCAAGCGGCGCTTCGCCTTCCACCATCAGCGGTGCCAGGACCGCCTCGACCTCGGTCCACCAGTCGGCGAGGTTTTCGTCCCCCGCCACGGCGCGCAGCGACTCCAGCCCCGGCTCGCGCCGCGGCCCGCGCAGCGCCAGCTCGAACGCCCGCGCGCGCTCGAGCCAGGCCGCACGGCCCTCGCCCGCCCGGACCAGCGGGTGCTCGATCAGCGCCATCAGCGCGACCGGCGGCGCGCGCTCGGCGGCCACTTCCGCCAGGAGCAGCAGCACCCGACCCGCTGCGGTCTGCGACAAGGGCCGCCCCGCCGTGTCGTCCGCCTCGACGTTCCACCGCCGCAAGTGCTGCACGACACGCGCGGCAAGCCCGCGGTCGGGCGTGATCACTGCAACGCGCTTTTCGGGCATCTCGAGCGCCTGCCGCACGAGCAGCGCGATCGCCTGCGCCTCCTCTTCGGGATTGGCGGTTTCCATCAGCCGCACGCCGGACAGCCGCCGCCGCTCGGCCGGCAAATCGACCCACGATCGGCTTGCCTGGGGTGGCAGGAACAGGCTCGAGATCGCGTGGCTGCGTTCTGGCGGTCCCTTGCCGAGACCCGCGCGGTGCCACGGCTGCACTTCGTCGCGCGAGACCCACAGCCGGTTGAGCAGCAGCTTCAGGTGGTACTGCGGGTGCGTCACCGCGTCGTCGCGCCCGATCGGCGGGTCGGCATCGCGCGCGCCCGCCGCGCCGAGCTCGTCCCACGCCTCGGCGGTCAGAGACAGGTCGAGGTCGGGAAGCACCACCGCGCCGGTCGGCATCCGCGCGATCCGCCGCAGCAGCGCCGCCAGCCCCTTCGAGGCGCTGGTGATCCCGGCCGCCACGACAGGCGTTTCGGGCGGCGCCTCGCGCCAGCGCTGTGCGGTATGGCGGAAAAGCTTGTTGAACCGGTCGGCCGGGTCGACTTCGCCGCGCGCCTGCAGCTCCGCGAGCCAACGATCCTGCACCGCAATGAACAGCCGCAACCCGCGCTTCCAGTGATCGGCGAGATCGCCGAGCAGCCCGAGGACGCGCTCCTGCCAAAGCTCCTCGGGCCCGATCTCCTCGACCAGCAGCCGGTCCATCGCCCGCGCCATTTCCTGGGCGAGCCGCAGCAGCGCCGCCCCCTTCAGGTCGGGCCGCTCGTCGCGGATCAGCTCCGCCAGCCGCAGCCAGCGGTAGGTCACGTCTACCGCCGGCGGGATCTCCGCCCCCGCCCCAAGCGGGTCGAGCAGCGGTCCGAGCGTCTCGTCGAGGTCGAGATCGCCGACCACCGCCATCCGCGGCATCAGCAGTCCCTGTCCCGAGGCCGTCGAAGAGCCCTGGCCCGAGTGCCGGATGAACGCCTCGGTCACCGTGCGGACCGCGCGCCGGCTCGGCAGCAGCAGCGTCAGCCGGGCCAGCCCGAGATCGGGCTCGGCGTAGCGCGGCACGAGCCCGGCCACGAGCGCATCGGCAAACCCGCGGTGCGCGGCGATCGAGTAGACTTTCGGGCGAGCGGCCTCAGCCACCGGCCAGTGCCGCCTCGGTCGGGCGGATCGCCTCGGGCGTGCCGACCTCGAACCACAGCCCGGTGAACACCACGCCGTACAGCCTGCCCTCGTCGATCGCGCGATCCCACAGCAGGTTGGTCGAGAACGAGCCCTCGGGTGGGTCGCGCAGCAGGCGCTTCGAAGCGAGCTGGACCCCGGTGAAGATGAACGGTGCGATACGACCCCGGCGCCGCCGCGACAGCCGGCCCCTGCGGTCCATGTGGAAGTCGCCCTGGCCCCTGAAATTGACCGCCGAGGAGTGCCGCGCGAGCAGCAGCAGCGCGTCCATCCGTTCGGGATCCCAGGCGTCGGACAGCTCGCGGAAGGCGTTCTTCGGCCCGTCGAGCCAGACGTTGTCGCTGTTTACGCTGAAGAACGGGTCGGGCAGCAGGTCCTGCGCCTTGACCAGTCCGCCGCCGGTCTCGAGCAATTGTGCCCGCTCGTCGGAAATCGCCACCGCCGGCACCTTGCGCGAGCCGAGATGCGCCTCGACCGCCTCGGGCAGGTAGTGGACGTTGACCACCGCTCGCGAAACTCCGGCTTCGGCGAGCCGGTCGAGCGCGTGATCGATCAGCGGCTTGCCGGCGACACGCACGAGCGGCTTGGGCTGGCTGGCCGTCAGCGGCCGCATCCGCTTGCCGAGCCCGGCGGCCATGACCATCGCGGTATCGGTGACCAGCGGCTTCATCGGATCTCGCCGCCGCCGCTGTCGCGCAGGTGTTGCGGAACGTTGGCCGCGAACCACTCGGCGACCGGCTCCAGCGCCGGGTGGCGGAGGTCGCGCTCCATCGCCGCCCACACCCGCGGGATCATCGGCAGGTAGCGCGGCTTGCCGTCGCGCAGCCACAGCCGTGCGAAGATGCCGACGATCTTGGCGTTGCGTTGCGCGCCGAGGCGTGCGTAGTCGGCCTCGAACTCGGCGCCCGGGTTCACCTGGGCCCGGTAACGGTCGAGCATCCGCCGTTCGAGCGCAGGCGCGACGTCGCGCCGGGCGTCCTGCAGCAGAGAGACCAGGTCGTACGCCGGATGGCCGACGAGCGCGTCCTGAAAGTCGATCAGCCCCTGTCCGCCGCCGCCGAGCAGCATGATATTCTCGGCGTGGTAGTCGCGCAGCACGGTGACCCCGGGTTCCTGCCGCGGCAGCATCGGGGCGAGCGCAGACTGCCACGCCGCGCGCCAGCTATCCGCGTCGACCTCGAGTTTCATCGCCGGGCAGTACCACTCGACGAACAGCGCCGCCTCGCGCTGATAGACCTCCATGTCGTAGGGCGCGAACGGCCCAGGCGGCCGTGCGTGCAGCTCCACCAGCGCGTCGATCGCACGCGCGTAGATCGCCTCCTCGTCGCGTGGGTGGAGGTCGAGCCAGTCGCGCATCCGGTCGTTGCCGAAGTCCTCGATCAGCACGAGGCCCTGCTCGGGCCGCTCGGCATAGATCTCGGGCGCGCGCATCCCCTGCTCGCACAGCCACTTGCCGACGTGAAGGAACGGCCCCGGGTCCTCGTGCGGCGGCGGGGCGTCCATCAGCATCGCCCGCGCGTCGCCCTTGCGCACGCGGAAGTAGCGGCGGAAGCTGGCGTCGCCCGGCAGCGGTTCGACTTGCGCCCCGCCCCAGCCGGCCTCGTCCAGGAATTCGTCAAGCCCCGTGGGCAAGCCTGCACTCATGGCAAACGCCCCTGCCAAGCGGCACCCGGTTCGACAATCGCCCTGCGGCCCTTTCCCGCAACTTCGAGCGCGATGGCGAGGCAGCCGGGCTCGCTCGCGAACCCACCGGCGTGCTCCGGCCATTCCGCGATCAGCACCGCGCCCTCGCGGTAGTCGTCTAGGCCCAGTTCGGCCGCTTCCTCGGGTCGCTCGAGGCGGTAGAAATCGGCGTGAACGAGTGGCAGCCGCACCGCGGGCGGATCGTACGTCTCGACGATCGTGAAGGTCGGTGACGGAACCTCGCCCTCGTGCCCGAGCGCGGCGATGATCCCGCGGGCCAGCGTCGTCTTGCCCGCCCCGAGACCGCCCGACAGTGCGACGACGTCGCCCGGCCGCAGGCGTGCAGCGATGCGCGCGCCGAACGCGTCCATCGCGGCCGGGTCGGGCAGGTCGAGTATCACGGCAGCGCGATCGTGGCGGTCGTTCCCGCGCCCTTTTCCGACTGCATTTCGAGCTTCCCGCCGTGCGCCTCGATCAGCTGGCGCGCGAGCGGCAGGCCGAGCCCGGCGCGCCGCGCCTCGACCTTTCCGTCGACACCGAGGCGGTGCCCGTCCAGCGCCCTCGCCAGCTCGCTGGGCTTCATGCCCTCACCGTTGTCGGAAATGACGATCCTGACGCCGTTCTTGCGCCGCGACAACGCGACAAGGATGCGTCCACCCGCGGGCGTCGCCCGGATGGCGTTGTCGAGCAGGTTGCCGATGGCGCGACCGAGCTGGCGCGTATCGGCCATGATCTTGCCGGCGCTCTTGTCGCCGCGAAGGTCGAGCGTCAGCCCGTTGTTCTCGATCGCCTCCTCGCGCTCGCGCACGATCTGGGTGACGAACGGCAGCAGCTCGATCTCCTCGGACTGGATCGGCAGCAGCCCGGCCTCGCTCTGCGTCAGGTCGAGCACGCTTTCGATCTGTGCGCGCAGCCGCTCGACGGCAGCGAGAATCGCCGCGACGTATTCCTGCGCCTGTGGGGTCAGCTCGCCGGCGACGCCGCTCTGCAGCAGTTCGGCAAAACCGCCGATCGAAGTCAGCGGGGTGCGGAACTCGTAACTCATGTTGGCGAGGAACCGCGTCTTGACCGCGTCGGCCTCCTCGAGCGCGGTGTTTCGTTCGCGCAGCGCGTCCTCGGCTTTCTTGCTGTCGGTCACGTCGAGCACGGTCAGCAGCCCGTTGCCGTCGGGCAGCGGCACCCCGGCGAACTCGAGCGTTCGGCCATCCGCGAGCTGCACTCGCCCGCCGCGCTGCTTTCGGTCGAGCGTCGCCGCGCGAACCACCTCGCCGATCGCCTGCCGCTGCGCCGGACGGGCAAGCCTGGTGCCGATCTTCTCGAGCAGCGGCTCGATCCGCGGGTGCTCGTCGAGCAGCTCGTCCGGCAGGCCCCAGATCTGCGGAAAGCGGCGGTTCCACAGCTGCATACGTCCGTCGGGCGCGAACACCGCGAGCGATTCGAACAGGCTGTCGAAAGTCGCCGTCCGCGTGCGCAGCAGCGTATCGCGCACGGCCGAGAGCGCGAGCTGCTCCGAGCGGTCCTCGGCCACCAGCACCAGGCCGCCGTCGGGCATCGGCTGGGCGACGATCCTCAGGTGCGTCCCGTCGGACAGCGTCCAGGCATCCTCGGTCGGCGAGCCCGAGGCGAACCAGCCCGCGAGCTCCTTGCGCCAGGCCGGGAAGTCGCGCGTCTCGGGCAGCCGGCCCGCATCGCGCGCGGTATCGAGGAAACGGTCGAACTCGAGCGGGTCGAGCCGAGCCGAAGGCGGCAGCGCGAAGATTCGCTGGAACGGCTGGTTGGCGAAAGCCAGCCTCCGGTCGGCATCGAACAGCGCGACACCGATCGACAGCAGGTCGAGCATCGAACGCTGCGCCTCGCGGAACGCGCGGAACTGGCGCGACAGTTCCTCCATCGGTTCGATGTCGATGGCGTAGCCGGCCACGCCTTCCTTGCCGAGCGGCAGGTCGCTGACCCTGAGCGCGCGCCGCTGGCTGCCCACGGTCGCCTGGACGATTCGCTCGACCGGCAGGTCCTTGTCGTGCGCCTGTTTGGCGACCTGCGCGGCGCTGAGCCCGTCGACCGCCTCGATCAGCTCGACCTGGCCCTTGACCGCCTCCTCGGCATTCGGAGCACCGACCGCTTCGACATAGGCGCTGTTGACCAGCCGCAGCTTCATGTCCGGGCCGCGGAACCACATCGGCATCGGCGCCGCCTCGATCAGCCCGACGAGCGCGGCGAAGTCGTGCCGGGCACGCTCGGTTTCGTCGCGCAGCCGGGCGAGCTCGTCCTGGCTCTCGGTGAAGTCGAACCACCACAGCAGCGCCGCGCCGCCCTGAGCCACCACAGGGTCCGCGAGGTGGCCGCGCACGGCGAGGCTCTTGCCCGAGCCGCGCGGGCCGACAACCATCGCGAACGGCGCCGCGGTCTTCTGCGTGCGCCGCACCGCCTCGCGCAGCTCCTCGAGTTCCTCGGCGGCCAGACCCGCATCGCCCGCGTCCAGCTCGCTGAGGAACCCCGGCAGTGCATCGAGCCCGAGCCAGGCGGCGAGCCGGTCGGGCCCCTCGATCTTGCCGTCGGCCTTGACCAGCAGCGGGACGGCCGGAGAATCCTCGATCATCCGCGCCAGCCGTCGCGCGGTCCCGCGCGCCGAAGTCGCGTGCCGCGCACGCGCCTGTGCCGACAGGGCCAGCCAGGCGGCGCCCAGCGTCCAGCCGGCCAGCAAGAGGCCGAGAAGCACGAGTTGGACGGGGGACAGTTCCATGTCCCGTCAGCTATTAGTCGGGGAGAGGGGATGCAATGGCCCATCGCCCCGCATCACCCCCGCGAAAGCGGGGACCGCGTGCCCTTGGCGCAGCCCTGGTGGCAGGCGGTCCCGGCCTCCGCCGGGATGACGGGTCGTCAGTACCGGTAGTGCTCAGGCTTGAACGGCCCCTCGACCGGCACGCCGATATAGTCGGCCTGGCGCTGGCTGAGCCTGGTCAGCCTGGCACCGAGCTTGTCGAGGTGCAGCGCTGCAACCTTCTCGTCGAGGTGCTTGGGCAGAACGTAGACGTCGTTGTTGTACTGGTCGCCCTTGGTGAACAGTTCGATCTGCGCAAGCACCTGGTTGCTGAAGCTGCAGCTCATCACGAAGCTCGGGTGGCCGGTGGCGCAGCCGAGGTTCACCAGGCGGCCCTTGGCAAGCACGATGATCTTCTTGCCGTCGGGGAAGGTGACGATGTCGGTGCCCGGCTTGACCTCGGTCCACTCGTAATTGTCGAGCGCCGAAATCTGGATCTCGCTGTCGAAGTGGCCGATGTTGCAGACGATGGCCATGTTCTTCATCGCCTTCATGTGCTCGGCGGTGATCACGTCCTCGT
>JBIQKN010000051.1:12179-20625 GCA_044506565.1 Sphingomonadales bacterium | reverse complement strand
TTGCGGCGCAGGTCGTAAGGCAGCGCGCGCAAGTTACGCTCTGCGTCGCGCCAGACTTCATAGCGCTGACGCAAGTTGACCAGCGCGCGGACTTGCTCGTCAGTGAACGGGTGGAGGCTCGTCACGGACCATTTATCCCACAAATTGCCATGTTAAGCAAAATGTGGGATAAATCCGTAACTTCAGCAGTTTAAATGATCCCGACGGCCTTGCCGGCGCGCTCGAACATGCCGAGGATCGTGCCGACTTCCTCGCTCGAGTGTTCGGCGCACAGCGAGCAGCGCAGCAGAGTCATCCCGGCGGGCGTCGCCGGCGGCCGGGCGAGGTTCACGTAGAGCCCCTCCCTGAGCAGCGCCTCCCACATCGCCGCGCCGCGCTCGAGGTCGGGCATGATCACCGCCACGATCGCGCTCTGCGGCTCGTCGGTGCCAAGCGTGAAGCCGAGCTCGCGCAGCCCCTGGTGCAGCCGCTTCGAGTTCTCCCACAGGTGCGCGCGCTTGTTCGAGCCGTGCATCAGCTTGCGGATCGAGGTTGCCGCCGTCGCGACCACGCTCGGCGGCAGGCTGGCGGTGAACACGTAGGGCCGGCAGACCAGCCGCATGATCTCGAACTTCGGGTGGTTCGAGACGCAGAACCCGCCGACCGTGCCGACCGACTTCGAGAACGTGCCGATCACGAAGTCGACCTGGTCGAGCACTCCCTGGTCCTCGGCCACGCCGCGGCCGTGCTCGCCGATGAAGCCCATCGAGTGCGCCTCGTCGACCAGCACCATCGCCCCGTGCTTCTTGGCCACCGCGACCATCTCCGCGAGCGGCGCGATGTCGCCGAGCATCGAATAGACGCCCTCGAGCACGACCAGCTTGCCCGCGCCCTCCGGAATTCGCCGCAGGCGCTTCTCCATCGCCTCGATGTCGTTGTGCTTGAACGGGACGACCTCGGCATCGCCCATCTTGCACCCGTCCCAGATGCTCGCGTGGCTGTCGATGTCGAGCACGATGTAGTCGCCCTTGCCGGCGATCGTGCTGATGATCCCGAGGTTGGCCTGGTAGCCGGTCGAGAACACCATGGCATGATCCATGGCGTAGAATTCCTTGAGCGCGTCCTCGACCGCCTTGTGGCCGGCATATGTCCCGTTGAGCACCCGGCTGCCGGTGGTGCCCGAGCCGAACTCGTCGAGCGCCTGCTTGCCCGCCTCGATCACGTCGGGGTCGAAGGTCATGCCCATGTAGTTGTAGGTGCCGAGCAGGATCGTGTCGCGGCCGTTGCAGATCGCCCGCGTCGGGCTCAGCACCTTCTCCATCACCAGCCCGAACGGATCCTCGACGCCACGCGCGAGCAGGGTCTCGCGCGTGCGGATGATCTCGTCGAACTTGCTGAACAGGTCGCGCCCGCCCTCCGCGTCGTCGCGCACGAGCGGCCGGTCGGCCTGGTTGACGCCCTCGCTCATACGGTCAGCCTTCCGCCAGCTCGCAGACCGCGTCGACGAGCTCGCCGTAAGTCTCGATTTCGGCCTGCTGGTTCATGCTAATGATGATGTCGAACTCGTCCTCGATCGCGGCGACGAAATCCATCACCGTCAGACTGTCGAACTCGAGATCGCCGGCAAAGGTCGTGTCCTCCGCGATCTCGGCGCCCTTCTTGTTGAACGGCTCGATCAGCCCCCGAATGCGGCTGTCGACTTCGTCGCGATTCATAAGGCTTCCTCGTCTTGCGCTGGCGGCCACGCCTGCCACGCCAATGCGGCGGAAAGGCGGCCCGGCGCTCCGCTTGTCAAGCGACGGAGGCGATGGCAAGCCCGCAGTTGAGGAGCGCGGGAGCCGAACGTGGAACAGCCAGCCGCAACGCCGGGCCGGATGCCCGCCCCAGGACCCGCCGTTTCGTCCTTTTCGGTCAACGCGATACACGCGCTACGCACGGCGCAGAACAACACGCTGCAGCTGTCGCAGATGGCCGACCAGAAGGCCTCGATCCTGATGGGCGCGAGCTTCGTGGTGTTTTCGATCGCGATCGGCCGCGCCAGCGCCGGCGACCTGCCGTGGTCGCTCGCCGTCCTTGCGCTATTCGCATTCCTCAGCTCGCTCTGCGCGGCGCTCGCCATTCTCCCGCGGCTGAGCCGCTCGCTGCCGCCGGGCGCGCCGCGCAACTGGCTGTTCTTCGGGCACTTTCATGACCTCGACGAAGAGGACTGGATGCGCGACGTGCTCGGCGAGCTGCACGCCGACGAGACGGTGTTCCGCCTGATGCTGCACGACATCTACCAGAACGGCCAGGTGCTCCAGCGCCGCAAGTACCGCTACCTGGGATACGCCTACCGGCTGTTCGTGTCGGGCCTCGTGATCACGCTCGCGGTCTTCGCCGGCGAGCTCGCGCTGGCCTACGCCTGACCGACGAGTCCCCTGACCGCAGCCATGAACGGCCCGATCGAGACCGGCTTGGCGAGGTATCCCTCGGCGCCGACCTCGCGAATGCGCTCCTCGTCGCCCTTGCCGGCATAGGCGGTCACCGCCAGCACCGGCACGTCGGCGAGTTCGGCATCCTGCTTGAGGGTGGCGATCAGGTCGAGTCCCGAGACATCCTGCAACTGGATGTCCATCACGACCAGGTTGGGGATAAAGCGACGGGCACACTCGATGGCCTCGTTACCGTCGGCTACCTGTTCGACGGCGAAACCCCCGGCCAGCAATACATCGCAAAACAGCTTCCGGTTGAGATCGTTGTCCTCGACAACGAGGATTCTCTTCGTCATTTGCGACCCCCGTTGCTTCCGCCCCCACGGAAGCGCTTCGGCCAACCCTTATCTCCTTAACGGATGCCTGACAATTCTTAACAGGTCTGAAAATTCGGTAAAAGACGCCTCCGGCCTGGCGCTTGCGGCGCTGACCTGGGTCCTTTCGGACACACCGCGGGCCGAGCGATTCCTCGCCCTCACCGGGCTCACACCCGATGCCCTCAGGACCGCGCTCGGCGATTCCGGGACGCACCTCGCGGTGCTCGACTTCCTCTGCGCCCACGAACCGGACCTGGTCGCCGCCGCCAACGCGCTCGATCTCGACCCGGCCGATCTTGCCGCGGCCCGCGAAAGGCTCGCGCGATGACCCGGCCGCTCGTGGTGACCGACTGCGACGAGGTATTGCTGCACATGGTGCGGCATTTCGGCGAGTGGCTCGGCGAAGCGCACGGCATTCGCTTCGAACTGGCGACCAACCCGTTCGCCAGCATGCTGCGGCCCGACGGAACGGCGATGCCCGACGACGAGAAGTGGCACTATCTCGACTTGTTCTTCGACACCGAGATGCATCGCCAGACCCCGGTCGAAGGCGCCGTTGCGGCAATCGCCGAGCTGCAACGCGAAGCCGACGTGGTCGTGCTGACCAATCTCGGCGACCGCTTCCGGGTGCCCCGCGCCGCGCAGCTGCGCGCTCACGGGATCGAGGCCCCGGTGTTCACCAACCAGGGACCGAAGGGCCCGGCGCTGAAGCGGATCGTCGAGCAGCACGCGCCCGCCCGCGCGGTCTTCATCGACGACATCGCCAATCACCTGGCCTCGGCGGCCGAGCTGCTGCCCGGGATCTCCCGCCTGCACCTGTGCGCCGATGCCACGGTGGCGCCGCACATCCCCTGCGCCTTCGAGGCTGGCCACGCCCACGCGCGCATCGACACCTGGGCCGAGGCCTTGCCGTGGCTGCTCGAAACGTTGCATGGAGCCCGCCGATGACCATCCAGCACCGCCTCGCCGAGCTCGGCATCGAGCTCCCTGCCGCCGCCGCGCCCGTCGCCGCCTACGTCCCGGTCGTCGTCGCGGGCAACCTCGCCCACGTCTCGGGCCAGCTGCCGTTCGTGGGCGGCCAGCTCGTCACCGGCCGGCTCGGCGAAGACGTCTCGCTGGAGCAAGGCTACGCGGCCGCCCGCGCCTGCGGCCTGATGATCCTCGCCCAGCTCCACGCCGCGCTCGGTTCGCTCGACCGCGTCGAGCGGATCGTCAAGCTCGGCGCGTTCGTCAATTCGACGGCCGATTTCACCGACCAGCCGAAAGTCGCCAACGGCGCCTCCGAGCTGATGGCCGAGGTCTTCGGCGAAGCCGGCAAGCACGCGCGCAGCGCGGTCGGCGTCCCGGTGCTGCCGCTCGGCGCCGCGGTCGAGGTCGACGCGATCGTCGCTCTCGAGGCCGGCTGATCCACTCCGAGGTTCAATCCCGGCTCGCCAGCCCCTAGCTTGCGGTCATGGCCGACGCCGATCTCAAAGTCCGGTTAGCCCCCTCGGTCGGCTCCGTGCCGGCCGCGGAGTGGGACGCGCTCGCGGGGCGGGGCAACCCGTTCATGTCGCACGCCTTCCTCACCGCGCTCGAGGACTCGGGCAGCGTCGGCCCCGGCACCGGCTGGACCCCCGCCCCGCTGCTGCTCGAGGACGAGGGCGGCCGGCTGCTCGGAGCGCTTCCGGCCTACGCCAAGAGCCACAGCCAGGGCGAATACGTGTTCGACCACGCCTGGGCCGACGCCTGGGAGCGCGCCGGCGGGCACTACTATCCGAAGCTGCAGGTCGCCGCGCCGTTCACGCCCGCGACCGGGCCGCGCCTGCTGCTCGCCGACGACAGCCACGCCGCCCCGCTGCTCCGCGCGGCCGAGCAGCTCTGCCGCCTCAACGGCTTCTCATCGGCGCACGCGACCTTCGTCGAGCCGGCACAGCTCCCGCTGTTCGAGCGCGCCGGCTGGCTCGCGCGCAGCGACATCCAGTTCCACTGGCACAATCGCGGCTACGCTTCGTTCGACGACTTCCTCGCCGCGCTGTCCTCGCGCAAGCGCAAGGCCCTGCGCAAGGAACGCGCTGCCGCCCAACAGGGTGTCGAGATCCGCGCGCTCGGCGGCGGCGACCTCCGCCCCGAGCACTGGGACGCGTTCTGGCTGTTCTACCAGGACACCGGCGCGCGCAAATGGGGCCACCCCTACCTGACCCGCGAGGCGTTCGACCTGTTCGGCGAACGCATGGCCGAGCGGATCCTGCTGCTGCTCGCCTATGACGACGGCCGCCCGATCGCCGGCGCGCTCAACTTCATCGGCGCCGACGCGCTCTACGGGCGGTACTGGGGCTGCCTCGTCGACAAGCCCTTCCTCCACTTCGAGCTCTGCTACTACCAGGCCATCGATCACGCGATCGAACTGGGCCTGCCGCGGGTCGAGGCCGGCGCCCAGGGCGGCCACAAGCTCGCCCGCGGGTACGAGCCGGTCCGGACCTGGTCGATGCACTGGATCGCCGATCCCGGCTTCCGCACCGCGGTGGCCGACTTCCTCGAGCGCGAGCGCGAAGGCGTCGCGCAGGACCAGCGCTTCCTCGTCGAACGGACCCCCTTCAGGCGCGACGGCAACGCGCCACCGGGCGGCGAGGACGTCGCCCTCAGGTTCGGGTCGCAATCAGGAAGCTGAGGTACGCTCCGTAGGCGACGACGAACAGCCCGCCCTCGAGGCGGGACAGGCACCGGCCGGTGACGAACGCGGGCACGCACACGAAGGCGACCGCGGTCATCAGCGGAATGTCGATCGCGGCGAGGTTGGGGCCGACCCGGATGGCCTGCGCAGGTACGAGGCAGGTCACGCCGAGGATGATCAGGATGTTGTAGATGCTGCTGCCGAGCAGGTTGCCGATGGCGATGTCGCGATCGTTGCGGATCGTCGAGATCACCGTGGTCACGAGCTCGGGCGCCGAGGTGCCGATCGCAACGATGGTGAGGCCGATGAAAGCCTCGGACACACGCCATTGCCGCGCCAGCGCCACCGCACCGTCGACGAGCCATTCCGCGCCGAGCACGATCACGGCGATACCGGCGAAGAGCATCGCGAGGCTGCGCCCCGTCGATACACCGCCCGCCTCGTCGAACTCCTCGACCAGCTCGTCGGTCAGGGTCTCCGCGGGATCCCGGCTCTCCACGCGCGCAACCTTCAGCAGCGCCAAGGTATAGCCGATACCGCACGCGGTAAGCACGAGGCCGTCGACTCGCGTCAGCGACCGGTTCCACGCGAGCGCCAGCAACAGCAGCGAGGCGACGACGATGACCGGCAGGTAGAAGCGGACGGTCTGGCCATGGATCGTCAACGGGCGCAGCAGCGCGCTGAGGCCGAGAATCAGCAGGATGTTGACCACGTTGGTGCCGGCGATGTTGCCGACCGCGAGGTCGCCCTGGCCGCGCAGGGCGGAGTCGATCCCGACCGCGAGCTCGGGCGCGCTCGTGCCGATCGCCACGAAGGTCAGGCCGATGACGAGCGGCGAAACGCCGAACCGGGCGGCTACGTGCGTGCCCCCTCGGACGACCAGCTCGGCCCCGCCGATCAGCAGCAGCAGCCCGAGCGCGCACCAGACGAACGCCATGAACTCTCCGCGCTACGGATCCG
The DNA here is from genome assembly GCA_044506565.1 of Sphingomonadales bacterium. Lineage (GTDB taxonomy): Bacteria > Pseudomonadota > Alphaproteobacteria > Sphingomonadales > Sphingomonadaceae > Croceibacterium_A. Next base: position 14,245 of record JBIQKN010000051.1, on the reverse strand, counting down.
GTGCGACCGCGTCAGTCGGCCGCCGGGTCACGAACGAGCAGGATGTCCCCGGGGACCGTGTCGATAATCCGCCCCGCGGTGCTGCCGATCATCAGCTCGTAAATCGCGCCGCCGCCGTGGCTCCCGACCACCGTGAGATCCGGATGGTGGCTGTGCACGTAGTCGCGCAGCAGCGCTTCGGGCGCTCCTTGCTCGACAACCGCCGCGGCGCGATCGCGGACCTGTGCCGGGATATCGGCTTCGGCCAGGAAGCCTCGTGCCGCCTCCTGGCCCATCTCGCGGAAGCCCTGGTTGAGGTTCTGCCGGTCGAGATAGATCGAGAAAGGCACGTCGTAGCCGTTGAGCAGCGTGAAGCCGGCATCCGGAAAGAACCGGCAGGCCGTTTCCAGCGCCCGGCGCGAGGAAGCCGAGAAGTCGGTCGCGACGACAATCGAGCGGTAAGGTCCACGGACCCTTTCGCGGGTGATCAGCACCGGCACCGGCGATCGCCGGATCAGCTGGCCGACCGTGTCGCCGAGCAGCGACGGTGTGAGCGTCCCGTCGCGGGCGATCCCGGTAACGATCAGCCCGGCGCGTTCGTCCGCCGCGGCCTCGAGCACGACTTCCGCAGGCCGGCCCGCCTTGACCCGAATCTCGACCTCGATCCCCGATGCCTCACCGAGATCGGCGAGCAGTCTCTCTCGGGCGCGGCGCTCGGCGTCGGGCGGCCGTCGCCACGCCGGCGCGTTCCACACGCGCGGCGGATCGGGATAGACCTCGGTCTCGAGTGCGTGTGCGGCGAGCAGCCGGGCCTTCCACTGCCCGGCGAGCTGCAGCGCGCGATCGAGCGCCCGATCGCACCGCGCGCCAAGGTCGGTCGCGAGCACTACCGTTTCGGGGGTCCCGCTCAACGCGCCGGGATCTGCCATCGTCTGCTCCTCCTTGTTCGCGCCGCCTTCATGCCCTCAATTCCTCGAACCAGCCAAGCCTGCGCATGAGCAGCTTTTCGCCTTCGAGCAGGACCATCATGGCGACGCCGATCCCCAGGATCAGCGCCCCGTCGGCCCAGCCGAGCGGCCGGCTGGCGAAGATTCCGTTCATGAACGGGAGATAGGTGAAAGCCAACTGCCCGGCGGCGACGACCGCGATCGCGATGAGCACCGCCGGCGTCCCGCGCACGCCGCGCAGCGTGAACGACTCCCTCGACAGGTAGCGCACGTTGAACAGGTAGAAGACCTCGCCGACAATCAGCATGTTGACCACCATCGTACGCGCCGTGGCGAGATCGCGTCCCTGATCGAGCGCAAAGAAGAACACGCCAAGCGAAGCGGCGGTGAACAGGATCGACACGAGCACCACCCGCCACAGCAGGAACGGTGAGAGCAGCGACGCGTCGGGCCGGCGCGGCGGCCGCCGCATGATTCCGTCCTCCGACGGCTCGAACGCGAGCGCGAGACCCAGCGTGCCCTCGAGGATGAGGTTGACCCACAGGATCTGCGTCGCCGTCATCGGCAGGGCGAACCCGGCGAAGATCGCCAGCACCACGACCAGCGTCTCGCCCCCATTCGTCGGCAGCGTCCAGGCCGTCACCTTGCGGATGTTGTCATAAACCGTGCGTCCTTCGCGCACGGCGTTGACGATCGAGGCGAAGTTGTCGTCGAGCAGCACCATCTGCGCCGCTTCCTTGGCCGCCTCGGTCCCCTTGCGCCCCATCGCCGTGCCGACGTCCGCCTGCTTGAGCGAAGGCGCGTCGTTGACCCCGTCGCCGGTCATGGCGACGATCGCGCCGCCCGACTGCAACGCGCGCACGATCCGCAGCTTGTGCTCCGGGCTGGTGCGGGCGAACACCGAGGCGCGTCGCGCCACCTCCTGCAGGCGCGCATCGTCGAGCCCGTCGATCTCGGCTCCGGTCACCGCCTCGGGCGTGTCGGCGATGCCGAGCTGGCGGGCGATCGCCAGAGCCGTGGCGGCATGGTCGCCGGTGATCATCTTGACCTCGATCCCCGCCGAGCGGCACTCGGCGATCGCGGCGAGGGCTTCGGCGCGCGGCGGGTCGATGAAGCCGACGATGCCGAGCATTTCGATCC
>JBIQKN010000051.1:10814-12079 GCA_044506565.1 Sphingomonadales bacterium | reverse complement strand
CCGCGCAGGTGCGCCGGGTCGAGGCCGGCCTTCATCGCCAGCACGACCAGGGCCCCCTCCATCGGGTCGCCGTCGACGGCCCACTGGCCGGACGCCTCGTGCGCCCGCGCGTCGTTGCACAGCACTCCGCAGCGCAGCAGCGGCATGGTGGCCGCCAGCGCCTCGGCGTCGTCGGCGCTCTCGCAGACGATCTCGCCCTCGGGTTCGTAGCCGGTACCGCCGACCAGCAGCCGGTGGCTCCCGGTGACGATCTGCCGCGCGGTCATTTCGTTGCGGGTCAGCGTGCCGGTCTTGTCGGTGCAGATGACCGAAGTCGCGCCGAGCGTCTCGACTGCCGGCAGCTTGCGGATCACCGCGTTGCGCCCCGCCATGCGGCGGACCCCGATCGCAAGCGTGATGGTGATCACCGCCGGGAGACCTTCGGGGATCGCCCCGACCGCCAGCGCGACGACCGCGATCAGCGCCTCGTCCCAGGCGAACGAGCGCGCGAGCACCGCGAAGGCGAACAACAGTACCGAGAAGACGAAGACCGTCGCGGTGAAGCGGTGGGCGAAGCTCTCGATCTGGCGCAGCAGCGGCGTGGTCATGGCCTCGACCGATTCGAGCAGCGCGCTGATCCTGCCGATCTCGGTTCGCCGGCCGGTGGCGACGACGATCCCGGTCGCCTGGCCCGCGGCCATCAGCGTGCCGGAGAACGCCATGTTGCTCCTGTCGCCGAGCGCGGCGTCGGCGGCCACGTCTCCCTCGGCCTTCTCCGCCGCGACCGATTCGCCGGTCAGCGGCGCTTCGTCGACCAGCACCCCGCGCGCGCGAACGAGCCGTACGTCCGCCGGCAGGCGGTCTCCGGCCTCGAGCAGCACCACGTCGCCGAGCACCAGCTCCCGCACCGGGAGCTGCCGGCGCTCGCCGGCGCGCAGGACGACGGCGTGCGGCGCGATCATGCCGGCGATCGCCGCGAGCGCCTGTTCGGCCTTGCCCTCCTGCACGAAGCCGACGGTCGCGTTGGCGATGACCACTACGAGAATGACCGCGGCGTCGATCGTGTGCCCGAGCAACACGGCCGCGAGCGCGCCGCCGAGGAGGAAATAGATCAGCGCGCTGTGAAACTGCCGGAGGAACCGCACCACGGGATGGACCCGGCGCGGCGGCGGGAGCGCATTCGGCCCATGCTCGGCGAGCCGCCGCGCGGCCTCCTCGTCGGTCAGACCCTCGGGCGCGGTCGCGAGCTGCGTGAACACCTGTTCGACCGGGACCGCGTGCCAGGG
>JBIQKN010000051.1:4457-10714 GCA_044506565.1 Sphingomonadales bacterium | reverse complement strand
GCCGCTTCCTCGTGCCCCGAAGCCGCGGCCAGGTTGAACCATTTGTGAGCTTCGATGAGATCGCTCTCCACCCCGTGGCTGCCGGTCGAATAGGCCACCCCGAGATCGAAGTAGGCGCTCGTCTCTCCGGCCGCCGCGGCTGCCAGGCAGCGCGCCAGATGCAGGTCGGCGACCGTCGTATCGGCCGGTCGTATCTTCGCGAATTCCTCGATCCTGGTGTATTCCATGACCGTGTCCCCCATGTCGCCCCTGTCCCCCAGCGGCCCACGGCGGATGTTTTGACCAGCACGGTCAAGAAATGGTTAACGGGCCGGCAATTTCGATAACTGCCTCGCATTGCGGTAGATTGTCGCCGTTAGTGCGGGCTTAAGCCGCCATCGATTAGGGGCCGCTAATGCCCTTGTGCCGGATTCCCCGTGCCACTATAGGCCCGCCAACCCGGCCGGCACCGAGCCGCCGGCAAGAGGGGGGAAGGGCCGCCCGGCGAGTTCGGCGCGGCCGACTGCGGAGTTCGTGAATGGCCTCGGTCCAGAATGACGACATCGACATCCTAGCCAAGGCGAAGCGGGCGCTCGATCGCGACTACGCCCCCTCGGACGACGAGGAATACATGTCGCCGCAGCAGCTCAACTACTTCCGGGTGCTGCTGCTCGAGTGGAAGAAATCGATCCTGAGCGCAGCCGAGAACACGCTCCAGTCGCTGCAGGACGGCCCGATCCGCGAACCCGACCTCAACGACCGCGCCTCGAGCGAGACCGACTGGGGGATCGAGCTGCGCACGCGGGATCGCCAGCGCAAGCTGATCGCCAAGATCGATGCGGCGCTGCGGCGGATCGACGAGGGCGAGTACGGCTGGTGCGAAGTCACCGGCGAGCCGATCGGGATCAACCGGCTGATCGCGAGGCCGATCGCCACGATGACGGTCGAGGCCCAGCAGGCGCACGAGCGGCGCGAGAAGGTCTCGCGCGACGACTGACCCGGATTGGGACAGTATTGCCAAACGGCATCGTCGTTTAACAATCGGTTAGCCTAACTTCCGCGATAGGACTTCCGCACGCGTCGGGCGCATGGCATCGCCCGCCGCGGACCGACGGACAGATTTGGAACGCGACGACGATGACCAATCTCGACACCCGCCAGGTGAACCGTGACAGCCTGTTCCTGCTCGCCCACGTGCGGGTCGACGGTCAGGATCAGGTCACGCGCGTCAAGGTGCGCAACCTGTCCGCCGGCGGCATGATGGCCGAGGGCCCGACCAAGGTCGTGCGCGGATCGCGCGTCGCCGTCGAGCTGCGCAACATCGGCTGGGTCGACGGTTCCGTCGCGTGGAAGCAGGGCGATCGCTTCGGCATCGCCTTCGTCGACGAGATCGATCCGGCGCTGGCGCGCGGGCCGACGGAGTCGACCTCCAGCGAAAGCTACGAGGTTCCGCACTACACGCGCAACTACAACGCCGTGCCGGCCTCGCAGCTGCCGGGCGACCGCCTGCGCAAGATCTGAAGCGCTTCGGCGGCGGCTCCCGCGCCGCGCGATCTCCGGTTCGACAATGGGTTCAGCCCGGACCGATCATGGTCTAGGGCTTTCTCATGGCGCGGTACCGGTTCCTGGTTGCCCTCCTGGCCGCTTTCGCGCTGGCGGGCTGCGGCCGCGACGATGGTGCGGTCGAGCTCGCCTTCATCGACACGCCCGAGCAGCTCTTCGCCGACGGATTGCGGCTTTCGTCGGGGGCGCAGCACGTTCGCGCGGCAACCGACACGGGTCTCGTCGCGCTCGATGCGCAAGGCGGCGTGATTCCCGCGCTCGCGGATCGCTGGATCGTCACCGAGGACGGGCTGAGCTACATCTTCCGGCTCCGCGACGGCACCTGGCCCGACGGGCGCGAGCTGACCGGAGAGAGCGCCCGGGCCGCGCTGCGCGAAACGCTTCGCGCGCTCAGGGGCACGTCGCTCGCGCTCGACCTGGCGCCGATCGACGAGATCCGCGCGATGGCAGGGCGGGTCGTGGAAATCCGCCTGTCGAGCCCGATGCCGATGCTGCTGCAGCTGCTCGCCCAGCCCGAGCTCGCGCTCGCCCCGCGCAGCGGCGACGAAGGCGCCGGCGACATGCAATTGCGGCGCGACGGAGATCGCGCCGTTCTCTCGATGAAGTCGCCGACCGCGCGCGGCATTCCGGAGGAGGCCGACTGGGAGGAATACGTTCGCACGATCTCCCTTCGCGCGGTCGATGCCGAGCAGGCGATCGCGCTGTTCGACGAAGGCGAGGTCGACATCGTCCTCGGCGGGCGGATCGGCGCCCTGCCGCTCGCCGACACCGGCCCGCTGTCGCGCGGCACGGTCCGCATCGACCCGGCGCTCGGCCTGTTCGGACTCCACGTTCGCCGCGCGACCGGCCTGCTCGCGACGGCCGAGGGCCGCGAGGCGCTCGCCATGGCGCTCGACCGACCGCAACTGATCGCCGCCTTCAATATCGGCGGCTGGGTTCCGACGACCCGCATCGTGGCACCCGGCCTCCCCGGCGACCCGGAACTCGTCGGCGAACGGTGGAGCGACGGTTCGATCGAGGACTTGCGCGCGGTCGCCGCCGGGCGGGTCGCGGCATGGCGCCGGGCCAACGACAACGGGGAAGCCCGGCTGGCGGTCGCGATGGACGACGGGCCGGGCTACGACCAGCTGTTCCGCGAGCTTGCAGCGCAATGGGGTGCGATCGGCGTCCGGCTCGAACGCGTCCCCGAGACGGAGCGGGCCGATCTGGTCATGCTCGACCGCGTTGCCCGCTACGCCGATCCCCGGTGGTTCCTCAACCAGTTCAACTGCTCGCTCGGCACCGGCCTGTGCGATGCCGACGCCGACGACCTGGTCGAACAGGCGATGGCCGAGATCGACCCCGTGGCGCGCGCGACGCTGCTGGCCGAGGCCGAGTCGACGCTGGCGCTGTCCAACGTCTACATCCCGTTCGGTTCGCCCCTGCGTTTCTCGCTCGTCCGCGGCGACGTCGAAGGCTTCGTCGCCAACCCGTGGGCTTTCCATCCCTTGCCGCCCCTCGCGATCATTCCCAGATAGGGCGCGAGAGGAACCGGCATGGACGAGCTGCCCAGACCCCGCCCGTTGGGCTTCCCGACCGGTTCGGACCCGGTCTCGGTTCGCCGCCGGATCGAGGCGATGGAGCAGCTGCTCGAACGCAGCTTCGTGATCCCCGGGATCAACCGCCCGGTCGGGCTCGACGCGATCGCCGGCCTCGTCCCTGTGGTGGGGGACCTCGTCGCCGCCGCCCTCGGCGCCTACATCATCTGGGAAGCGAACAACCTCGGCCTGCCGAAGTGGAAGCTGTGGCGGATGGCCGGCAACGTCGCCTTCGACACCGCGCTCGGCGCCATCCCGATCGCCGGCGACCTGTTCGACCTCATGTTCCGCTCGAACTCGCGCAACCTCAGGATAGTCCGGCGCCACCTCGACAAGCATCACCCGCTGATCGAGCAGTAGCCGAATCGCACGAAGGGCAGCCTTGCCATTCGTAACCGATTTGCGTCGCGATGTCAAGTCTTGTGAACCACATCGGTTATTCCGCAAGTTATCCCGCCGCGACCGGTGACTTCGCTGGCGCGGGTTCGCTAGTCCGCCTCCGATGGCCAGCGGTTCCCCGGTTACGCCGATGATGGCGCAGTACCTCGCGCTCAAGCGCGAGGCCGGCGATTGCCTGCTGTTCTACCGCATGGGCGATTTCTTCGAGCTGTTCTTCGACGACGCCAAGGTCGCCAGCCAGGTGCTCGACATCGCGCTGACCAGCCGCGGCGAGCATCTCGGCCAGCCGATCCCGATGTGCGGCGTCCCGGTTCACTCGGCCGAAGGCTATCTCGCCCGGCTGATCAAGGCCGGCTGCCGCGTCGCCATCGCCGAGCAGGTCGAAAGCCCCGAGGAGGCAAAGAAGCGCGGCGGCTCGAAGGCGCTCGTCGCACGCGACATCGTCCGCTTCGTCACCGCCGGCACGCTGACCGAGGAAGCGCTGCTCGAACCGCGCCGCGCCAACGTGCTGGCCGCCATCTGCGAACTGCGCGGGACTATCGGCATCGCCGCCTGCGACGTCTCGACCGGGCGCATGGAACTCGAGGAGTGCAGTCCGACGGACCTTGCGGCGTCGCTCGCCCGGCTCGGGCCGAGCGAACTGGTCGCACCCGAAGAATGGCCCGACGCCCCGCCGGACGCTATCGCGCGGCCGCGGCGCGACTTCGCCAGCGACGAAGGCGAGGCTCGGCTGAGAGCGGTCCACGGCGTCGCCACGCTCGATGGCTTCGGTGCCTTCACCCGTGCGATGCTCGCCGCCGCCGGCGGGCTCGTCGCCTATCTCGAGCACGCCGGCCGCGGACGCCTGCCGCTGCTGCTGCCGCCCGTGGCCCGCGTGGCCGGCACGACCCTGGAAATGGACGAGGCGACCCGCGCCAGCCTCGAGATCCTCGAGGCGCAGGGCGGCGGCCGCGCCGGCAGCCTCGTCGCGGCGGTCGACCGCTGCGTCACCGGCGCCGGCGCGCGCCAGCTCGCCGAGGATCTCGCCGCTCCGCTCGCCTCGCGGGCGGAGATCGAGGACCGGCTCGAGCTGGTCCGGTGGTTCCACGAAGATCCGCTGCTGCGCGCCGACGTGCGCCAGCTGCTGCGCGCGCTGCCCGACCTCGGCCGGGCGCTCGGCCGGATCGTCGCCGGACGCGGCAGCCCGCGAGACCTCGGCCAGGTCCGCGACGGGCTCGCCGAGGCACGCCGCCTGCACGACCGCCTCGAGGGTCGCCCGCGCCGGCCGGCGCTGCTCGACGAGGCCCTGCCCCGCCTCGCCGGCCACGGCGCCCTGACCGATCACCTGTCGCGCGCGCTGGTGCCGTCGCCGCCGACCGAGCGCTCGCAGGGCGGGTTCGTCGCCGAAGGTTACGACCACGCGCTCGACGAGCTGCGCGCCACGGCGTCGAACTCGCGCCGCGCGATCGCCGCGCTCGAGGCGCGCTACCGCGACGAGACCGGCATCGCCGCGCTCAAGATCCGCCACAACGGCGTGCTCGGTTACTTCATCGAGGTGCCGAGCCGCCATGCCGACGCCCTGATGGCGCCCGACAGCGGCTTCACCCACCGCCAGACGATGGCCGGCGCCGTGCGCTTCAACTCGATCCACCTGCACGAGGAAGCGACCCGCATCGCCGAAGCCGGCGGCCACGCGCTCGCCGCCGAGGAGGCGCACTTCGAGGCGCTCGTCGCCGAGGTCGCCGCCGCGCGCGAACCGATCGCCGCGACCGCCGCCGCGCTGGCGCGAATCGACGTCGCCGCCGGCCAGGCCGAACGCGCCGCCGAGGGCGGCTGGTCCCCGCCCGCGATCGTCGAGCATCCCTGCCTCGAGATCGAGGAGGGCCGCCACCCGGTGGTCGAGGCGGCGCTCGCCGCCGCGGGCGAGCGCTTCGTCGCCAACGACTGCCGGCTCGATCCCGACGACCGGTTATGGCTCGTCGGCGGCCCCAACATGGGCGGCAAGTCGACCTTCCTGCGGCAGAACGCGCTGATCGTGCTGCTCGCCCAGGCCGGCGGCTTCGTCCCCGCCGCGCGCGCCAAGATCGGCCTCGTCGACCGCCTGTTCAGCCGCGTCGGCGCGTCCGACAATCTCGCCCGCGGCCGCTCGACGTTCATGGTCGAGATGGTCGAGACCGCGGCGATCCTCAGCCAGGCGACCGATCGCAGTTTCGTGATCCTCGACGAAGTCGGCCGCGGCACCTCGACCTACGACGGCCTCGCGCTCGCCTGGGCGGTGGCCGAAGCGATCCACGAGACCAATCGCTGCCGCTGCCTGTTCGCAACCCACTACCACGAGCTCGCCCGCCTCGCCGAGACCTGCCCGGCGCTGTCGCTGCACCACGTCCGCGCCCGCGAATGGAAGGGCGATCTCGTCCTGCTGCACGAGGTCGCCGAAGGCCCCGCCGACCGCAGCTACGGCCTGGCCGTCGCCAAGCTCGCCGGCATCCCCGCCGCGGTAATCGCCCGCGCGCGCCAGGTCCTCGACAAGCTCGAGAAGGGCCGCGCCGAAACCGGCGGGCTCGCTGCAGGCCTCGGCGAGCTGCCGCTGTTCGCCGCCGCGATCGAAGCCGCCGAGGACAAGGTCGACGCGGTCCGCGACAAGCTCGCCGAGCTCGATATCGATTCCCTCTCCCCCCGCGCCGCGCTCGACCTGCTCTACGAACTCAAGCAGATCGCCGGCGAACGCTGAAACCTCCGACGAAAATAGGGACAGTCCCT